>NZ_JCAYNT010000002.1:0-524887 GCF_059758095.1 Shewanella sp. MF05913
GAGGGTCATCAATGTTCGAAAAGTACTTGAATAGCTGTAGTTGCGACATGGGTTAACTCACTTCTTACTAAAAAGAAGTATAAGATCACAAACTTAAGTCAAGGTAAAGCTTCGTGATCTTGCCCTGAGTTTATTGCCTACCGACATTTCCATTGCTTATACCGGTGAGTCAAAAGACTTTAAAGAAAACCAATCGGGTGTACTGGTGGTATTTGGCCTAGCACTTCTGATTGCTTACCTGGTATTGGCTGCACAGTTCGAGAGTTTCATTAACCCAGCCGTGGTTATGTTCACCGTACCTATGGGTATTTTTGGTGGTTTTATCGGCTTAGCTCTCACAGATCAAGGCATGAATATTTACAGCCAAATTGGGATGATCATGCTTATCGGTATGGTAACCAAAAACGGCATTTTAATTGTCGAGTTTGCCAACCAATTACGCGATAGAGGTTTACCACTTGATACCGCTATTATCGATGCTTCTGCACGCCGTTTACGGCCTATTCTTATGACCGCATTTACCACCTTAATTGGTGCGATCCCGTTAATCATGTCAACAGGTGCAGGTAGCGAAAGCCGAATTGCGGTTGGAACTGTGATATTCTCCGGCATGGCATTTGCTACTTTCGTCACCTTATTGGTGATCCCAGCAATGTACCGCTTAATCTCAGCCTCAACTCACTCTCCAGGGTACGTTGAAGCGCAACTTAATGACGCCATTGCCGCTCAACAAGCGCAGCAGCCTTAATCAAACAGGTGTAATAATGACTAACCTTGCAGTATTTGTAGACGTACAAAACATTTATTACACCTGTAAACAAGGTTTTGGCCGCTCGTTTAATTACCGGGCCTTGTACCAACAATTGTCACAACGCGGCCACATCAGCCATGCCATTGCATATGCCATTGCACCTGCTGATGATGGCCAAATTAAATTTCAAGATGCCCTCAAACACATTGGCTTTACCGTAAAAACCAAACCTTATATTCAGCGCAGTGACGGTTCAGCAAAAGGTGATTGGGATGTTGGCATCACCATTGATATGCTGGAGATTGCGCCTGAAGTAGACGAGGTTATTTTATTGTCTGGCGATGGCGATTTTGATTTACTCCTTAAAAAAATAAATCAAAGTACACAGTGTTATACCCACGTAATGAGTGTTGAGCGATTAACCGCAAAATCGCTCAGTGACCAATGCCAACAATTTACCCCTATAGACCGCACATTATTGCTTTAATGATTTGATCATTAGCTGCATTTCATATACAACTTACCGACAGTTTTTTACAATATTTCATCCTGTATGGTTGTGTCACGACTTACATCTAGCAATGATCACTCTATAAAAGGTCAGTTATGTTTTTCCCTTTTCACAAAATAACCCATTACCTTTTAGGATTATTGTTATCGTTAACACTCGTTTTAGAAGCTAACGGCAAACAATATCAAATCGAGCGACTCAATGTCGCCGACGGTCTCCCCTCTTCGATGGTGACCATGATTTACCAGCAACAAAATGGCTTTATGTGGTTTGCAACCGATGCAGGTGTTAGCCGATATGATGGCCAAGAGTTTGTTAATTTTCAGTTTTCACCTGGCACAAAAAACCATATATCCAATAACTTTGTGACCGATGTTATCGAAGACAACCTGGGCAATATTTGGTTTGCTACCGAAGACGGTTTAAATCAACTCAACCTTGATGATGAGGTCGTAAACTTCCCGTTATCGCAACAGCACTTTAGCCAAAACACCAATTGGATAATGAAAATGTATCAAGACACAGAGCAAAATCTGTGGGTCGGTACGGGCAGTGGCTTACAATTAAAGCAGCCTAATTCAAGCCAATTTATTTCCATTCCTTTATATCTAAATCAGCAAAACATTGCGGTTGAAACCTCGATTTACAGTATCGTTGCCGATGCACAAAATCGATTATGGCTTGGAACCGATTACGGTTTAGCCATTGTCGAACCTGAACAAAGAAGCATGCGATTATTTGATGCCAGCAAAGCCACTTCAGCAATCGAAAACACCGCGGCGTCCACGTTATTTAGCGATTATGTGCTCGCCAGCGAGGTTGACGCAAAAGGTCAACTTTGGCTAGGCACCCAACACTTTGGACTGGTTCAATTCAACCCAATATCAGCTGAATACCAACAATATGCAAACAGTAAGAAAATAGGCGCTATTCCAAGTGATTATGTCACCAGCATTACCATCGATACAGACAGCAATATATGGGTAAGTACAGACAAAGGTGCTGCGCTCTTATCTGTTAAAACCGGCCTGTTTGACTTGGTTCAAGCGCAAGCATTTAATGAACACACTATCCCGAGTAATTTTGTCGATGATGTGTTTATTGATTCATCTGGGCTCGTTTGGTTTGCCACCACTCAAGGGGCTGCTTATTACAGCCCACTAAAACAACCGAGTCGCATTTATAAACCATTAGCAACAGACTCTGAACTCTCTGGGGCCAACACTTACGCCATATCTGTCAATTCCCAAGGCCATGCATGGATAGCCAATGACGGTGGTATTGATAACATTGACACCCAAAAACAAACCGTCAATCTGTCACCATTAACCGTTGCTCACAATGACGCATTATCAGGCAATATTTGGAACGTCAAAGCCGACAAAAATGACAATGTGTGGATTTCACATTCCAAAGGTTTGAGCTACCTGGACAATAACACTCAGCAAGTGAGTCACTTTAGTAACAAACCTGGCAATATTTATGGTTTTCCTGATACCGACTTCTACACAGTAAACCCTGATAATCGAGGCAATGTGTGGGTTACGGGTTATTTAGATGCTGGCGTCATGCTATTTAATCCAAAACAGGGGCTGTTAAAGCATTACTTTAACGATAATAATAACCTCTACACCTCAGGCGGTAATTTTACTTTTGATTCAATCATCGCCAACAATGGTGATTTGTGGCTCGCGACAACCAGTGGCATTTTTATTATTGATCCCTCAACCGATACAACCGAACATTTAAGCTTGGGTAATGAGCGAGAAAACATACGTATTGGTGGCATTTATCAAGATGAACAAGGCAATATCTGGGCAGCAACTCAAGGCCTTGGGCTAGCCCAAATAACCCCAACACCCAACGCTGAACAGCCTTACCACATTGAATATATTACTCGTAAGCAAGGGTTAGCCGACAATAGAATTAAAGCGGTAACCGGAGATGGTAAAGGTAATTTATGGTTAACCAGCCGTCATGTATTAAGCAAATACGTTATACAAACAAAGCAGATCACCGACTATCCTAGCGCCATTAATGACACAAACTTAACCTTTAATGAAGGTGCGATTGAGTTAACGCAAACTCAACTATTACTGGGCAGTAATAAAGGGGTGATACAAGTTGATACCGACCGTATTAGCCAAAATCACTTCATTGCTCCGGTGCATATCACTTCGGCTAAAATAGCTAATAAAGCTTACACTTACGGTAACACTAACAAGGTCATTGCACCGCCCAGTGTCGATTACGACAACAATATGATCCAATTCTCTTTTGCCTCTCTCGATTTTACCGCACCAGAACGTAATATTTACCGATTTATGTTAGCCGGATTTGACCAGGATTGGATTACCACTCAACAACCTAATGCAATGTACACTAACCTTGCTGCAGGTGATTATATCTTTAAAGTTCAAAGCACTAACAGCGATGGCATATGGAGTCCACAACAAGCTGAATTTGCCTTTACGGTTAATAAAGCATGGTGGTATTACGCGTTAATTGCATCGGCAATGATCATTTTATTGATTGTTATACTGTTTATTTTATCGCGCATTAAACAAATTAAAGAACTCAGCAGTAGAGCTAATTATGACAGCCTGACTGGACTTGCAAATCGATTTAACTTCAATCAGCAATTAGCCTTACTCATTAACGATCCACAAAAGACAGCAGCAGTTGTCTTTATCGATTTAGATCATTTTAAAGAAGTGAATGATTCTATGGGACACGATATTGGCGATGAGCTAATTATCCAGGTCAGTAAACGCTTACAACACTGTTTAAAACAACAAGATGTGCTGGCTCGTTTAGGGGGGGATGAATTTGCACTTATCATAGAATACGAACCAGTTGAAAATGAGGTTAATCAAGATTTAGTCAACATCATCGAACGGATCAGAATGGCCCTTAACGCTGGCTATCAAATTAATCAATATTGGCTCAACAGCTCAGCCAGTATTGGAGTAGCTTGCTACCCAAGTGACGGCTCTGACGCTAAAACATTATTAAAACACGCCGACACGGCGATGTACGCGGCTAAACAAAATGGTCGAAATGGCAGTTATTTCTTTAATGAAAAACTTTCTACTGCACTTTTAGAGAGGCTGTTGATTAAAAATCAGTTAAATAATGCCTTGCCAGACAATCAACTCAGTGTGTTTTATCAACCAAAATGCTGCGTCAGCACCAGCAGGATTTTGGGACTTGAAGCGCTATTACGATGGAACCACCCAACGAACGGGATGATTTCGCCTAGTCGCTTTATTGATGAGGCAGAAGACAGTGGGTTAATTATCGACATTGGTTTATGGGTATTAGCACAAGCGTGTCAGCAAGGTTATCAATGGTATCAACAAGGTATTTTACACGGTAATATTTCAGTCAATATTTCGCCATTGCAATTGTCTCAACCCAGTATAGTGGCCGATATAGCGGCCATTTTACAGCAAAGCCAATTTCCGGCTCATATGCTAGAACTTGAAATTACCGAGTCGTTATTAATTAAAGACATCAAAGCCGCCAAGGCGGTGTTATTCCAGTTAAAACAGCTCAAAGTGCGTATTGCACTCGATGATTTTGGCAAAGGCTATTCATCACTTAACTATCTGACTCAGTTTCCTATCGATACTTTAAAAATTGATAAAGCCTTCATCAACTCAATGCTTCCAAGAGAAACCAGTAATATCGTATTAAAAAGCATCATAAAGCTAGGGCATGAACTAAAATTAGACGTGGTCGCAGAAGGGGTAGAAACCCATGCTCAATTAATAAAACTAAAGCACTACCAATGTAAAATAGTACAAGGCTTTTTATTCAGTCCAGCACTTAACTCAGCGGGCACCCAAAATTTATTGCAACAAAGCAGCATCATGAACGACGAGCTCGAAGCGGCGTATCCATAACGGTTAATATGCTCGCTTACACGCGGGCAACCCAGTCGCACAACATAGAAACGCCTTAACGCAGTGCATATCACTTTGGAGATAAAAGGTGTTATCATCGCCCGTAAAATTAGGGCCAGTCAAAAAGGATTACATGTTGTTTATCGGTTGTTCAAAAAACCTACTTGAAACTAACTTTACGCGTTATTTTACGCGGATTTATACTCAAGTAATGTTTTGTTTACTTGCCATTTTTTGCGCCAGTATGATGACTCATAACGCGATGGCTGAACCGATAAAAATCACCTTAGCCGCCGAAGATGGTTGGCCGCCATTTGCCGACGAATTTGGTAGCGGTATATCTCACAACCTTATCCAACACGCTTTTAAACAAGTCAATGTAGAAGCTTCAACCATTGTGGTTCCCTATACACGCGGGCTCATCATGACCGAGCGCGGTACCGTTGATGGCGTGTTTAATGTCACCAAAGAACAAAGCACACAAGAGCGATTTGTTTTCGGCAACGAGCCATTATTCACAGTAAACGCATCCTTTTTTTTCGCCAAAACACAAACAGTCATCGCTAAAGACAAATGGCAATTACCATTGGGTAGTGTGATAGGCATTATCGACGGTTACGAATATGGCGATGAGCTTCTGCAGCTAATAAACCAACGCCAATTAAAGATAGTGAAGGTAAATAGCCAACGACAATTGATTAATTTACTGCTAGTCAATCGAATAGACGGTGCCATTATGTATGATATGGTTGCCGATGTTTATATTGAGCAAATGGGTGTTAAGCAAGATATTGTCGCTCAGTTTATGAATCACACCAGTGAAATATTCGTGGCATTTTCAAAACAGAATCCACAAGCTACAGAGCTAAGCTTACTGCTTGATAAAGGCTTACAACAATTAAAGCAACAAGGTCACTATCAAAAGTTACTTGTACCACTCGATTTCTAAGCCCTAAGGTCACTGCAAAATGAGCCCAACTGCTAATAAACCACAATACAGCCCGGTCCACACTTTTAAAGTACAAATCTACTACGAAGATACCGATTTTTCAGGTGTGGTTTATCACCCTAATTTTTTAAAGTATTTTGAACGAGCGCGGGAACATGTCATTGGCGCTGAAATACTCAGTGATTTATGGCAGCAACAGCAACTTGGTTTTGCCGTGTATCGAACTGACATGGTGTGCCATGACGGGGTTGAGTTTGCCGATATTATTGAGGTTCGTACTCAATTTTATTTTGAAAGTAAATTTCGCACAGTTTGGCAGCAATCTATTTGGCGCCCTAACGCAACCAAAGCAGCGGTTACCGCTAACATCGAAATGGTGTGCATGAATCAAAAACGACAGCTCGCACCTATGCCGCCATCATTGATTACGCTCTTGTCGAGTGGGATGACGAGCACTTAACGATAAGCGCTCCTGATAGGCCAGTTATAGAGAATGCGTTAATTGCGGATAGATATGTTCAAACTCATCTGCCGTGGCGGGTTTAGCAAAGTAATCACCTTGAATGGTATCAACACCAAACTCATGTAACGTTTCTAACACCGACTTAGATTCGACCCCTTCTACCGTGACCTCAAACCCTAAACTTTTTGCCAATTCTATACTGGTTTTTACAATTTGTTTTGCTGCTTTTGAGGTTTCAAATTCATCTAAAAACGCTTTATCTATTTTGACTTCATCCACAGGTAAAAAACGCAAATACGCTAACGATGAATGACCTGTACCAAAGTCATCAATGGCAATTTTTACGCCGATATCACGTAATTGATTGAGGGTAATAATGGTTTGCTCTAACGACACCATCAAGGCACTTTCAGTGATTTCAATCATAATGCATTCAGCAGGGACTAAATACTGCGCCAGTTTAGTAGCGACATCGTTCGCCAAATTAGGATTATCAAGATCGGTGGACGATAGGTTAAGGGCGACTTTAACGTAAATCCCCTTTTCTCGCCATTTGGCTTGCTGGGCAATAACCGCATCTAACACCCAGGTACTTAACAGATCAATCATGCCCGTTTGTTCTGCTAAAGGGATAAATTCATTGGGTGATATTAACCCTAACCCTTCATGCTGCCAGCGAATTAACGCCTCAACTTGTTGGCACTGGCCACTTTGAATATCAAGTTTGGGCTGAAACACCATAAATAATTGATTGAGCTTTAATCCCTTGGGTAAACCATTAATGATCAGCAGTTCTCGATGCCGAGCTTTATCATCATCATGATCATAAAAAGCAATCGGTTGTTTTAGGGTTTTGGCTTTTTTAAGCGCTAAATCTAAGCGCCTTAACATCAAACTGACATCGGCATGATGTTCTGCTAAAGACAACACTCCTAACTGCATTTTGATACTTATTGGCTGTTGTTCAATCTCAAACGGTAATTGTAAATCCTGCTTTAGCTGGACCAGTTGCGCGAGTGTTAGAGCCTGCGGGAAAAATAACAAAAACTCATTGCCGTTCATACGGGCAATAAATTGCGGTTTGTTATCGACATTCTCTATGCGTTTTGAAAATGCTTTAAGCAGCTTGTCGCCAAACAAAAAGCCGAATAAGTCATTCACAAACCGGAACTGCTTAATGTCCACCAGCACTAACATGCCCTCAGACACAGGCATTTTTGCCAGCATTTTACGTTTAAATCCAACGCGATTTGTTAAGCCGGTCAATTTGTCTCGTTCAGTGCTAAAAAGACTGGATTGATGAAAGTTTTTAAGCGCGATAATGAGGGGTTTTAACGATGAGGATGACGTATCTAAGGTAAAAGTATCTTGATTAAGTATTTGCAACGCTAATGCTTGGGTTAATTGCCGCAACGCACGTTGCTGTCGCCAATGAATAACGCCGACGATACAACTCAATATCACCGCAATAAACACAATCAGTGTCAGCAAATTATTCATTTAAAATGTTTCATTAATAAGTGCTACTTCATTATTATAGGCTAATGGATAATCTCTCCAAGCCACGCTACTTTGAGCTATGCTGTGATTGTTTACACAGTAGGCAACCACCTAATTGACGGCAGAACATACCGTCAATTAGGTCAAGGCATGACGCTTACTCGTAACTTTGTTTAATCGAATGGTACATATCGATAAACTCATCACTGGCTAAGTCTTCTGGCGTTACAGGCAAACCTCTATCGGCAAACACACCTAAACGCTCATCTAACTCTTCACCCGCACGCAATTCACCAGTGTAAAAGGCAGCCGAGCGAATAAAGTCTAAATAAGTGACTTTTTCTGGCATGTAATGCAAGTCAGCCCAACGTTCAACCACTTCCATCACTTCTGGGGCAAAATCCCATGTTTTAAGCACCGCACGACCAATGGGGCCTTGCATTTTGCGCACAAGACTGCGTAATTGATCGATTTTGCTAAACAGTTCAGGATGAACTTCAGCTTCGGTTAAGACAGGTAAGGCACCAATGTTATGGACTAGGCCTGCAAGCGTTAATGTATCGCGATCTAACTTCTTGCCGGGATTTCGTTTGTTGTATATTTCTAACATGGCGCAAGATGATGCCGTCACCTCAATGGAGGTTTTCCACACTTCATCCATTACTTCCCACACCATTTCATTGGTAGAGATAAACAACTGCTCCATGGCCACAGAAGTGGTAATAGACTTAATTTGCACTAAACCAATACGGTTGACGGCTGCGCTAATGTTCTCGGCTTTGTTACCGCGTGAATATAATGCACTGTTAGCCACTTTAATAATACGCGCTGAAATCGCTGCATCTTGGCCAATTACATCACCAACCTGCTTGAGACTGGAATCTTTACGCGCCACCACCTCTTGCACTCTCATGGCCACTTCTGGCAATGTTGGCAACACCAACGCATCGTCTTTAAGCTTCTTTAATAATCCAACCAAGAGTTGATGTTCGGTAGACATGCGGTCTCCATAAAATAATGTTCACTAATGCTAAGATTATATACCCAAACGCATATTATTTGCGACGACTCAAAAACCACCAAGCCAATTAATTACGCTTTTTAGAATATTTATTGATAAGGATGACGGCGAGAACCACAAAAGTACAACCCACTTCACATTTCCCAAGCCTATATTTGTACCCACTAATGTCCTTAAGTAAGCTTTCGCCCCCTAAAGATGCTAACCCTGTTGTAAACCGAGAAAACTATGTTTAAACCTGAATTATTATCCCCTGCTGGCACATTAAAAAACATGCGCTATGCCTTCGCTTATGGTGCTGATGCGGTATATGCCGGCCAACCTCGTTATAGCTTAAGGGTGAGAAATAATGACTTTAAAATGGAAAACCTCGCTACAGGGATTGAAGAGGCGCATGCATTAGGTAAAAAACTTTATGTGGTGAGCAATATCTCACCACACAACGCTAAACTCAAAACCTATATAAAAGACATGGAACCAGTAATAGCCATGAAACCTGATGCGGTCATCATGTCTGATCCAGGCCTGATTATGATGGTACGTGAATCGTTTCCTGAGCAAGTGGTGCATTTATCTGTTCAGGCTAATGCCATTAACTGGGCTTCGGTAAAATTTTGGCAACAACAAGGGATTAAACGGGTTATTTTATCGCGTGAATTATCGTTAGATGAAATAGAAGAAATTCGCCAACGTTGTCCAGATATTGAACTTGAAGTATTTGTTCATGGGGCGCTATGCATGGCTTATTCAGGCCGCTGTTTGTTATCTGGTTATATTAATAAACGCGACCCTAATCAAGGCACATGCACTAATGCTTGTCGCTGGAAATATGACGTACACCCTGCACAGCAAACTGAAACAGGCGATGTGATAGCCATGCCTGCTGAAGTACAAATAGCAACACCAACGTTAGGCGCTGGCGAGCCAAGTAGTGAGATAGTGTTATTGCAAGAAGCAGGTCGTCCTGGTGAATACATGCCGGCTTTTGAAGATGAGCACGGCACCTACATTATGAACTCTAAAGATTTACGTGCCATTCAACATGTTGACCGATTAACCCGTATGGGCATCGACTCGTTAAAAATTGAAGGCCGCACTAAGTCATTTTACTATGTCGCGCGTACCGCACAATTATACCGCCAAGCCATTGAAGATGCCGCTGCAGGTAAAGATTTTGATCGCACGCTAATGAGTAACCTTGAAGGTTTAGCGCATCGAGGCTACACCGAAGGTTTTTTACGCCGTCATGTGCATGATGAGTATCAAAATTATCAGTACGGTCATTCTGTGAGTAATAGCCAGCAATTTGTAGGCGAGTTTACCGGCAAACGTAATGAGCAAGGCTTTGCTGAAATAGATGTTAAAAACAAGTTTTCGGTGGGCGACAGCGTTGAAGTAATGACAACCGAAGGTAATTTTGTTATCACTATTGAATCATTAGTGAATCGCAAAAACCAACCCATCGAAGCCGCGCTAGGCTCGGGACACTTTGTCTTTATGCCTATCCCAATGAATATCGATGTCGAAAAGGCAATGCTAATGCGTAATTTACCTGAGGGAGTTGATACCCGAAACCCTCATCAACCAGGTTAACCCTATATGGCATTAATCATTGACGATAGCTGTATCAATTGCGACATGTGTGAACCCGAATGCCCCAATGAGGCGATTACCATGGGTGAAGAAGTGTATGAAATTGATCCGGCATTGTGTACAGAATGCGTGGGGCATTACGATAAACCCACCTGCGTATCGGTTTGCCCTATCGATTGTATTGACCCAGACCCTTTGCATGTTGAGTCACAAGATGAGCTGTTAATTAAATATGCAGCCATTACGGGCAAGTAAACACAAAAAATCCACTACAGCTTTCGTAACTTAAACGGCGCATTGCCGCCGTTTGAGTTCTCTCTATATCTAATCTCGTTAAAATAGAATAACAATCATTAACCATTCTCTTTTGTCGACGTTAACGTTTGTAAAATTTGAGCCAATTTATTTACTGCGATATTCACTGGAGCCGGCAGTGAATCAAGTTCAATCGACAGCAATATATTTTTCACTTCGAGCCCAAGTTCAGTGTCACCTTCAATGCGTAATTTACGTTGGAAAAATAGAGTGTCAGGATCTTCTTTCCCGGCTACCACTAACAATAACTCAGGCACGTTTGCACTGAAAATAACATTCGGATGACTCAACGGCTGTACCAGCAACTTATTATGCATTCCGACTTGAAACTGCAAATCAATATCATCGATACAAATACCGACTGATTTATCGTTTAAAAATGCCAATTCACCCGAATTCACTTGCTCAGCAAGCACTAGATTAAGCATTTGAGTGATAATCGTCATTTTTATTTTTGTAGGGACTATCGCTAATGAGCGACGGCTCATCTGTGGTGCAAAATGTAAAATGTGTGCCGATAAACGTTGTTGAAATGCTTGAGCCATTAAAGGTTCCTACCTGCAAAGAGATCGATTTAGCAAGCTAGTTTACTGGCAATTTATCCAACGAAACCTGTTTTAAATCAATTCATGTTAACTCAATCACATTTACACTCCTGTTCTTCAAAAATAATGAGCACATCAACATGGAACTCTTATGCCCAGCAGGTAATTTAGCCTCGCTAAAAGCAGCCTTAAATGCTGGTGCCGATGCGGTGTACCTAGGACTTAAAGATGACACCAACGCGCGTTCATTCGCAGGTTTAAATTTTTCGGCGCCACAACTGGCCCAAGCAACTCAACTGGCTCATAGCCAAGGCCGTAAAGTTTTTTTAACCTTAAATACTTTCCCTAAACCTGGGCATGAACAACGTTGGTATCAGGCGGTTGATTTAGCAGCGCAACTCAATATGGATGCGTTAATCGTGGCTGATTTATCATTATTAAGTTACGCCCATCAACATCATCCGCATTTGCCTTTACACTTATCTGTGCAAGCGAGTGCCACCAACTTAGGCGCGTTATCGTTTTATAAAGAAGCATTTAACATAGAGCGCGCAGTCTTGCCTCGAGTGTTATCGATAAAACAAGTCAGAGATTTAGCAAAAGTGAGCCCTGTCGAACTTGAAGTCTTCGCCTTTGGCAGTTTATGTATCATGGCTGAAGGACGTTGCCACTTATCATCCTATGTGACAGGTCAGTCACCCAATACTGGTGGTTCGTGCTCGCCTGCTAATCATGTACGTTGGCAAGACAGTGGCAGCGACAAATTAACCCGATTAAACGATGTGTTAATCGACAAAGCAGATGCCAGCCAGCAATTAGGCTATCCCGTCGTGTGTAAAGGTCGTTATGTAGCTCAATACGATCAAGATGCCAAATACTTACTTGAATCACCCACCAGCTTAAACACCCTGAGTCTGTTACCCGAACTGGCCCAAGCAGGCATTACGTCATTAAAAATTGAAGGGCGTCAAAGGAGTCCGGCCTATGTAAGCCAAGTGACTCAGGTCTGGCGCAGTGCCATTGATACTTATTTAGCATCACCGACATCGTTTGCCGAGCAACCTCAATGGTCACAGGCATTAGCCAAAGTGTCAGAAGGACAAATTACAACATTAGGTGCTTACGAGCGCCAATGGCAATAAGGGTTACGATGAAAATATCTCTTGCACCAATAAGTTATTGCTGGTCTAAAGCGGATGTTGAGCAATTTTATCAACACGTCGCAAACAGCAATATTGATACCGTATACCTAGGCGAAACGGTCTGTAACCGTCGCCGAGAACTCAAGTTTGCTGATTATTTGGCTTTAGCTCACATGCTCAAAGCCCATGGTAAACACGTGGTATTGTCGACGATGGCGTTAGTCGAAGCGCAATCTGAACTCAATGAATTAAAACGTGCAATCAATAATGGTGATTTTAGTATTGAAGCCAACGATATGGCGGGAGTGTATTATGCCCATCAGGCTAAAATACCCTTTGTATGTGGGCCAACAATCAATAATTACAACCGTGCAAGCTTAGATTTATTACATCAAAAAGGCATGTACCGCTTTGTAATGCCTTGCGAATTATCAAAAGATTGGCTGCAAGCTGTTATCGACTCAGGCAGTCAGTTGCAATATGAAATTGAAGTATTAGGCCACGGCTATATGCCATTAGCGCACTCTGCTCGTTGCTTTACCGCAAAGCACTATCAATTGCCTAAAGATAAATGCCAAACCATATGTCAGCGACACAGTAAGGGATTGCTGGCCCAAACACAGGAGTCGCAGCCCTTATTGAGATTAAATGGCATTCAAACCCAATCTGCGGCGCAAGTGGATCTTATCAGCCAGATCCCACAAATGATCAACATGGGTGTCGATTACTGGCGCATATCACCGAATAAATTAGCCGATGTTGCCTTAGGAAATACCTTAGCCACCTTACTTAATCAGGCTCAGCCAAATGATAATGCAACATTGCAAGACGAGCTGACACAATTTGAGCTTTTAAATACCAATGCTCATCATTGTAATGGATATTGGTTTGGGCTGCCGGGAATGAACTTTTCCGCCCCCTCTACTCCAGCAGAATAATCACATCACATCCAATGACAACAGGTTGGCATTGGATGTGAAACTTTTCTTACGAATGATTTTGCAATGTCGCGATATCAATCACAACAGTGCAAAATCCTTTTTATCGCGACCACATCAAAACGTTAAAAATCGAATGACAGCGAGACTATCGCTCATTACTTTGCCTATTCATTAAGACTGATACGTGATCATCAACACGTATATCTACCCACATTTAACTAATATCTATTCGTCTCAGTTATCATTTTACATAGCACAAATAAGGGGGTAACCTTGCCTCCCTAAAAAGTACAGCTGAATGGACATTCACTTATCGTCCATTAATCACAGTGGCCTTGCACAGAGAGCCACTTTAAAGCACATACGTAAGGTGTATTTAACGTGACACACAAAAAACATAATATTAAAACAATACTGACCTTTATTATCCCATCCTTGATTGGTCTGTTACTGTTTATGACGCCTATCAGTATTGATGGCGCTATCACCATTCCAATTGCGATTATTTCTAAAGCGCTACAATCTGGAATGGGCAGTTCTATTCAGCTAATTGTTGCGGGTATTGTCGTATTGATGGCGATAGCCTCTTTACTGACACGTATTATTAATCCCCAGTTTATTCGCAAAAATCACTTTTTACGCACCTTACTTAACGTTAATTTATTTTGGTTAGCGACGCGTATATTGGGCGCCATATTCATTGTGATGGTGTATTTGCAAGTGGGTCCTGAAATGATCACATCTTCAGCGACTGGCGGCCTAGTACTCAACGACTTAGTTCCTGTTTTATTTTCGGTGTTTATTTTTGCCGGCATGTTGTTACCGCTATTGTTAAATTTCGGCTTACTTGAGTTTTTTGGCACATTACTCACTAAAGTAATGCGTCCGATTTTTAACTTGCCAGGTCGAAGCGCTATCGATTGTATGGCTTCTTGGTTAGGTGACGGCAGCGTCGGCATTTTAATGACTAATAAACAGTATGAAACGCGTTTTTATACTGAAAGAGAAGCTGCGGTTATAGGCACAACCTTCTCTGCGGTATCTATCACCTTCAGCCTAGTGGTGATCTCACAAGTTAAGCTTGAGCACTTGTTTGTGCCTTTTTACCTTACCGTCTGTTTAGCAGGTATTGTTGCCGCCGTTATCGTGCCTAAATTACCACCATTGTCGTGGAAGAAAGACACCTATATCGATAATACCCCACGTCATGAAGATGACGAAAGCGTGCCAGAAAACCACGGGGTATTCTCTTGGGGTTTTGAACAAGCTATGCAGCGGGCTTCTACTGCTGGTGGCGTAAAGCACGTATTAGTAGAAGGGATTAAAAACGTTGTCGACATGATATTTGGCGTCATCCCCGTCGTAATGGCAATTGGCACTGTGGCACTCGTACTTGCAGAGCACACACCAATCTTTAACTACCTGGGTATGCCTTTTATTCCTTTGCTAGAGCTACTGCAAATACCGGAAGCCAACGAAGCTTCAAAGACAATTGTCGTTGGTTTTGCGGATATGTTTATCCCTTCTATCCTAGCCAGTTCAATAGAATCTGATTTAACCCGCTTTGTGATTGCGGCGTTATCTGTGACTCAGTTAATTTACATGAGCGAAGTCGGTGCACTCTTAATCGGTAGTAAAATCCCGGTTAACTTTTTTGAGCTATTTGTTATCTTTATCCTGCGTACATTGGTTACACTGCCAATTATCGCGCTAATGGGTCATTTACTCATCTAAAGCAAGACTGGCCATATTTGTGACCCATCCCATAAGGAGCGCAATGCGCTCCTTTTTTTAGCTTAAAAACCCAGCGAAAAAATTGAAAATCGAGTATGCTTAAACAATAACAATAGACTCAATGGTTGCGGACTGTATCCCGTTGCCACTCAATGCATTAAGGGTAACCCATGGACGACAGACGTAAGTTTTCTCGTATTTTATTTGCTGCTAGTGCTCATATAGAGCAAACAGAACAAACTTGGCGTACAAAAATTTTAGACTTGAGCCTTAATGGGGCTTTGGTGGAATTACCGTCAGGTTATACCGGACAACTTAATACCATTGTGACCTTGGCATTTGTGCTGCCAGACTCCGATATTGAGCTGCAAATGCAAGCGGCAATCGTTCATAAAACCCCAGAACATCTCGGGCTCAAATGTGTTCATATCGACGTTGAAAGTATCAGCCATTTACGCCGCATTATTGAATTGAATATGGGTGATGCAGAGCTATTGGACCGAGAGCTTAATTCACTCGTAACCCCAACGCCGTAGCAACGTATACAGCTTTAGTACTAAAAAATGGCAAACCAATCTGGTTTGCCATTTTTGTTTCAATTGCTCTGCCGACTCATAGCATTAATTAATCAATTCAAGTAACTCGTGGATCGTTTTAACCGGAGTAATTTTAGCCCCCAAGCCTTCCATCGATTTATGGTAATTACGAAATGGAATGAAAATCTCAGTAAAACCATGTTGTGCAGCTTCTTTCACTCTGGGCACGCCACTGTCAATAGGCCTAACATCGCCATTTAAACTCAGCTCCCCCATAATGCAGGTGGTTCGAGGGATAACAAAATCATTTAAACTGCTGAGTAACGCCGTGACTAATGCCAAGTCGATGCAGGTTTCAGACTCATCGATTTTCAAACCACCCACGATATTAAAAAAAGTATCATGAAAAATCTTGGTCTTGGTGTGTTTACGCAAAATGCCCGTTAACATTTTAATCCGGTTCATATTCAATCCCACACACACACGCTGTGGAAACTCAGACTCGGTCTCGGTGGTTAAGCATTGAATCTCTAGTAATAAATTACGATTACCTTTACGAATACATGTGATCGTTGAACCTGGCGATTCAGTGGTTGAGCCTGACAAAAATATCTCACTCGGATTATCGACACTGAGCATACCGCGTTCGCTCATGCGGAAAATGCCCACAGTATCGACGTCGCCAAAACGGTTTTTGTTCGCTCTTAAGGTACGAATTTGACCGTCATTGGTATCGATGTGCAATAACGAATCAACAATGTGCACCAAGGTTTGTGGCCCGGCGATTTCGTTATTTTTATTCACATGAGCAATAATGAACATGGTGACGTTATTTTTTTTACAATATTGCGTAAATGCTTGAGCAGCAGTTTTAACTTGCGAAGGCGAACCAGGGCTGCCATTGGCGTTTTCAGTAACCACGGCTTGAATCGAGTCAATAACCGCAAACTTAATTTGCTTCGCTTCTAATTCTTCAATGATGGATTCAACACTGGTTTCAGACAATAAGTATAAATTATCTTCGTTATAGTTAAGCTTTAAACGATTGACGCGGTTTTTAAACTGAGACAATGATTCTTCAGCGGTACAATATAACGATGCGGTAGACTGAGACATGCGTGCGACGAGATCTGACAATAAAGTCGTTTTACCTGCGCCAGGATCACCTGAAATAATATTCACAGAGCCAGTAGTGAGTCCACCACTCAATACTCTGTCTAACTCGCCAATTCCCGTGAGCCTTTTTTCGGCTTCAACAGACTCGACCTCATTAAGCTTTTTAGCACCGCCGCCAGCAGCGCCAGCATAACCTAATACAGCAGGACGAGACGCCGCCGTTTTAGCGCTAGAGAGGCGGACTTCAACCAAGGTATTCCAGGCACCACAACGACATTGTCCCTGCCAACGCGGATAATCCATGCCACAATCGTCACATACAAATGCCATTTTTGGAGCTTTAGCCATGCTATTTCCTACCATTTTCTCAATAAAAATCGGTTATCGGTGTTATTTTACCAAAAGCACTCATGTTAGCGCTAATGCTGGGATCGATGTGAATGACCGAACTAGTGCGAGTACGCTTGTAACCGACACTCAATAAACCGATAGGAACAAAATTGATTTATTGATTCAACACATACAAGTGAACATAGACAAACGCGAGGATGACTGGTTAAATAAGTTAATAAAATGAGATAAATAACAACGATATTAATCTTGAACCTTGCCAATTATTACAATCTTGTTCACACTGATTGTTAATTAGCGGTAAATACACTCTGCTAATTAATTTACAGCCTCACCATATTAACGTACCTATAATGGATTGGTAATGAATAATTATGGTTAATATCATAAAGAACAGCACTTTCTAGCCGATAAAACATCAGCCAGACTCACAATAAGCCCAATAAAACGATAATATAAATGAGTTTAGATAATCACAGTGCATTAATTGAACAACTTAAGCCGCTAATAATGGAACCTGATTTTCAGGAAATTTTTGAGCAGCTTACCGTTGATGAATCAAATTCCACCCGTTTTCTATTGAAAATGGAGCTTAACCGTATTTCATCACAATGCACCCGAGTTATCGATTTACGTGACAAAACTGAACTCCCCTGCGAAGAAGTCGTCATCGCTAACCAGCGACATTTTCTTGATGAGCCCGCAAAAGAATCGTTAATCAACGCACTTCCGTTATACCGTAATAAATACACGCTTGGGGTTTACGAACACGTCGTTAAAGCGCATAAACTGCGACGCTTAAAGCTGAGAAATATCTTACCAGAAGAGGCTACAAACGAAGTCAATCCTTACCTTGTGCCTGGTGTAGTCCTTGGGAGCTATTTTAATCGCTGTGAAGAGCGAATGAATTACAGTATCCGCATATCAGTGACTCAGCCTGGTTTAAGTGAAATCAATGGCGTAACCCTCGATTTGTCTGTCGGCGGTGCCCGGATAAAATTGCCATTAAAGCATCATTTAGATCAAGACAAGCCGATTAAACTCAAATTACTCGAATTGAATGAAGAGTTTTTTGTTGATGAGATTCAACATGGCGTTGATTATCAAATAGTCGACATCCAAAATAAAGACGGTAACGCCATTTTGAGGCTTAAACGCCTAGGTGATGGAAAAGCACTCGACAAAGTGATCACTATGGTGATTCGCAGTTATAAATTCCGCTATAAAGTCGATGTGAACGATGTCATTGTTACTGCTAAGGGTTTAGGCTATGAGCGCCATTATTTACCTTTATTAACTCATTTACCCTTATATGTCAGTATAAAGGAAGAAGTACCGCACATTACTTATGAGTTGCTTGGGCGTGGTAATCAACCCATACAACATTACTTTCAAGATGAAAATGAAGTCAGCCAATTACCGAGTTTTATCAATACTCGACGTTTGACTCAGGTGCTTAAAAACACGGCTGACAGCGACCATAATCTGTTTTTTAGCTTTACGCATAATGCTCAGGGTAAATTACATTATTATTCGGCGACATTAGCTGAGTTAAAAGCCACTAAAAATCTTAACTTATTTCTTGGGTTTGCCTCTTCGAAAGCCAGCTGGCGGGTATTTAAATTAATCGCTCAACCCATTGATCATAATAAAAACTATAAAACCTCAACCCTCCCTGGTGATGATGCTCGTTATAACGCATTAACCGAGCAGCAACTGGCACAATTTAGCCATACTTTACAGCTGATTGATTTGACCAATGAAGAAGCACGTAGAGATTACCAAAGCTGGTTTAATAAAGCTGATGCCAATGGTTTAAAGATTTTTGCTCAAGCAAAGATCAAAAATCACAGTATCAAAAAAGTGTCGATGCCTTTTAGCGAGCGACGCCATGAAGCCCGTTTTGCTTTTAAAACCTCAGTGACAGTCCAGCAAGGTGATAAAAAAGCCACCGGGATTACTCACGATATCTCGAGCCGTGGTTTACAAGTGATTTTAGAGCAAGCTCTAGACTTTACAGAACCGGCTCAAGTGACATTATCTTTCCCGCGGCTCCAAGCTGCTGCCGGTAAAACCAATTTATCTAACTTACCTTATCAATTAATACGCAGCCGTATGAATGGCCTGACTCTGCATTTAAGTGCATTGATTGGCCATGCACCTCATGAAGGTGTTGAGTTTTTAAATAAGTTGATTGCACATAACAAACAAAAACTCGAACAATTATCAGACAATGAAGGACAGCTAAAAGAACTGGCAGACGGATTAAAAAATCTGTTCATGCGCCAATTACCAGGTGTGCCTTATTTTATTGAAAAAACAGTAAAATCAGCGCAAATGGCCTATATAGGTATTGGGACCACTACAGATGAAATTAGCCATTTATTTGCCCAAGACACAGACCAGGTACTGTTGTATAACCTAATGCCATTATTGGATAATAATGTCTTAAAACAGCAAATTATTGATCCGATTAAAGCAATGAAAGCCAGTCACGACATGGACTTTTTTGAAGTGTTTATACAGCTAGTACGCCAGCCTAGAGGGGCAGTGCAAATAAAATGTATACTCAAATCGGAACTGGGTGGCAGAGACAATCAAATACAATTTATTCAACAAAGTAAAAAAGTTGGCCGATTTATGGCACTACGAGTATATCGTGGCGCCACTGATAAACCCGACATGAGTTATATCCGCCGCGAACTAGAATACATCAACATTCATGCCAATCACCGTGCAAAACAGCTAGAAGAACAGCTTTGGAAAGTCATTGGCGCGGGTGAGTTGCTTGATATTACAGCTGAAGTAGAAATACGTTACCCTGGTATTGTGGCCACTAACGCTTAACTGTTAACAAGCCTTATAAAGCTAAATACCACTGTTTAATCGTGACGAAATGATCTTGTTCAGCTTGTTTATTGGTTAACATTCCTGCGTGGTCATAATCAAATAAATTTCCTTGCGCTTTAGACAACAAAGTATATTTCACTTGCTTAAAGCCACACTCGGCAATCATATCGCGCACATCAGATGGATTACCTAATACTCGATCGTTTTTTCCCGCGATAAACCAGCTTGTTGGCCACTGAGTTTGCATTGCCGCGCTAGCATAATCAAAGTTATCATCGTGATCGACCCAGTCACCTCTCACCCAATCAATGGTTTGTAATAATGAAGCCCGGCTTTCGTTATCCATACCAACTCGTAGACGGTTTGCGTCTAAATAACCTTTTCTAGCAACCAAAAAAGGCGCCAAACGATTCCAGAAAAAATCGACCATAAGCCACTTTTTTAGTGATTTCACTCTAATAGTTCGTTTAGAGCCAAATGTTAACAGCGATGCGACACTCGTTTGTAAATCGGTAAAGCGGGCTAAACTACTGGCCATTAATACTCCGCCCCAAGAGTGTGCGCACCAATGCACTTGAGACACTAATGGGTGACGTTGCAAAATGAACTGATGCACTAACGGGAGTTGTTCTCGAATAACCTCTCCTTGGCCCAAAGCAAAATCACGTTGAATTTTAGGTAAACTTAATCCGCGTCCTGCTGTGTCCATCACATAAACATCAAAGCCTGCTTTCGCTAAAAAACATGCCAGTCCGCGACCTGAATCACTATAAAACACGCGGCCGTTAGACATTGCACCATGCAGCATTAAAATAGGAGTTGTCGCCCCATGGGGAGACTGAGGATGAATATGCCTTACGTGAAGTTGGCCTTCACGATAAGGAATAAAAAGAGAGTGTTGTTGGATATCAGTGTTCACAATTGGCAGAAATAAAGGTAACCGTAAGGCTACGCTATCATTACTGCCAGTAAATACAAACAAACTAGAGTAAAAACTTCATATTAGCGAATTTAGTTATCATCGGTTTACTGCGTTAAAACGATGACATTATGCCAAGCTAGGCTTGTAAGCAAAATACCAGAGCACGTAAATCGAGGCGTTGAATGGCGGCATCAGCTGCGGCAATCAGTTTAGGTTTTGCATGAAAGGCTAAACCGAGATCTGCGGCCTGGATCATCGGAATGTCATTTGCACCATCGCCAATTGCCACGCATTGCCCAGAAGCGATTGACCATTGCTGCGCACACTTTGCTATCACGCTGGCTTTGTATTGTGCATCGACCACCACACCCGTCACTTCCCCAAGAAGCTTACCCTCTTGAATGACTAACTCATTAGCATAGGCAGCATCTAAGCCTAGTAAATTCTGTAAATGCCCCACAAAAGGCGTAAATCCACCAGAAGCCACAACCAACTTCCATTGATGCGATTTAAGCTCCGCAATCATAGATTCAAGACCTGGCATTAAAGGCAAGGTATCGCATAATTGTTCGATAATCTGGGCATCGGCTCCCGCGAGTTTAGCAACTCGTTGCCTTAAGGACTGTTCAAAGTCTAATTCACCACGCATGGCACTGGCGGTAACGGCAGCCACATCCTCTCCCACACCCGCCATTGCAGCAAGCTCATCAATGCATTCGATTTGAATCGCAGTGGAGTCCATGTCCATCACTAACAAACCACAAAGATTTAAACGGGCTAAGGGCTGTTGTACAAGAACGATTTCTGCGGCTATCTCTTGTGGAAATAAGATAATCAACTCATCTATTGGCGTTTGAGTTGAGAGCTCAAAACCGACCAAGTCATTTTGGCGATCAAGCTTAGCAATATGTGCATCCACAGAGATTAACGCTAACCATGCTCCTATCTGGACTGAACATTGTGACTCAAATATCACCCGACAACGGTATGGCAAATCCGCTTGCAAGCTGAGTGGATAATCGGTCTCTTGATAACGGTATAATACACAGCCGAGATGTTGATATGTCTCACAAGTCTCTGAAAATAACCAATTTAGTAAAACATTATCATGTTGTTGTAGCATCAATACGGCCTCTTAGTATGTTACGACTATCTACTGGCTATTTTTTCGATTAGTATAGCTTTTTGATAATTCTCTGTAATTGGATTACCGCTGAGCATTGCATAGTGCAACAATCAACCCAAATCAGCCTCCAATTAAATAGAAAAAACACTGAGGATTAAAGTGATTTTTGTTAAAGGTCTTAAGAAAAGACAAAAATTCAGTAGGATATTACAAATCGTAATCGCTATCTCGCTGATTTTTGGTCTGATACATTTATGGCAGGCAAGCCTTCGTAACGGTCAAAACTTGCTGAATTCACAAACCAAGGTGATGGCACGTTTATTAGCGCAACAAGCTGCTAATGGCGCAGCACCAGCCATGTATTTGCAAAATGATGAACAACTTCAATGGTTGGCATCTGCGTTAGCCGCTGATCCTAAAGTCATGTCGGTTAACATCTATAATTCACAAGGTGTTAGGCTAGCCTTTGCTCAAAGTGTGTCATTTGAGCATTTAGAGGCCGACTCAGAAGCACTAAAAGGCTTATTGAAGCCCTACCCGCCACTGATTGAAAACGTAATCCAGGACGATAACAATCTTGGCTATGTTGAAGTGCGTTTAAATCTCGATATCTTTTTTGACGAGATTAAAATTTTGCATGAACAAAACATGGAATTACAGCAAATGATGTTAATTGTTGCTGGTTTTATTGGTTTGTTATTGTCTCGAGCACTGTCATTTAAACGAGCAGATTTCGACCGCCGAAAATCGCGGGCTAAATTACGTAAAAAACCCAAGCGAGTGGCGTTAATTTCAGATGCTGAAAACATTGTACAAATTGCGGACAATAAAGATAAAGATAAAGATAAAGATAAAGATAAAGATAAAGATAAAGATAAATCTTAATTCGATTAAGTAGTAATAAAAAGGGGCACTCATTGAGTGCCCCTTTTTGATTATTACGATGTTGATTACAGTGTTAATGCTGCATCTAAAGTCATAACAATCATGTCATTGAACGTAGTTTGACGCTCATCAGATGTTGTTTTCTCACCAGTACGGATATGGTCAGATACGGTTACAACACATAATGCTTTAGCGCCTAACTCATGTGCTACACCATATAAACCAGCAGCTTCCATTTCGACACCTAGTATGCCCATTTTCTCCATCACATCAAACATTTGTGGATCTGGTGTGTAGAAAAGGTCAGCAGAGAACACGTTACCAACACGGATGTTAGTGCCATGCACTTTTGCAGAATCAACAACAGCACTTAGTAAGCTGTAGTCTGCGATTGCAGCAAAATCGTTATCTTTAAAACGTAAACGGTTAACTCTAGAGTCAGTACATGCACCCATACCGATAATGACATCACGTACTTTTACGTCTGTGCTGATTGCACCACAAGTACCTACACGGATTAAGTTTTTAACACCGTAGTCTTTGATAAGTTCATGTGCATAGATTGAACAAGATGGGATACCCATACCTGAACCCATAACAGAAATGCGCTTACCTTTATAAGTACCAGTAAAACCTAGCATGTTACGTACATCAGTCACTTGCTCAACATTTTCTAAAAATGTTTCTGCAATGTATTTAGCACGTAATGGATCGCCTGGGAAAAGCACTGTTTCAGCAAAAGCACCTTCTACAGCATTAATATGTGGTGTAGCCATGTTATAACCCCTATGTTTCTATTTTATTTGGTGTTGCTTAATAATGTATACAGTTTAGCAAAGACATTAAACTTTATATAGAACCGTCGTTCGAAAATGTGACTAATTAATAAAAGATTTACCATAGTCCATCGGTTCAAGCTTAAAATAGCTTGCGATAGACTGGCCAATATCAGCAAAAGACTGACGACGGCCTAATGAACCTGCGGGTAAACCAGCACCATAAGCCAATACAGGTACACGTTCACGAGTATGCTCAGTACCTACCCAGGTCGGATCACAACCGTGATCCGCAGTAAACACCACAAGATCGTCTGGTTGTAAAATGGCAAATAATTCTGGTAAACGAGAATCGAAATACTCTAATGCTTTAGCATAACCAGCAGTATCACGGCGATGGCCATAATGAGAGTCAAAATCAACGAAGTTGGTGAATACAATAGTCTTATCACCTGCACGTTTAATTTGCGTTAACGTTTCGTCAAATAACTCTTCGAGACCTGTCGCTTTAAATTGTTGAGTAATACCACTATGGGCATAAATATCAGCAATTTTACCGATACTCACAACTTCGCCACCGGCTTCTTTCATTTTATCAAGTACCGTTGGCGCGGGTGGTAACACAGCATAATCGTGACGATTACCCGTGCGAGCAAAATCAGCAGGACCTGTGCCAACAAATGGGCGAGCGATAACACGACCAATGTTATAAGGCTCAAGTTCTTCGCGAGCAATTTTGCATAAGTTGTAGAGGTTTTCTACGCCAAACGACTCTTCATGACACGCAATTTGGAATACTGAGTCAGCAGAAGTATAGAAAATAGGCTTACCAGACTTCATGTGCTCTTCACCCAACTCTTCAAGAATTTGAGTACCTGAGGCATGACAATTACCTAAAAAACCGTCTAAACCAGCACGTTTTAGAATTTTATCAGTTAGCTCTTTCGGGAAAGAGTTGGTTAAGTCACTGAAGTAACCCCATTCATACAGAACAGGTACACCCGCCATTTCCCAGTGACCACTTGGAGTATCTTTACCAGAACTGAGCTCATCAGCGTGGCCATAAGCGCCAATCACTTCAACATCTGCGTTAAAGCCGTCTGCAAATTTACCCGTGCTTTCAAAACCTGCATGGCCTAAACCTAACTTCGCAAGGTTAGGCAGTGTTAACGGACCTTTACGGCCGATGTCAGCTTTGCCTTGAGCACACGCTTGTGCAATATGACCAAAAGTATCAGAGCCAACATCGCCAAACTTATCAGCATCAGTCGCAGCGCCTAGGCCAAAAGAGTCTAGCATTAAGATAAAAGTACGTTTCATTGTGTTTTCCTTTATAAATCTGAAGCGCGGATATAGCGATATATTTCTGGCGTCTTCTCAGGCGCACTATCACTCACCACAATGGCCTGCTGAACTGCTGCTGCAGCTTCGGCGAAGGCATCTTCAGATTGAGCATGGATCATGGCTAACGGAACATCTTTGTTAACTTCTTGACCCAATGCGCAAACTTGAGTTAATCCGACACTGTAATCGAGTGCATCACCCGGTTTACGACGTCCGCCACCTAACGTGACAACGGCTAAACCAAGTTCGCGGGTATCCATTTTGTAAGCAAAGCCGGAAGTATTGGCATAAACAGGGCGAATAATTTTTGCATGAGGTAAATATTTATCATACGCCTCAACAAAGTCAGTAGGACCGCCTAAACCTGAGACCATTTTAGCAAATGCCTCGACCGCTTTACCATTGTCTAATACAGTATTTAGTTTATTACGAGCTTCGGCTTCATTCTGTGCAATACCGCCCAAAACAAGCATTTCTGCACACAAACCCATTGTTACCGCATAAAGGCGCGGATTACGGTATTGACCTGTTAAAAACTGAATCGCTTCACGGACTTCAACCGCATTCCCCGCACAAGAAGCCAATACCTGGTTCATGTCAGTCAATAATGCAGTTGTTTTAGTACCTGCACCATTAGCCACTGCAGTAATGCTACGGGCTAACTCTTCTGATGCCTCATAAGTCGGCATAAATGCGCCACTACCTACTTTAACGTCCATCGCGAGGACATCTAAGCCAGCAGCTAATTTTTTAGATAAAATAGAGGCGGTAATTAATGAGATAGATTCAACAGTGGCGGTATTATCACGAATTGAATAAAAACGCTTATCCGCTGGCACTAAATCACCTGTTTGGCCAATAATGGCCACGCCTGCTTCTTTGACGACTTTACGGAATAATTCACTTGAGGGTTCAGTTTGATAACCAGGGATCGCATCAAACTTATCTAGCGTACCACCGGTATGGCCTAAACCTCGGCCAGAAATCATCGGTACATAACCACCACAAGCAGCAGCCATAGGGCCAAGCATAAGGCTGATGACATCACCAACACCACCGGTGCTGTGTTTATCAATAATCGGGCCATTAACACGTAATGAATCCCAATTTAATACCGTACCTGAATCGCGCATTGCGGCAGTAAGCGCAATACGTTCATCCATATTCATATCTTTGAAGTATACCGCCATACCAAAAGCAGCAATTTGCCCTTCTGATACAGTGTTGTGAGTTATGCCGTCGACAAAAAATTGAATTTCAGCGGTGCTTAACGCATCGCCATTGCGTTTTTTACGGATAATTTCTTGAGCAAGAAACATAATACGTCCCCCGGTAGGCAATCCAACACCTTTAGGATCGCCATTAAATTCTGGAATGCCATCGGTTGATGGCGTCTTTGCACGACACTCTTTGTGTCATGCAAAGCGAAGGTATTTGCTCGTTAAGCCAATCACTTAATGAGCAAATTGTGCTTAATAACCTGAAGTTGCTTTTGGCGCTTCGGTCAATTCAAGCGTATGCAATAAACTATTTAATAGGCTTGAGGCACCAAAACGGAATGTTTGAGGTGTCACCCAATCGTCGCCTAAAATGCGTGCCGCTAAATCTAAAAACTCAGCTGTTTGAGCTGCATCACGAACGCCGCCAGCAGGCTTAAAACCGATGTTACGGTTTTTCTCACTGATGACAGTCAACATAATTTCAGCCGCTTCTAACGTCGCATTAACAGGCACTTTACCCGTTGAGGTTTTGATGAAATCAGCACCGGCATCGATTGAGATTTCAGACGCTTTACGGATTAGCGCAGGGTCTTTTAACTCGCCAGACTCGATAATCACTTTAAGAATGGCATCTTCACCGCACTCTTCTTTACAGGCTTTAACGAGTTCGAAACCAATAGTTTCGTTGCCTTCCATTAATGCACGATATGGAAACACCACATCTACTTCGTCAGCACCGTAAGCAACGGCTGCACGGGTTTCTAATACTGCGATAGCAATATCGTCATTACCATGTGGGAAGTTAGTTACTGTGGCGATTTTGATGTCTTCACAATCAAGCTCGTTTAGTGTTTTACGTGCAATAGGAATAAAACGAGGATAGATGCAGATGGCAGCAGTATTGCCCGCTGCAGATTTGGCTTTGTGGCATAAGTCGATCACTTTTTGGTCGGTATCATCATCATTTAACGTGGTTAAATCCATTAATGAAATGCCAAGTTGCGCCGCTTTTTTTAAATCAGTCATAATTGCTCTCCGAAACGAAAAATCAAAGTCGATAAATTTTGTTCAGGCAACACTATAGCTGGCTATATAATTAAAATAATGGCCGGGCCTTCAGTATTGCCAGTAAATACAGGTGCTATTTACTAACCTAAGTATTCAATCTGATAACGAGTACCACGACTTGAATCCTTGAAGACCGGAAAAGATAAAACAAAGACAGTTGTTTCAACGATTCCGCGAAAAATCCATTTTAGCGCGCGAAAATAAAACTTTGTAGAGTACAAACCTTTATATAAAACTACGATACTTAGACAATAATTTTAGATAAAAATTTCAGTAGTTGAGATATTTTCTTTTTATTTTTTAAAATTTGGAGCCGCTAAAAGCGGCTCCAATATAACTAACTCGTTAGCAACTAGATTTTGTAAGTTGCGCTCAAGAAGTGAGTCCAACCAGTTGTATCTAAGAAGCCAAATGCACCATCATTTAAGCCATAAGCATGGTAGAAGTACTTTCCACCATAACCTAGCGCGAAACGGTCTGTATGGTAGTAAAGACCAAAGAATGCTGCGCCACCATGTTCAGTACGGTTGTATTCGCCGTCAGCTTTCATGCCTGAGTAATCTTCTTCCATATCGAACTGGTAATCAACATAACCTTGGAAAGAAAGGAAGCTTTTGTCTTCGAAGAAAACAAATGGCTTGAACCAGTTAGCAGAGAACTGGTAACCGTTCCAATCTTTACGACCGATGTCATAAGTAGCGAAAAGGTTCATGCCTGTTTTACCTAACCAAGGTACATTAACGTCAGCGCCAAGACCCCAGAAAGACATGTTAACGTCGCCTGCACCAGTACCTGTTGTGCTGATTGCTCCGCCACCCCAGTTGAATAAAGTCGAGAAGTAAACTTCTTGTACTGGGCCGAAAGATAAATCAGTACCAGTGATAGCATCAAGAGAGAAACGTGGTGCTAACTTCATGAACATTTTGCTAGCGCCATCAGATTTATCACCTGAATCGCTGTTAGCTAAGTTGAACACATCTACGTAACCGTATAGATCAAGGAAACCTGAACGGCCGCCAAATTCCATTTCTAAGTAGTTATGTGTAGCTTCATCTTTGTTAGCAATTGGATGCTCATCAATCGCATACATAATGTTAAACTGCATCCACTTATAGTCAGCAGCATGAATATCACCAGTTTGCTCAGCAGCTGAAGCAGTAAATGCTGTACCAGCTAAAGCTAGAGTACCTGCTAATGCTAAAGTATTTAATTTTTTCATCATCAACCCCATGTATATTATTAAACTATCTTCTTGGATAGCACTTCTTTTTAATTCACTCGTATTTTACCGTTAATGATACAAATCTCAACATTAAATCAATAAAAAACGAATACAAAATTCTTTTTTGTGAACAATGTCGCGACTTTATGTCTACGTATTGCTAACAAATGAACAAACTGAACACTGACTAGTGGCTTTAACGCATCCTCTTTCGCAGTATTCGATAAGCCTATAACTTCGCATCGGAAATGGTGGATTAACACAAAAATCAATAACAACGTTCTTACAAACTGGGCCTTTAACATTGACTCACTAAAGACCCAGTGATTGAGGTTTTACCCTCGAGATTAACTCTTAACTTAGATAGCTAAGAATAGACCGGCTAATGTCGCGCTCATTAAGTTAGCTAATGAACCAGCGATAACAGCACGGATACCTAATTTTGCAAGGTCATGGCGACGTGAAGGAGCCATAGCACCTAAACCACCAAGTAGAATTGCAATAGAAGATAAGTTAGCGAATCCACACAGTGCGAAAGAGATAATGGCTTTCGTACGGTCTGTCATCACAGCTTGAGTTGCTTCAACCAAGATACCGCCATCAGCAACATCTTTTAGGTAAGGAGCAAAGTTCAAGTATGCAACGAATTCGTTTACAACAATCTTTTGACCGATGAAAGAACCCGCAACTAATGCTTCGTTCCAAGGTACACCGATTAAGAATGCTAAAGGCATGAAGATATAACCAAGGATAAGCTCTAGAGTAATACCCTCTAAACCAAACCAACCTGTTACACCACCGATGATACCGTTGATCATAGCGATTAAGCCTACGAATGCGATCAACATTGCACCAACGTTAATAGCTAAACTCATACCTGAAGAAGCACCACCTGCAGCAGCGTCAAGGACGTTAGCTGGCTTATCTGGATCTTCTGGTAGGTTTTCCATTTCGTTAATAGCAGTTTCTGTTTCAGGGTGCATCAGTTTAGCCATTAATAGACCACCTGGTGCCGCCATGAATGACGCAGCAACTAAGAATTCAATTGGAACACCCATTTGCGCATAACCGGCTAATACAGAACCTGCGATAGAAGCAAGACCACCCACCATGATGGCGAATAGTTCAGATTGAGTCATTGTCGCAATAAATGGACGAACAACTAAAGGCGCTTCAGTTTGGCCAACGAAGATGTTAGCGGTAGCAGACATAGATTCAGTACGACTTGTACCTAATGCTTTTTGTAAAGCACCACCGATAATACGGATAATCCACTGCATGATGCCTAAGTAGTAAAGCACTGCAATTAAAGAAGAGAAGAATACAATGACTGGTAATACGTTAATGGCGAAAATAAAACCAACTTTAAAGTTAGCTAAATCACCAAATAAGAAGCTAATACCTGCTTGTGCATAACTAATCACACTTGATACTGCGTCTGAAACACCTTTCAGAATATCTTTACCGATTGGAACATATAATACGAAACCCGCGAAGAATGCTTGAATTGCTAAAGCACCACCAACAGTACGTACGTTAATTGCTTTTTTATTATTTGATAGTAGAAAACCTATCACAAGTAGGGTGACCACCCCTACTAAACTCATTAAAATATCCATTAATCATCACCCTTTTGTTAACAGTTTTTTTGAATGTTGTTAACTCACCTAATTTCCGTTGATGATTATAACTGAGCGTGAAACGAAAAGCGTCGTTTTGATCAACTTTTTAGAGTTTAATTTCAACCTCTTAGGCAAATAAGTGTTTTATTTGCTATTTCGTTTCTTGAAAAAGGATTAAAGCTCAAATAGTTGCAACGCATTTTCATTCAACTGTTCTAATATACAGACAGTTTCACTTTCCTTTAAAAATGAGATTTCGGACACAATTCTGTTTAAGACAAGTGGGGTGTTGCGCGTATTAGGTTGGTCAAAAGGGCTCATACTGGGTGAGTCTGTTTCCAATAAAAAGTGTTTCAAAGGTAATTCGACCACAGTTTGTCGAAGCTTTTTGGCACTGGGGTTGAGCAATAATCCACCAACCCCTAATTTAAATCCAAGTGCAATGTACCGCTCAGCAATTTGGCGGTTTCCATAAAAGCCATGAACCACACCACCGCGACTCGGCCTTACCCGAGCTAATAGTGTCAGTAACTCTTGATGGGCTTTGACCGAATGTAAAATGACCGGTAATTGATAAGTTTGAGCAAGCTGTAATTGTTTTTCGAGTAACAACAATTGCTTATCTGACCAATGATGTAATTTATCTAAACCACACTCTCCAACAGCCACCAAACGCTTATTTTCTCTACATTCCTGCAGTTTTCTATCCAGCAGAGATATTGCACTGTCAATATCATCTGGGACATACCAAGGATGGATCCCAAGTGCAAAGTACCATTGATACTTTTCGGCTAACGCCAGTTGTTTTTGCCACTGTTCAACAGCGACACCTGGAATGATGGCTGACGAAATACCATGTTTGCTCATCTCAAAAACGAGCTCGTCTCGGTCATTATCAAACTCAGGCATATCAAGATGTGCATGGGTATCGATCATATATCACCTACTATTGAATATAACTGCCGATAAAATTAACATAAAAAACACCCTTACGATAAATGCAGTATTAGATGAACAACAAGGGGGTCAATAATTAAGGGCGTTATGAATGCCAATATTTACGCGCAGAAAGATTCGACATCACACAAACAGGTTAATTGCTGTGATAACGCTAATAAAAACACAATAAAAAAGGTGGCAACGCCACCTTTTTAACATTAAACCAACATAACGATTAACAATTAGTGTTCACGAGTCTTTGCAAACTCTACGTCAGGATAACGTTCCATAGACAGATTCAAGTTGACCATGGTTGGCGCAATATAAGTCAGGTTATCACCGCCATCTAATGCAAGGTTTGGACTACACTTACGACGAAACTCTTCAAGTTTACGTTCGTCTTTGCAATAAACCCAACGTGCGGTACTGACGCTAATCCCTTCGTAAATAGCCTCAACGTTGTATTCACTTTTTAAGCGACCCACTACCACTTCAAACTGCAACACACCGACCGCACCAACAATCAAATCATTGGAATCAATAGGTCTAAACACCTGCACAGCCCCCTCTTCAGACAACTGCACTAAGCCTTTAAGTAACTGCTTTTGTTTTAATGGATCTTTTAAGCGAATTCGGCGGAACATTTCCGGTGCAAAATTAGGTACACCCGTAAAACGAATTTTTTCGCCTTGCGTAAAAGTATCACCAATGCGCATCGTGCCATGGTTATGCAATCCAATAATATCACCAGGGTATGCAGTTTCAGCACGATTACGATCACCCGCCATAAAGGTTAAGGCGTCACTCACGTTGACATCTTTACCAATACGTACATGATGCATTTTCATGCCTTGCTCATACTTACCAGAACAAACACGCATAAAGGCAACACGGTCACGGTGTTTAGGGTCCATGTTTGCCTGGATCTTGAAAATAAAGCCAGAGAATTTCTCTTCACTTGGCAATACTTTACGAGCATCCGTTTCGCGCGGTAATGGCTTAGGAGACCACTCAACGATACCGTCGAGAATATGGTCAACGCCAAAGTTACCTAACGCCGTACCGAAATATACAGGCGTTAATTCACCTTTCAAAAAAGCGTCTAGATCAAATTCATGTGAAGCCCCCGCCACTAATTCCATTTCATCGCGGATTTCTGATGCGTATGAGCCTAGCGCTTTATCTAATTCAGGATTATTCAATCCTTTAATGATGCGCTCTTCTTGGATCGTATGCCCCATGCCACTTTGGTACAGAATCACTTCGTCACGCAGAATATGATAAACACCTTTAAACTCTTTACCTGAACCAATCGGCCAAGTAATTGGCGCACAGGCAATTTTTAAAATGTCTTCAACTTCATCCATCAACTCGATTGGATCACGAATATCACGGTCACATTTATTCATGAACGTAACGATAGGTGTATCGCGTAAACGAGTGACTTCCATTAATTTAATCGTTCGATCTTCTACACCTTTGGCAGAATCGATCACCATCAAACAAGAGTCTACAGCGGTTAGTGTACGGTAAGTGTCTTCTGAGAAGTCTTCGTGACCTGGCGTATCAAGTAAGTTGATAAGTGCGCCACCGTAAGGAAATTGCATCACAGAAGTCGTGATAGAGATACCACGATCTTTTTCCATCTCCATCCAGTCAGACTTTGCATGCTGTCCTGACTTTTTACCTTTTACCGTACCGGCTTTTTGTAAAGCCTGTCCGAATAAAAGTACCTTTTCGGTGATGGTGGTTTTACCCGCATCGGGGTGCGAAATGATGGCGAAGGTACGACGCTTGTCGACCTCAACGTTGTTGCCTGACATGTTAACCTTGCACTAGCCGCTAAAAAAGGCGCAAATTATAGCGCCTATCGGCATAATTGGCTAGGCAAACTGATGTTTAGCCTTTGTTAGATAATTCAGCCGCCTGTTGAATGATATTTTTCATCTTTGCCAATTCAATTCTGGCATAACGATGTTCAACAAAATCATAAATATTGGTCGCAAGCGTTAAGCGGTAAAAATTAGCGGCTTGTTGATATTGCCCATTAGCTGCAGCTTGCTTAGCTAAGTAAAAATAAGCTTCGCATAAGCGCTCTGCGTATTCTTTTGGTTGCGACAAGCCCACTTTTGCTGCGGCAAATACTTGCTCTTGGTTAATCTTACCTAAATAAAAATCAACTAATACACTCGCCCAATCTTCACTTTTTAACTGTTGGCGTTGTAGCGCTAAGTCAGCTAAAGCTTGATTTTTATCTACAGCTGATGACATTAAATACAGCCACAAAACCCGATATCCATCACTCGGATCTCGCGCAAGAAAAGCTTGCATATCTTCAACGGCTAACTGAAAACGTTCACCATAATACAATGCAATACCGCGATTAAGGTAAGCATAATCATAACCAGGAGAAAGCTCTAACACGCCATCAAACGCTTCATAAGCGCTGTCAAACTCACCTTCTTGGGTATAATAAATACCTAAAAAATTATAAGCATCGGCTAAATCAGGTTGTAGTTTAATCGCTTGATGAAAATCAATTCGGCCTAATAAACGCAATCCGACACTGTCGTAGATGACGCCACGGTCATAATGAAAACGTGCACGTTGTTCGTCTGTCAGTTCCATTGTCGCTAAAATTTCATTTAACTTAGCTAATGTCACTTCCATTTTATAATCTGGCATAACCGGTGCGACAATCATTTGCCCAGTGACATTCTCACTCGAGCTTTGCGTAGCAGCACAGCCTGACAACAACATACTTGCACCGACAACAACGGCAATAACTGTGGTGCGTAGTTTACATTCCATCCGCTTGACCTTATCAGGTTTTATTAATATTCAATATCATAGCAATCTGGCCATCTAAGAGCTATGGACTAACCGAGATTATTTCAATAAACATAAAAAAAGGAGATCATATGATCTCCTTTTTTAATCGCTTAACACGCTAAATTACATTACTCAGCGGCTGCTTTGGTTTGTGCTTCTTTAATTGACAATCTTACGCGGCCTTGACGATCCACTTCCATCACTTTAACAGCAACTTCTTGGTTCATTTCAAGGTGGTCAGATACATTAGCTACACGCTCATCACTGATTTGTGAGATGTGAACTAAGCCATCTTTACCTGGAAGAATGTTAACGAATGCACCGAAATCAACGATACGAATCACTTTACCGTTGTAAATACGACCAACTTCAACTTCAGCAGTGATTTCTTCAATACGACGGATAGCTTCTTTAGTCGCTTCACCGTTTGAAGAAGCAATCTTCACAGTACCGTCGTCATCTAATTCAATCGTAGTACCGGTTTCTTCAGTAAGAGCACGAATAACTGCGCCGCCTTTACCAATAACATCACGGATTTTTTCTGGATTGATTTTGATAGTCGTAATACGTGGAGCATGTGCAGAGATATCGCCACGGTGTGAACCAATCGCTTGATCCATTACATTTAGAATATGTACGCGAGCGCCATATGCTTGTTGTAATGCGATATCCATAATTTCTTTAGTGATACCTTCAATCTTGATATCCATCTGCAGAGCGGTAATACCATCACGAGTACCAGCAACTTTAAAGTCCATGTCACCTAAATGATCTTCATCACCTAGGATGTCAGAAAGGACAACGAAATCGTCACCTTCTTTAACTAGACCCATTGCAATACCGGCAACAGAAGTCTTGATTGGTACACCAGCATCCATAAGTGCTAATGAAGTACCACAAACAGAAGCCATTGAGCTTGAACCGTTTGATTCAGTAATTTCAGAAACAACACGGATGCTGTACGGGAATTCTTCAGCTGTAGGCATAACGGCATTCATACCACGCCAAGCTAGCTTACCGTGACCGATTTCGCGACGCTTAGGTGAACCGACCATGCCAGTTTCACCAACTGAATATGGAGGGAAGTTATAATGAAGCATAAAGCGGTTAGTGCGCTCGCCCATGATGCTATCAATTTTTTGAGCATCACGTTCAGTACCTAAAGTACACGTTACTAAAGCCTGAGTTTCACCACGAGTAAACAATGAACTACCGTGAGTACGTGGAAGTACGCCAGCAAGTACGTTTAGTGCGCGGATCATATCAGGTTCACGACCGTCGATACGTGGCTTGCCACTGATAATACGACCACGAACAACTTTCTTCTCAAGGCTACCAAGTAAGTTGTCTACTTCGCGAGTATCAACATCTGGGTTTTCAGCAACTAAAGCCGCTTTTGCAGCTGCTTTAACAATACCGACTTGAACATAACGGTCTTGCTTAACTTCAATTTGATAAGCTTCTGTCATGCCAGCTTCAGCAAGATCTTTAATCTTAGCTACTAACACTTCATCTTGAACCGGTGCAGTCCAATCCCAAGTTGGCTTGCCAGCTTCAGCTTTAAATTCAGCGATGGCATCAACAACAACTTGTTGTTGATCATGTCCGTAAGTTACCGCACCTAACATGATTTCTTCTGCAAGCGCCTTCGCTTCAGATTCAACCATAAGTACAGCAGCTTTAGTACCTGCTACGACTAAGTTAAGTGAGCTAGTTGCAAGCTGTTCTACTGTTGGGTTAAGTACATATTCGTTATTAATATAACCAACACGCGCTGCACCTAGTGGGCCGCTGAAAGGAATACCAGAAATAGCTAACGCAGCTGAAGTACCAATCATCGAAACAATATCTGGCTCGATTTGTGGATCAACAGAAACCACAGTGATGATAACTTGAACTTCATTTTTAAAACCGTTAGGAAATAAAGGACGGATAGGACGGTCGATAAGACGGGCAATGAGCGTTTCATCTTCAGAAGGACGACCTTCGCGCTTGAAGAAACCGCCTGGGATTTTACCCGCTGCATAGGTTTTTTCTTGATAGTTAACAGTTAGCGGGAAAAAGTCACGGCTTAAATCCGCTACTTTCTTTCCAACTACAGTAACTAATACTGTGGTATCACCCATGCTTGCTAAAACTGCAGCATCTGCTTGACGTGCAATAACACCTGTTTCTAAGGTGACTGTATGTTGACCATACTCAAAACTCTTTACAATTGGATTCACGTGACCCATTCCTTAATTTAATGACCTTTAATTACGCGCACAAGTATACTGCAATTAGCTTGAATAGTTAAATAGACGCGATATCGAGAATGAAAAAAAAGTAAAATAATCATTTTTCTACAACAGAAACCCATATTAATCGCGCTTTTGTTATAAATGATTCAACTTTTGTTACAAATAAGCCATTATAGGTCAATCTTCAATCGGATCACTAATGACAAAAGCAGTCAATTTGACTAGAGTTAACGACAATATCAAGCAATAAAACAGAATAGATAGGTCAGTATCGACCTTAAAAGATACCAATATAGACCTGAGAATATTTCAATATAAAAACAATAAATCATTTGTGTTCACAGCTTACTTTGCTGTGCTAGTTAAACAAAATAGTCACTTACGCGACACGGAATATGACATGACCGCCAGCTTTAAGTCTTTAACATGGAAACAAACGAACTTAGTGGTTTTCACCGCTTTGTTTTTTGCCATTGCTATTTTTATAGTCGAAATAGCCATTCAAGTCATTTCAACCAAAAATCAACTCAGTGATGCGCAACAAGAACTGCTTAATTCGGTCGAACAAACTACCACCAATGCTGTCTGATCTCTGGATGACAAACTTGCTAGCCAAACCCTTGAAGGCATTATAAAAGTCGACAATGTAGGCTCTGCAGTAATCGAGCTCGATGATGGTTCATTGTTTGTCACTACCTCAAATCCCGTCGATAAATCGTCAGCGACTTACACTAATTTAAGCCAACGCTTATTTGGTGATTTAAGAGAAATTTCTAGGCCTTTGTATCGCCCGTTTTACTTTGAGGGTAATAAAGAGCAACAACTCATTGGTACACTGACCGTTTTTTATGACACTCAAAGACTCACCAATAAATTATTCAGCCAACTTAAATTAGGCTTAATTGCCACTTTAGCACGCGCCCTGCTACTCACATTGGTGCTGAGCGTTGTGTTTCACCGCTTTTTAACTCAGCCTATTGCACGTATTAGCGAAGCCATTGATAAAATCGATCCTGATTCGCCAGATGAAAACCTCTTGCCTATGTCTCCCGCGCACAAAGACGACGAGCTTGGCTTAGTGACCAGTAAATTTAATCAAATTCTGCTGCAGTTTAGCCAAACTCAAAACAAATTACGTAAAATGGCAACCCGAGATCCGTTAACAGGGTTACCAAATCGCACTCTGTTACTCGAAACGCTTAATGTGACGATTCAACGTTCACGAGTTCACAAACGTAACTTTGCACTTTTATTCATCGATTTAGACCGTTTTAAAAACGTCAATGACTCGCTTGGGCATGCGCTAGGGGATCAATTCTTAGCACGAATCGCTCGCATATTAGAGCGTGTTGTTGGTGATAGAGGTAGTGTAGCAAGGCTCGGTGGCGATGAATTTGTCATTTTAGCTGATGAAATCCAAACCCCCGCTCAAGCAGCTGACTTTGTTGATAAACTATTAATTCAGTTAAATGCACCAGTTCAATTAAATGAACACGCTATTCATCCTGCTGCGTCAATTGGGATTTCGATTTACCCTGAAGACGGTGACACAGCAGAAGATCTTATCAGACATGCTGACATTGCCATGTATAGCGCTAAGGCTGCGGGTTCTAACCAATGGTCTTTCTTTAAACAACAAATGACCGAACGTGCTGCGGTAAGGCTTCGTACTGAAGCATCGTTACATGATGCATTGAAAAACAATGAATTCTTATTATATTTCCAGCCAAAGTTTGATTTGAAGACAAATAAAGTTGTCGGTTGTGAAGCACTTATTCGCTGGCAAAAAGATGGCAGGCTAATCAGCCCGATGTCGTTTATCCCAGTAGCAGAAGAGACAGGTATTATTATTCCGATTGGTCGCTGGGTCATTGAACAAAGCTGTAAAGTCATTCGTGAATGGCAACGTAAATACAATTATGCCATCCCCATTGCCGTCAATGTGGCCTCTCAACAGTTTGCCGATGCCAGTTTAGTCCCGGACATTAAACAACTTGCGATTCGATACCAAATCCGTCCTGAGTTGTTAGAAGTAGAAATTACTGAAACATCATTAATGAACGATGTAGAACAAGCCATAGTAAAGCTTGAACAGCTCAAATCAGCTGGGTTTGGTATCGCTGTCGATGATTTTGGAACCGGATATTCGTCACTATCCTACCTACGACATTTGCCTATTACGACAATGAAAATCGATCGGGCTTTTGTGAGTGACTTGCCTGAAGACAGTGCGATAGCATCAACTATTTTGATGTTAGGTCGCCAGTTGGATTTAACCATTGTGGCAGAAGGAATTGAAAATGAAGAACAGTTGCAATGGCTTAAAGATAATCAATGTGAAATCGGTCAAGGTTTTTTCTTTAGCCAACCCTTGCCACTAGAAGAATTTGAACAAAAATACATCATGTCTGAAACAGCACAAATCGTTCGCATATAGCGTTTGAACAGACATTTAAATTGAACGGTCACATAGTGAATTTAAATCGAGTACCGTTGAAGTAATACCATTGCGCTTTAATAGTAAAGACTCGTTAATAGTTATCAGGGCTATAATACCAATTCTATTAATTATGTGACCAATCAGAGCCACTCAGATTGTTCAGTTTGAGGCGCATTGTTGAAATAATGGTTATTCCCTTTTAAGGCAATGCAACAAAGAAATGAACGGTCTGAGTGTCTCCTGCAAGGCGGGTTTCTGTGCCTTCCATGCTACTTAATAGCATTTTGACGTAGAACAACTATGCCTACAATTCTATTACTTGCCTAGAAGACACAGAACTCCCGCTGAATGACCAGATAATTAATGGAATTGGTATAAGTTTTGATTAATCACAAATTTTAGACAATAAAAAAGGAGGCTAAGCCTCCTTTTTTACGGTTTAGTTCACTTACATTAGTAAGCGATACATCGAATTAACGACGTAAACCTAACTTCTTGATCAGAACAGCATAACGCTCTGAGTCAGTACGCTTTAGGTAAGCTGTAAGCTTACGACGAGCGCTAACCATGCGTAATAGACCACGACGTGAGTGGTGATCATGGATGTGCTCTTTAAAGTGACCTTGAAGGTGGTTAATTTGAGCAGTTAGTAAAGCTACTTGAACTTCAGTTGAACCAGTATCGTTTTCGCAACGACCAAATTCAGCTAAAATTTTTGCTTTTGCTTCAGCACTTAGTGACATGTGTATCTCCAAAAAAAGTAAATGTATCTCTAGCCGATCACTAACTCAGCCAGAGCGAGCGCGGTATTCTAACTAGATTAGAGAGTAACCGCAATAAAAAAGCATATAAAACTGATCAATTAGGCTATTTAGCACCAATAACATTATTCAGCAGTGTCGTGCATCACAATAAGTCTTTTAGGCGCTAATAAACCATCATCGTTCATACTACCAATACCAACAAACTTACGCTCATCACCGATGGTAATACGCACTAAACAATCAGGTTTTAACCCAGAAGCCTGAATCGCTTGACCTTGCATGACGTAATATAACATTGCGTCTGGGAGGTTAATTTCAGGGAAATTAGCCACTGCGGTATCCATTGGTAACAATAATGGATCTAACAAGGTTTTAGGGGCAATGTCTTGCTCTTGTGCTTGCGCTAATAGTGCTTCTAACTCAGCGAGACTCACCATTTTTTCATATGGATATTCTGCAACCTGCGTACGGCGCAACATAATCACATGAGCACCACACCCTAGCATTTCGCCTAAATCATCAATGATTGTGCGAATATACGTGCCTTTAGAGCAATGAATGTCTAACGTTAACTCATCACCTTCGAGTTTAATAAAATTAAGCTCGAATACCGTAATAGGACGAGACTCTCTAGGAACCTCAATACCTTCACGGGCATATTTATATAAAGGCTGACCTTGATATTTTAATGCCGAATACATTGATGGAATTTGTTGTGTGGTTCCACGAAAAAACTCAAGCTTTTCATCAAGAAGGGCCTGAGTAAAATCCACTGGACGCGTTTGCACCACTTCGCCATCTGAGTCACTGGTGTCAGTACGTTGACCAAGCTTTGCTGTGACAAGGTAGCGTTTATCAGCATCTAATAAATGCTGAGAAAACTTAGTTGCCTCACCTAAACAAATAGGTAACATGCCAGTGGCTAATGGATCTAATGCGCCAGTATGACCAGCTTTGTTTGCATTAAAGATACGCTTAACCTTTTGCAAAGCAAAGTTAGAGCTCATGCCAGTATCTTTATCGAGTAATACGATTCCGTCGATGAAGCGACCTTTAGGGCGACGAGCCATTAATCTTGCTCCTTGTCACCATCAACAGATTCACTGCTATCTGATGCTTGTGGGTCATATTGCTGCTGCTTAGCTTTATCTTTGCTGATAACCTGAGTCACTAGGTTAGACATACGCATGCCTTCTACTAATGAGCTGTCATAAACAAAACGCAATTCAGGCATAACACGTAATTTCATACGTCCTGCCACTAATGTGCGTATGTAAGGCGCCGCTGCACTCAGTGCATCAATTTTCTGCTGAACAAGTTCAATGTCTTCTTCAAAGAAAGTCACAAACACTTTTGCATAGCTTAAATCACGTGAAACGTCTACGTCGTTTACGGTTACAAAGCCAATGCGGGGATCTTTCATATCGCGTTGTAACACCATTGCAAGTTCTTGCTGGAGTTGCTGCGCAATACGTCTTGTACGACTAAATTCTTTTGCCATGATGATGTGCCATAACGTTGGGTATACAATCAAAAAGGGCGGCTAATGCCGCCCTTCCAATGGTGCTTATAAGGTGCGAGCTATTTCGACTATTTCGAAGACCTCAATTTGGTCTCCTACGCGAACGTCATTATAGTTCTTCACGCCGATACCACATTCCATGCCATTACGGACTTCTTGTGCATCGTCTTTAAAGCGACGTAATGATTCAAGTTCACCTTCGAAGATAACCACGTTTTCACGAAGTACACGAATAGGCGCACTACGCTTAACAAGACCTTCGGTAACCATACAACCGGCAATAGCGCCCAGTTTAGGAGACTTAAACACATCACGAACTTCGGCAAGACCAATAATAACTTGCTTAAATTCTGGTGCAAGCATACCGGTCATTGCAGCACGAACTTCATCAATTAAGTTATAGATGATGCTGTAATAACGTAAATCAACACTTTCTGCTTCAATAGTCTTACGAGCCTGTGCATCCGCACGGACGTTAAAGCCGACTAGAATTGCATTTGATGCTGCTGCAAGTGTTGCATCAGTTTCAGTTAGTGCACCTACGCCACGCGCAATGATGTTCACTTTAACTTCGTCTGTAGACAGTTTAGTTAATGATTCACAAATTGCTTCTAATGAACCTTGTACATCAGCTTTAAGTACGATGTTCAGCTCTTGTACTTCACCTTCTTCCATGTTCGCGAACATGTTTTCTAGCTTAGACTTCTGCTGACGCGCTAACTTAACATCACGGAACTTGCCTTGACGATAAAGTGCGACTTCACGTGCTTTACGCTCATCACGTACCACAGTAGCTTCATCACCTGCAGAAGGAACACCTGAAAGACCTAAAATCTCAACAGGAATAGAAGGACCCGCTTCAGTGATTGCTTTACCGTTTTCGTCTTTCATTGCACGGATTTTACCGTACTCTAAACCACATAAAACGATGTCGCCTTGGCGTAATGTACCTTCTTGAACCAAGATAGTTGCAACTGGGCCACGACCTTTATCAAGTTGAGATTCAATAACCACACCAGCTGCCATAGTATCGCGTACCGCTTTAAGTTCTAACACTTCAGCTTGTAACAAGATACCTTCTAACAGTGCATCAACACCTTCACCCGTTTTGGCTGATAAGTGGACGAACATGTTATCTCCGCCCCAATCATCAGACATAACACCGTGTTGCGACAGCTCACTCTTAACGCGTTCAGGATCAGCATCTGGCTTATCCATTTTGTTAATCGCTACGATTAACGGCACGTTACCGGCTTTAGCATGTTGAATAGCTTCAATCGTCTGCGGCATTACACCGTCATCGGCAGCAACAACAAGAATAACGATATCTGTCGCTTTAGCACCACGAGCACGCATTGACGTAAATGCCGCGTGACCAGGGGTGTCTAAGAAGGTGATCATGCCATTGTCAGTTTCAACATGGTATGCACCAATGTGCTGGGTAATACCACCGGCTTCGCCAGCAGCAACTTTTGCACGACGGATATAATCAAGTAGAGATGTCTTACCATGGTCAACGTGGCCCATAATGGTCACAACAGGTGCACGAGACTCAAGCTTGATATTGTCATCACGGTCTTGCAGTACTTGATGCTCTAATTCGTTATCACGGATTAAAACCACTTTATGACCCATTTCTTCTGCAACCATTTGGGCAGTTTCTTGGTCAAGTACTTGGTTAATCGTTACCATTGAACCCATTTTCATCATTTGCTTGATGATCTCAGTGGCTTTAATTGCCATTAAGTGAGCAAGTTCAGAAACGGTAACAGTTTCGCCGATACGTACATCACGGCTTACAGCTGCGGCTGGCTTGTTAAAGCCATGCGCCATTGACTGTGGTGCAGTACTGCGATTACGCATGTGTTTTTCACGACCGTCACGCGCATCTTTACCACCACGTTTCTTATTGGTGTTTTTGTTGCGCGCACGACGACCACGTTTTTCATCATCGGCATCAGAACTGTCTTCTGCTGCACGAGCAACTTTAGACGTTGTAATGTGGTGATCGCTGTTCTTTTCCGCTTCTAGGCGTAAACGCTCTTCATCGGCCCAACGCTTCGAGTTTTCTTCAGCTAATTTGCGAGCTTTTTCTGCCGCTTGCGCTGCTTCTTCTTTCTGCTTTTCGGTTAATACCGCTTCTTGAGTTGCTTTTAAGCGCTCTGCTTCAGCTTTTGCTGCTGCAGTTTCTGGATCGGTTACTTTAGGCGCTTTTGGCTCTGCTTTCGCTTTTTCTGATTTCACTTTGGCTTCTGCTTCTGCTTTTTTCTTGGCTTCTGCATCAGCTTTTGCTTTCGCTTCTGCTGCTGCCTTTGCTTCTGCTTCAACCTTTGCTTTAGCTTCCGCTTCAGCCTGGGCTTTTTCTTGCGCTTCTAATTCAGCTTGTTTAGCTAAATCAGTGTCATCACGTTTAACAAAAGTACGTTTTTTACGGACTTCTACTTTCACGTCTTTAGATTGACCACCAGTGCTCGCAACGCTTAACGTTGACACTGTTTTACGCTGAAGCGTCATTTTAGTCGGTGCAGAATCTGCGCCGTGCTGTTTTTTCAGAAAGTCTAAAAGCTGCTGCTTTTCCTGTTCTGAAACGGTATCTTTCTGTTGTTTCTTAATACCAGCATCTGAAAATTGTTCGATTAAACGCTCAACCGATTTTCCTACTTCTGCTGCTAATTTTTCTACGCTTGTATCTGCCATCAATTAAATCCCCCTGTTGATCGACTTATGCTTCTTCGCCAAACCAACAGATGTTGCGGGCAGCCATAATAAGCTCACCTGCTTTTTCTTCTGTTAATTCTTCAATATCAATTAAATCGTCAATACCTTGCTCGGCCAAGTCTTCTAAAGTCACTACGCCTTTGCTCGCGAGAACATAAGCTAAATGTCTTTCTAATCCTTCCAATGCTAATAAGTCATCACTTGGCTCTGCACCATCTAACGCTTCTTCAGTAGCTAGAGCTCTTGTCGAGATAGCTGCTTTTGCACGTTCACGTAATGCCGCGACGATTCCTTCGTCAAAGCCTTCTATTGCGAGTAGTTCGGATTCTGGTACATAAGCGATTTCTTCAAGCGAAGTAAATCCTTCATCAGCCAGTACTGCCGCAAAATCTTTGTCTACATCTAGCGAAGCTACAAACAAATCAATCACTTTAGCACTTTCGGCTTGGTGTTTCTTGTTCATGTCTTCTACTGTCATTACGTTCAGTTCCCAACCAGTTAGTTGAGTCGCTAAACGTACGTTTTGACCGTTACGGCCAATAGCTTGCGCTAAGCTGTCAGCTTCAACAGCGATGTCCATCGAGTGGTTATCTTCGTCCACAATGATAGACGCAACATCAGCCGGCGCCATGGCGTTGATCACATATTGAGCAGGATTATCATCCCACAACACGATATCAACACGTTCGCCACCTAATTCATTGGAAACGGCTTGTACGCGTGCACCACGCATACCAACACAAGCACCTATCGGATCGATGCGACGGTCATTTGACTTAACCGCGATTTTAGCTCGGGCACCAGGATCACGTGCAGCACCCATTACTTCGATTAGCTCGTCATAAATTTCAGGCACTTCTACACGAAAAAGCTCGATTAACATTTCAGGCTTGCTGCGTGTTAAAAATATCTGAGCACCACGCGCTTCTGGGCGTACTGCGTACAATAATGCACGAACACGGTCACCAGGACGAAATGATTCGCGGCTGATTAAATCTTCTCTAAATATCACACCGTCTGCATTGTTGCCTAAATCAACAACAATACTTTCACGTGAGCTTTTCTTAACGATACCAGTAACAATTTCACCTTCACGCTCAATAAACTGTTCCACAATTTGTGCCCGTTCAGCTTCACGTACTTTTTGTACGATAACTTGTTTAGCAGTTTGTGTTGTGATGCGATCAAATGCGACTGAGTCAATTTGGTCTTCAATATACTCTCCCACTAGAATACCTGGCTCTTCAAAAAGAGCGGCTTCAAGTGTGATTTCACTGTACGGGTTTTCTAAGGCTTCACCCTTATCGTCAACCACCATCCAACGACGGAAAGTATCGTAGTTACCTGTTTTGCGATCAATGGCAACACGAACTTCAATATCACCTTCGTATTTTTTCTTGGTAGCAGTAGCTAAAGCAATTTCTAGCGCTTCAAAAATCTTTTCGCGCGGAACGCCTTTTTCATTGGAAACCGCTTCTGCGACTAGCAGGATCTCTTTATTCATTTGGTCTTGCCTCGTTCTTCACCTGAAACTATCAAAACTTAGCGATAATGTTGCCTTTGCGGATGTTATCCAAAGCAACAATCAAGTCTTTACCATCAACTTTGATGGTGAGCATTTGCCCATCAACACTAGTGATGACGCCTTTTAGATTTCGACTACCCGCAACAGGCATAGTCAACTGTACTTTCGCATCTTCACCGATGTAAGCGGCATACTGCGCTGCTGTAAATAACGGTCTATCTACTCCAGGCGAAGATACTTCTAATGTGTATTCTGTAGAAATCGGGTCTTCAACATCCATAACTGCGCTAACTTGACGACTGGCCTCAGCACAATCTTCAATGTTGATGCCATTCTCGTGATCAATAAACACACGTAGAATTGAATGACGACCAGCTTGAACATATTCAATGCCCCAAAGCTGAAAGCCTGACGCTTCAACTGGAACCGTTAACATTTCAACTAGCTTGGATTCTATTGTTGCCAAAAATGACCCCCAAAAAAAACAAAAAAAGGGCTAAAAGCCCCAGAGCAACCCGTCAAAATCACGGGTATTTAAAAGTCCATATAACAAAAAACCCCGTAATCACGAGGTCATTTTATTATAGAACCTGTAAATTGCGATTTAATTTCAAACAGAAAATAAATCACAAGGAGCTGGTTGCGGGGGCCGGACTTGAACCGACGACCTTCGGGTTATGAGCCCGACGAGCTACCAACTGCTCCACCCCGCGTCAACTGTTTGCAAGTATATTGATTTACGTCATATCTTGCAATAACTAATCAAACACAATCCTTAGTTTGTTAGTTATAATTTGGTGCCGAGAGCGGGACTTGAACCCGCACGTCCGTTAGGACACAGCCACCTCAAGGCTGCGCGTCTACCAATTCCACCACCTCGGCGTAAACTAGTTTACTAGTCAGGAATTTTAGTTTCTGACTGTTCGGTTTGCACAGGCGCTTCATCAATGATTTGCTCTGCTGCAGTACCTAAATCGTTCCATTGATCATTCTGCTGTGTGTGGTTGGCACTTAAATTGCCAATCACTAAACTTAACGCGAAAAAACCAATCGCTAAGACAGCAGTAGAACGGGTCAGAAAGTTACCTGAACCGCTTGAGCCAAATAACGTGCCTGAAGCACCGGCTCCGAAAGATGCGCCCATATCGGCACCCTTTCCTTGTTGAATTAAAATTAAGCCTACTAGACCTAACGCAACCACCAAGTATACAACTATAAGAACTTCGTACATATTATTACGCGCTCATCGCTATGGTACATAAACTTAAAAACTCAGTTGAGTTCAGACTTGCACCGCCAATCAGACCACCATCAACATCAGGTTGGGCAAAAATATCTGCCGCATTATTGGGGGTAACACTACCACCGTAAAGAATCCTAATATTCTCCCCAATAAATGGAGACACTTCAGAGAGGCGGCTGCGAATAAACGCATGTACTTCTTGTGCCTGCTCTGGTGTAGCGCTTTTACCTGTTCCTACTGCCCATAAAGGTTCGTAGGCGATAATCGCGTTATCAAAAGCCATGGTGCCGTTTTTTTCAATAACAATATCTAACTCTTCAGCAATCACCTCAAATGTGCGTCTTGCTTCTCGAGCTGGACCTGATTCACCAACACAAAGTATGGGTGTGAGTCCGTGTTTTTGTGCAGCAGCAAATTTTTCTGCCACAATATTACTCGTCTCTCCGTACATACGGCGACGTTCGGAATGGCCGATAATAACATATCGACATCCTGAATCTTTTAGCATCTGCCCAGATATTTCACCGGTGTACGCGCCAAAGTCATGTTGACTTAGATTTTGCGCGCCCATTCTAACAAGCGCACCGTCTAACGTTTGCTTATTTGCTTCAAGCAGTTGCCTAACACTTTCAAGATAAATTGAAGGCGGGCATAAAACCACTTCAGCTGAATCATTTTGGAGCTTCGAGGCAAACTTCTTAAAAAGCTCTTCAGCTAATGCTGAATTACCATTCATTTTCCAGTTGCCAGCTACCATAGGACGTCTGAGTGCCATCACTGTCTCCTTTGAAAGCGGCGTGAATAATAGCGAACCACTTATCAAGTTACAATAGCTAAAAGGGGAATATTTCAGATTAATGGTCGAAGCGTCTACTTTTTAAGCGCGCAACGACATTCCTGAATATTCAAATAATTAACATGCTGCTTTTACCGCCTCTGCGATACTATTTGCATGTGCAAGTACTTGCGAGTGGTCATCTCCTTCGACCATGACTCGGATTAACGGCTCGGTACCTGACTTACGCAGTAATACTCGTCCGCGAGCACCCAATTGTGCTTCCACTTTTACCTGCGCCATTTTAACTGCATCGGTGTCGAGTGGATTGGTGGTTCCTTCAAAGCGAACATTCACCAGTACCTGAGGTAACATCTTCATTGGCTCAGTGAGTTGTTCAAGCGTTGCTTGCTGTCTTCTCATTGCGGCAAGTACCAAAATACCAGCCACAATACCGTCGCCAGTGGTACCATGATCGAGGTTAAGAATGTGGCCTGAATTTTCACCACCGATGCGCCAGTCATGTTGCTTTAACATTTCCATTACGTACCGATCACCCACATTTGAACGAACAAACGGAATATCAAGCGCTTGCAGTGCTAAGTCTAACCCTAAATTAGACATTAAGGTACCCACTACACCACCTTTTAAAATACCACGCTTTTGCGCATCTACGGCTAAAATATATAATATTTGATCGCCATCTATGACTTCGCCACGATTGTTAACCATCATAATGCGATCGCCGTCACCATCGAGGGCGATACCTAAATCAGCATTTTCGGCTAATACCGTTTCGCATATTTTGGCCATCGAGGTGGCGCCAACTTTGTCGTTAATGTTTAAACCGTTTGGTTTATCACCAATAGCAATAACATCTGCACCCAATTCCCTAAATACATTCGGAGCGATATGATAAGTCGCACCATGAGCGCAATCGACGACAATCTTTAATCCTTCCAAAGTATGATCTGCCGGAAAATTTCCTTTGCAGTATTCAATATAACGCCCTGCGGCATCTTCTATACGGCGCGCCTTACCTAATAAATGAGACTCGACACACACTAGAGGCTTTTCAAGTTCGGCTTCAATCTCAAGCTCAATAGCATCATCAAGCTTGCTGCCGTCAGTTGAAAAGAATTTGATACCATTGTCGTAGTAAGGGTTATGCGACGCACTGATAACCACACCCGCTTCGGCTCTAAATGTTCTGGTTAAATAGGCAACAGCAGGAGTCGGCATTGGTCCTAATAGCAACACATTTAAACCCGCGGCAGATAAGCCGGCTTCTAATGCTGACTCAAATAAATACCCTGAAATACGAGTGTCTTTACCAATGATGACTTTTTGAGTGCCATTTCTGGACAAAACACGACCCGCAGCCCAACCAAGCTTTAATGCCAACTCAGGGGTCATTTTTCCGTCACCCACTTTACCGCGAATGCCGTCAGTCCCAAAAAATTTTCTTTGCTTCACAGTTCCCCACTTAAGTGATTCACTTTGTGTTAAATATTATTATGATTTTGCGATTACGGATTGCCATATTACATATACAACAACCGAGATAATTATAACTGTTCCATGGTGGCTGACATTACCTTTAGTACATCAACTGTTTCAGCTACGTCATGAACACGAATAATCTGCGCGCCTTGTTGCGCCGCAATTAATGCCCCCGCTAAACTGCCGGCAAGGCGCTGATCAGTATCACGACCTAACAAGTTGCCAATCATGCTTTTACGAGATAAGCCGACTAATACCGGCAAATGAAACTCATGTAATTTAGGTAACATAGCTAATAGTCGGTAATTATGCGCTAAAGTTTTACCAAAGCCAAAACCAGGATCAAGAATTAACCGTTCGCGCTCTATACCCGCAGCTTCACAATACGCGATACGCAATTCGAAAAATGCAGCAACTTCATCTACTACATCATCGTAAGCTGGGGCATCTTGCATAGTTTGAGGTTCGCCTTGCATGTGCATTAAGCAAATAGGGACATCAAGCGACGCGGCCATAGCTAGCGCACCAGGTAATTGTAATGCACGTACATCATTGATTAAATTAGCGCCCGCATCGACTGCGGCCTCCATCACTTCAGGCTTACTGGTGTCGATTGAAATCCACACATTATGGGTTTTAGCAATATATTCAATAATAGGAATAACTCGAGCCAACTCCTGCTCAATGGATACCTCTGTAGCGCCAGGTCTTGTTGACTCACCGCCGACATCGATCATTAATGCACCTTGCTCAACCATGTCATCAACATGACGGCACGCCAGCTCAAAATCACTATATACGCCGCCATCAGAAAAAGAATCAGGGGTGACATTAACAATCCCCATCACGATTGGTGCTGTTAAATCGAGGGTTTTACTGGCATGAGTTAATTGAAACACAGGTAATGTCCTAACGTAGATTAAAAACAAGAAAACCCCTTTCGGGGTTTTCTTTATTGGTTTGATTATTTATTTAGCAGGTGATTCATCTGCGTCACTAATATCAGTTTTAGGTTTCTCTTCTGACTTCTCATCTTCAACTTTAGGCGCGCTGTTTCCGCCATCTTTGTCATCAGACGATTCATCTTTTTGCCAATCGGCTGGCATACGTACTTCACGGCGATGCATCAAATCATCGATTTGCAACGAATCAATTGTTTCGTATTTCATCAAAGCATCTTTCATCGCATGTAAAATATCCATATTTTCAGTCAACATGGTTTGCGCACGTTGATAGTTTTTATCGATAAACATTTTGATTTCAGAGTCAATTAATGACGCCGTATCACCTGACATCGCTTTAGATTTACCCATACTGCGGCCTAAGAAAACTTCGTTTTCTTCTTCTGCATACAGTAAAGGCCCCAGCTTGTCAGAGAACCCCCATTGGGTAACCATGTTACGTGCAATTGACGTTGCGTATTTAATGTCTTGCGATGCACCTGTAGAGACTTTTTCACTACCGTAAATAAGTTCTTCAGCTAAACGTCCGCCGTAGGCTACAGAAATCTGCGATTCAAGCTTGCGACGGCTTTGGCTAACAGCATCGGCTTCTGGTAAGAAGAAAGTGACACCAAGAGCTCGTCCACGAGGAATGATGGTTACTTTATGCACAGGATCGTGCTCTGGCACTAAGCAACCTACAATCGCATGGCCAGCTTCATGATAAGCGGTCATCTCTTTGTCTTCTTCAGACATCACCATAGAACGGCGCTCGGCACCCATCATGATTTTATCTTTGGCACGTTCAAACTCTTCCATGCCAACGACGCGGCGATTACCACGAGCAGCAAACAAGGCCGCTTCATTGACTAGGTTAGCTAAATCTGCACCAGAGAAACCAGGCGTACCACGAGCGATAACGCTTGCTTTAACATCGTCAGACAAAGGCACTTTGCGCATGTGCACTTTAAGGATTTGTTCACGACCACGTACATCAGGCAAACCAACAACAACTTGACGGTCAAATCGACCCGGACGAAGCAGTGCAGAATCGAGTACGTCTGGACGGTTAGTTGCCGCAATGACAATCACGCCTTCATTACCTTCAAAGCCATCCATTTCAACCAACATTTGGTTTAATGTTTGCTCACGTTCATCATGACCACCACCTACGCCTGCGCCACGCTGGCGACCTACAGCATCGATTTCATCGATAAAGATAATGCATGGAGCTGACTTTTTGGCCTGTTCGAACATGTCACGCACACGAGATGCACCAACACCCACAAACATTTCCACAAAATCAGAACCTGAAATGGTAAAAAATGGAACTTTGGATTCACCCGCAATAGCCTTAGCTAGCAAGGTTTTACCGGTACCAGGCTGCCCTACCATTAATATACCAGTAGGAATACGACCGCCTAACTTTTGAAACTTGGTTGGATCACGTAAGTAATCAACTAGCTCTTTCACTTCTTCTTTTGCTTCATCACAACCGGCAACATCAGCAAAAGTAGTTTTGATTTGGTCTTCGCTCATCAGTTTGGCTTTACTTTTACCAAATGACATTGCGCCCTTACCGCCACCACCTTGCATTTGTCGCATGAAGAAAATCCATACGCCTATAAGCAGTAACATAGGGAACCAAGAAATAAAGATTTGAGTTAAAAAACCTGACTCTTCTGCTTCCTGGCCTTTTAGGGTAATACCTTTACGGTCAAGATCATTAATTAAATCTTGGTCATACATAGGCATAATAGTGGTGAACTTCTCGCCGGTACGTTTAGTCCCTTCAATCGTTCTTTGGTCGCTTTTAATTTCGACCGTGTTGATTTGACCATTTCGGACGTTGTCCAAAAAGGCGGAGTAATCCATCTTCTGCGAATTCGAAGAAGAGGGGGAATAACCCTGAAACACTGACATCAGCACAACAGCGATGACAACCCAGAGTATTAAATTTTTTGCCATGTCACTCAAATTACTAGACCTCTTAACAGTCCTGCGATTATTAACGTTAGACTACTACAACTTGTAACCAGTCGCCACTAGATAGACTTCTCGAGAGCGCGCTCTAGAGGAGTCTGGTTTTCGGGTTTTTACTACTTTGAATGCCTCTTTAACTGTTTTCATGTACTCGTCAAAGCCCTCCCCCTGAAAGACCTTAACAGCAAAACAGCCATTAGGCGCCAACACTTGATGACACATATCTAGCGCTAATTCCACTAAATACATGGCTCTAGGTTGATCTACAACATCCGAACCACTCATGTTCGGAGCCATATCTGATAGTACCACATCCACTTTATCTTGCCCTACTCGGTCAAGCAATGCCTGTAATACTTTGTCTTCTCTAAAATCACCTTGAAGAAAATCTACGCCAACAATAGGGTCCATCGGTAAAATATCACACGCGATGACTTTACCATTATCCCCCACGAGTTTAACTGCAACTTGTGACCATCCGCCGGGGGCGGCCCCTAAATCTACCACTGTCATGCCAGATCTAATCAAGCTGTCTTTTTGCTGGATTTCTTCTAACTTAAATGCAGCACGTGAGCGTAAGCCTCTTTTTTGCGCTAATTTCACATAGTGATCGTGAAAGTGTTCTTGCATCCAGCGAGTCGAACTCGCTGTACGTTTTTTGGTTACCATTTAAATTCCGCAACGATTCAGAGTTACATAAGCCTTATATAAGGGTAGAATACCGGTTTTTCAACAGTAACTCAGAAAAAGTTGGTACAAATGAACTTAACAACCAAACAAAAACAGCATTTAAAAGGTCTGGCGCACAGTCTAAAGCCAGTGGTGCTGCTTGGTGGCAACGGACTAACTGAAGGTGTTCTGGCTGAAATTGATAGCGCTCTTACACATCATGAATTGATTAAAGTGAAAGTAGCCTCTGCAGACAGAGAGCTAAAAAATGCCATCGTTGACGCCATTATACGTGAAACCCAGTCTGCGAAAGTGCAACTTATCGGTCATGTATTAGTTATCTTCCGTCATTCACCAGAAATGAAGATAGCTTTGCCAAAAGCAAAAAAATAGTAAACCATTTGTTGTGAAAAAGCCGCTGATTTCAGCGGCTTTTTTATTACACATTTTTATGAAACATAATTAATCAATTTATGTTTACGGTGTATCAGGTAACGGCACTATCAGATAATGCTCGGTTTTAAGCCCTAAAAACTCTGGTAAGGTTGCGCCAACAGAAATAGAAGACCATGTGCCGGTTAAAATACCAATAAACATTGCGATTGAAAAACCTTCAAGCGGCGCGCCGCCCATAATCCACAATGCCACCACCGTGAGTAAAGTCGTACCCGATGTCACCATAGTGCGCGAAAACGTAGACTTAACCGCCAAATTATTAATATCCGTCGTTTTCCATTGTGGTTTAGCCACTAATTGTTCACGCACCCTATCGGCAATAATGATGGAGTCATTCAGCGAATAGCCTAAAATGGCCAAAATAGCGGCAAGGACCGTTAAATTAAATTCCATTTGGCTTAATGCAAAAAAGGCTAATACAAACACCACATCGTGCACTAACGCAAATAATGCTCCAGACGCTAAGCGCCATTCAAATCGATAACTCAGATACCCCATAATACACAGCATCGCAACCAACAAAGCCAAACCACCTTGTTCAACTAACTCTTGGCCCACTTGTGGACCCACAATGCTACTGTTTAACACTGTCAGATTAGACGCTAAAGGCGCTAAGACTTGCTGCAATTCAGGACGTTGATTTTCATCGGGGATATTTGCATAACGTAATACCCAACGCCCTGGCTCACTGGCAGAAATCACACTCACATCTTGTTGGTAAGCCGCAGTCATTAACGGTTGAATTTCGCTAGCGGTAATGCGTTGATCGATTTGAATTTCGGTAACAACGCCACCAGTAAAATCTAATCCCCAATTAAAGCCTTTTACCCCAATAACACTTAAAGATAACAACATCAGTACTACCGATATTAGGCTAGATGCATAACGCCATTTGGTTAAATAACTCAAAGATTGTGATAAATTATTCACCTGAGTTGAGTTTACTTGCGTTGAGTTCATTTGTGTTGAGTTCACTTCTTTTGAATTCATTGGTTACACCTTAATCGCGCGACGAGTGTCACGGCCATACACTAAATTAATGATTGCTCGAGAAGCAAAAATGCCAGTAAACATGCTAGTTAACAAACCCAGCCCCAGCGTTAATGCGAACCCTTGAATAGGCCCATTCCCAATTGAAAACAACACAACCGCAGTAATCATTGTGGTAAAGTTAGCGTCAATAATGGTTGAAAAAGCGCTGTCAAAACCGACATCAATTGCACTAGCAAAACTTCGACCTTCTGCTAACTTATCTTTAATACGTTCAAAAATAAGTACGTTGGTATCTACGGCCATACCGACAGTAAGCACTAACCCCGCAATGCCCGGTAACGTCAATACAGCGCCAGGAATCAGTGCCAACAAGCCAAACAACATCACCATATTGGCAATCAATGCTACGTTAGCAACCCAACCTAAACGCCGATACCAACATGCCATAAATAACAACGTTACCGCCAAACCCAATGCCAGCGCGGCAAAGCCATTGACAATATTCTCTGCCCCTAAGCTTGGGCCAATTGTTCGTTCTTCTACTATTGTTACTGGCGCCGTCATTGAACCTGCTCGAAGTAATAGCGCTAATTGTTGTGCCTCTTGATGTGTTCCCGCGCCAGTTATCTCAAATTTGCTACCTAGCTGGCTTTGAATAGTCGCAACACTAATGATTTTAGTGGTTTGTTGTGCTTGGCCCTTATCATTACGGCTGTATTCGCTATACGCTGTCGCCATTGGTTTACCAATGTTGTCGCGTGAAAAATCAGACATTAACTTACCACCGGCAGAATCTAAGCTGATATTCACTTTTGACATGCCAAAGTCGCCAACCGCAGCTCGAGCATCAATAATGTGATCGCCGCCTAACACTGGTTTGCGAGCAACATAAATCGGTTTGCCACTTTCATCTTTAAGCACAATGGCATTGACCGATCCGGTCTCAGCAACGGGGTAAAATGCTAGGCTCGCAGTAGCACCAATCACATTTTTAGCCGTTGCAGGGTCTTGCACTCCAGGTAACTCGATGCGAATACGATTTTCACCTTGGCGTTGCACCAAAGCTTCTGTAATACCGAGCTCTTCAATTCGGCTGCGCATAATTTGTAAGTTTTGTTGCACGGTAAGATTCGTTAGCTTTAATTGCTCGCTTTCACTTAACGAAACAACAAGTGTGTCTTGGTGTCCAGTAACTTGCCATAATGGGTATTGCTGGTTTATAAATTGTCTAACTTGCCCTCTTGCTTCTTGTTGTGATGTGTCAATGGTGATTTCAGCGCCGTCACCTTGACGAATCAACACACCGCCAATACGTTGCTCTCGCACAAATTGCTTTACCGAATCACTCACCATAATGGCTTGATTTTTAAATACTAACTCTAGGTCAACATCAAGTAAAAACTGCACTCCTCCACGTAAGTCCAGCCCTAATTTGATGGGTTCAAAACCCATGTTCAACAACCAATCAGGGGCTGCTGGCGCTAAAGCTAACGTGACTTGCGCACGGTCGGCAAATGATTCTGACAAGATGTTTTTAGCTTGAGTTTGCTGATCAGCTTGTTGCAACACAACCAACACATTTTGCTGCTGTTGATCAATTCGCTTACTGCTAATTCCTGCACGGTTTAATACCTTATAAACCTGTTCAGACGAAATTGTATTAGGGGATTTGGTCGATAACTGCACCGCCGCATCTTCGCCATACCAAGATGGCAAAGCACTTAAAAACAGTATGATTAACGTCACAATGAGCACCCAGTATTTCCACTGAGCGTATTTGTTGAGTTGCTTATTTAACGGTTTATTGTTGTCTATTGATGTCATAACACTTGCTCTCACTACACCGCGGCCAATGGCCACGATAAAAATGAATAGCGAACGATACAATGCCTAAAGCAGTGACCGGTTCACAATGAAATCCATTAGCTTAGCTAATAGAATCGGTAGTCAAAGAAATGTTAGCTAACAGGTTTGAGCGTTTACGAAGAGTAAGTTTGATTCTTTCCAGGCGGAAATACGAGAAGGGCCAGATGCTGATGATAATACCCAGTCTAATTGCGGACTAAAGTTAACTTGATAGCCAATTTCCAGGCTCGGGATCGGCGGGGAAACAAACTCATAAGCGAGTAAATAATTGGGATTTACTTCATCAGGTTGATGTTGAGCAAGGTTAATGTACCGCGCAGAATATGTCGGCACATAATGGAAGTCATTTGAACTAGGTTGCGGATTGATATCCGTATTGATATGTTCGAAGCCAACATAACCTAATAATGTTGTTTTTACATCGATTAATCGAGGGTTAATCATTACGCTTGCACTGATATCAGCGCTAAAACTGTCAATAACGTTTACTTGATTTACAGACGCAGCGGACAAATCGCAATTTGCCAAATGCTGCGATGGTGTGACCACACAATCACTCAATGAAACACTATTAAATTGTGGCGCACTAAGTTGAGCCGTCGACATTATTAAGACACGGCTATTGATAAGGAAGAGTGAACCCAACCCCACAATAAGCAACATCAATAATATTCGAGCCCAAGGAAACGTCATTAATACCTTAACGCATTAGTGTCTATGTACATTTTCAGTCAGCTGACTGTTGTGTTAAGCCGATAGCACACTAAAAATGTAACGATAATGTAAAGAGTGTTGATAGTAGCGATACCCTCATTAATGCGCAAATGAATTCTTATACATGTAGTAATAAAAAAACACTTACTGTGAGCAGTAAGTGTTTTTAATTAATAACATAAGGTACAAAGCGTTCGAATTTGCTTTAAAGACGAATCCCAGTGCAAATTAGATATACTTCACCGACAGGATTTCGTAATCAGTCAAACCACCAGGTGTGGTGATAGACACTTCATCGCCTTCACTTTTGCCAATTAACCCGCGGGCAATAGGAGAGTTCACAGAAATCAAATTCTGTTTAATATCAGCTTCATCATCACCCACGATACGGTAAGTCACTTCAGCATCAGTATCAATGTTCAAAATAGTAACTGTTGTGCCAAAAATAACTCGGCCAGTATTTTCTAATTTTTGCACATCAATGATCTGAGCGTTAGATAATTTACCTTCAATATCGCGAATACGCGCTTCACAAATACCTTGATCTTCACGTGCTGCATGATATTCAGCATTTTCTTTTAAATCGCCTAGTTCACGCGCTGACGCAATGGCCTCGGTAATTTTTGGACGACGATCAAATTTTAAAATTTCCAGTTCTTTACGCAATTGATCTGCGCCAACGACTGTCATTGGGACCTTACTCATAATGTCTTTGTCTCCTTTAAAAACAAAAGCATCCCGTGCTGACAAAAAGTCAACACAGTAAAAAATTCTGTTGGAAGTACGTAAGTGATATCGCGTACGTAGCTAGGATGCATCTTTTAGATGGTTGCTGACAGCTTACCTAAGCTTTTATCGACTTGCTAGTCATCCATCATCAAAATGTCATAAAAAAGGTCGCCAAATGGCGACCTTTTCAATCACACATTATCGTTTAGCCAATAATACGCTTATGAAGCTCTTGGATTGACGTTACTTTCACGCGATCATCTGCCGCATGTGCTAGACATGTTGCAAATGCAGCGTTAAGTGTCGTCGTGTAGTTTACTTTATAGCGTAATGCACCACGACGAATTTGACGAGAATCTTCAATGGCTTGACGGCCTTCGGTGGTGTTTACAATATAAGTGTACTCACCATTTTTAATGCGGTCCAAAATGTGCGGACGACCTTCATGCACCTTGTTCACTAAGCGAGGATTAATGCCCGCTTCGCCCAAGATAATAGCAGTGCCGTGAGTCGCATCAATTTCGTAACCTAACTCAATAAGCTTGGCAGCTAAGTCTGATACTCGCTTTTTATCACTGTTGCGCACAGACAATAACGCGCGGCCAGATTTAGGCACTTCAGATGTCGCACCAAGCTGGGCTTTGGCATAGGCTTCAGCAAATGTATCACCGACTCCCATGACTTCACCTGTAGAGCGCATTTCTGGGCCTAATAGCGGATCAACACCTGGGAACTTATTAAACGGTAATACCACTTCTTTTACCGAATAAAATGGCGGAATAACCTCTTTGGTAAAGTTCTGCGATATCAAGCTTTGACCTGCCATAACACGCGCGGCAATCTTGGCTAATGGTACACCAGTGGCTTTTGACACAAATGGCACTGTACGAGCGGCGCGCGGGTTAACTTCAATCATATAGATTTCGTTATCTTTAACCGCAAACTGCACGTTCATTAAGCCAATAACGCCGAGCTCGAAAGCAAGCTTTGTCACTTGATCACGCATTCTGGCCTGAATGTCTGCACTGAGTGTATACGGAGGCAATGAACAACCAGAGTCACCAGAGTGAACGCCAGCTTGCTCAATGTGTTCCATTATCGCGCCAACGACCACAGTTTCACCATCACATACGGCATCAATATCAACTTCAATCGCATCATCTAAAAAGTGATCAAGTAATACTGGTGACGCATTCGACACTTTAACGGCTTCATTAAAGTAACGTAGTAAATCCTGCTGGTCATATACAATTTCCATTGCACGACCGCCCAACACATAAGATGGACGAACCACTAACGGGTAACCAATTTTTTCAGCTTCAATCACAGCACTTTCAACAGTGGTTACTGTCGCATTTTGCGGCTGCTTCATGTTTAAACGTTGAATGGCTTGTTGGAAACGCTCACGGTCTTCTGCACGATCAATTGCATCAGGGCTAGTACCAATAATCGGTACACCTGCGGCTTCTAATTCGCGTGCAAGCTTAAGCGGTGTTTGGCCACCGTATTGAACGATAACGCCTTTTGGCTTCTCGATACGAACGATTTCTAGCACATCTTCTAGGGTTACTGGCTCAAAGTACAAACGATCTGATGTGTCATAGTCGGTTGATACTGTTTCAGGATTACAGTTAACCATAATGGTTTCGTAACCGTCTTCACGCAATGCTAATGCCGCGTGAACACAACAGTAATCAAACTCAATGCCTTGACCAATACGGTTAGGGCCGCCACCCAAAATCATGATTTTGTCACGATTTGATGGGTTAGCTTCACATTCGTCTTCATAAGTTGAGTACATGTAAGCGGTGTCAGTTGAAAACTCAGCAGCACAAGTATCAACACGTTTGTAAACGGGATGAATATCATGGCGTTGACGTAGTTTACGCACTTCGCTCTCATTTACGCCCAACACATCAGCTAAGCGCGAATCAGCAAAACCTTTGCGCTTAAGTTTACGTAACACATCTTGGTTTAAACCTGACATGCCAATTTCAGCCACGTTGGCCTCTTCAGCAATCAAATCTTCAATTTGAATCAAGAACCAGTGATCAATATTGGTCAATTTGAAGATTTCATCGCGCGATAAACCAGCGCGGAATGCATCTGCGATATACCAAATACGGTCACAGCCAGGCTCTTTTAATTCATGACGAATTTTTTGCATTGCATCTGGAGAAGTCACATCGATGATTGAGTCAAAACCGTTACGGCCAACTTCTAAACCACGCAATGCTTTTTGCAATGACTCTTGGAAAGTACGACCTATGGCCATCACTTCACCCACAGATTTCATTTGGGTTGTTAAACGGTCATTAGCACCGGCAAACTTCTCAAAGTTAAAACGGGGGATTTTAGTCACTACGTAATCGATTGCTGGCTCAAACGATGCAGGTGTTTTACCACCGGTAATGTCGTTGCTGAGTTCATCTAATGTGAAACCAACAGCAAGCTTGGCGGCAATTTTTGCAATCGGGAAACCAGTGGCTTTAGAGGCAAGTGCCGATGAGCGTGATACACGCGGGTTCATCTCAATAATCACCATACGACCTGTGTTTGGACAAATACCAAATTGGACGTTAGAACCACCCGTTTCAACACCAATTTCACGCAGTACTGCTAAAGAAGCATTACGCATTAATTGATATTCTTTATCTGTTAACGTCTGTGCTGGGGCAACAGTGATTGAGTCCCCGGTATGGACGCCCATTGGGTCAAAGTTTTCAATGGCACATACGATAATACAGTTATCGTTGCGGTCACGGACCACTTCCATTTCGTATTCTTTCCAACCAATGAGTGATTCATCAATCAATAACTCGTTAGTTGGCGACAAATCCAAGCCTTGAGAACAAATCTCTTCAAACTCTTCTTTGTTGTAGGCAATACCACCGCCGCTGCCACCCATGGTGAAAGATGGGCGAATAATACAGGGGAAACCCACCATATCTAACACGCCGTAAGCTTCATCCATGTTATGAGCAATACCCGCACGAGGGCAGTCTAAACCAATGGATTTCATCGCTTTGTCGAAACGACTACGGTCTTCAGCTTTATCAATCGCATCAGCCGTTGCACCAATCATTTCAACATTGAATTCTTTTAGTACGCCTTTAGCTTCTAATTGAAGTGCGCAGTTCAATGCGGTTTGACCACCCATTGTGGGCAAAATCGCATCAGGACGTTCTTTAGCAATAATATTGCGAACCACTTCCCAATGAATTGGTTCGATATAAGTTGCATCGGCCATTTCTGGGTCGGTCATAATTGTTGCTGGATTAGAGTTTACCAGAATGACACGGTAGCCTTCTTCACGAAGGGCTTTACAGGCTTGAGCGCCTGAATAATCGAACTCACACGCCTGACCAATTACAATTGGACCGGCACCTAGGATAAGAATACTTTTTATATCGGTACGTTTTGGCATTGCTTCTGTCTACTCCCAGATAATTACTTAGCGTGCTGACGGTATTGTTCAATAAGCTCGATGAAATGATCGAACAGTGGCGCGGCATCATTTGGGCCAGGGCTTGCTTCAGGGTGACCCTGGAAGCTAAACGCAGGCTTATCGGTTAAATGAATACCTTGAAGTGAACCATCAAATAACGATTTGTGAGTGACCTTAATGTTAGCAGGTAATGTGGTTTCATCTGCAGCAAAACCATGGTTTTGACTGGTGATCATCACGTTGCCCTTTTCAATGTTGCTCACTGGATGGTTTGCACCATGGTGACCAAATTTCATTTTTAAGGTTTTCGCACCTGAAGCTAACGCTAATAATTGGTGACCTAAACAGATACCAAAAACGGGTACCTCAGTTTTTAGGATTTCTTGAATCGCAGTGATGGCATAATCACATGGTTCAGGATCGCCTGGACCATTTGATAAAAAGACCCCATCAGGGTTCATTGCAAGTACGTCTGCGGCAGACGTTTTCGCCGGAACAACGGTCACATCGCAACCACGGTCAACCAGCATGCGCAAAATATTACGTTTTACGCCATAGTCATAAGCCACAACTTTATATTTAAGTTCAGACGCTGGCGTATCAGACGGTAAACCACCGACTAATTTCCAGCTACCGTTACGCCATTGATAGGCTTTGTCGGTAGTCACTTCTTTTGCTAAGTCCATGCCCTTTAGGCCTGGGAAGGCTTTAGCGGCCGCCAATGCTTTCGCTTCATCTAGGTCACCCACCATAATACAACCGGCTTGAGCACCTTTTTCACGCAAAATTCGAGTTAGTTTGCGAGTATCTATATCGGCAATACCTACAACATTATTCGCTTTTAAATAATCGCTTAATGATTGTGTATTGCGGAAATTACTCGCCATAAGCGGTAAGTCACGAATGATTAAGCCACATGCATGAACCGAATCAGATTCTGTGTCTTCTTCATTGGTACCAGTGTTACCGATGTGAGGATAGGTTAATGTTACTATTTGGCGTGAATATGAAGGATCCGTAAGAATCTCTTGATAACCTGTCATTGAAGTATTAAATACCACTTCACCAACAGACATACCGGTAGCACCAATTGATGTGCCAGAGAATACGGTTCCGTCTTCGAGTACGAGTAAGGCAGACTGTGTCAACGCGACCTCCAGAAAAGAGCCAAGCCACTGAAATTAAGTGTTTTTGTTTTTAACTAAAATACCAATTTTCGTTAAATTACGAAATTTTGACAAATTCTAGCGATTGTATAAGAAATTAGCATTTACGTCTATATTTTGTCGGATTGTTTTCAAAAAAAAACACCAGAAATAGGTGTTTTTTAAGGTTAATGCAATCCAAGAACTTGCTGCATGTCGTAAAGACCAGCATCTTGATCTGAGAGCCAAAAAGCCGCTCTCATCGCCCCATTAGCAAAAGTCATCCGACTCGATGCTTTATGGGTTATTTCTAGCCGTTCGCCTATATCTGCGAAGATTGCGGTATGTTCACCCACAATATCACCAGCACGAACAGTCGCAAAACCTATGGTATTACGGTCACGTTCACCTGTAATACCTTCACGGCCATAAACAGCACATTCTTCTAAATCACGGCCTAATACTTCAGCAATAACCTCGCCCATTTTTAATGCTGTACCTGACGGTGCATCTTTTTTATGACGATGATGCGCTTCGATTATTTCGATATCCGTATAATCACCCATCACTTGTGTAGCCAGTGCGAGCAACTTCCACATCACGTTAACGCCGACCGACATATTCGGTGCAAGTACCACTGGCACTTGTTCAGAATATGCATTAATTTGCTCTTTTTGAGCATGATTAAAACCGGTAGTACCAATAACAATGGCTTTGCGATTTTTAGCACACCAATCGATATGGACAATAGATGATTCAGGAGAAGTAAAATCAATCAGCACGTCAAAGTCGTTAACAACCAAATCAAGTGAATCAGTGATCGCGACATTCATCGTCCCTACACCAGCCAGTTCACCAGCATCAACACCTAACAAGCTTGAACCCGTGCGATCAATAGCAGCACCAAGCACAATAAGCTCTTGCTGTTTAGCTGATTCAATCAGTGTACGGCCCATACGGCCACTGGCACCCACAACAGCAATTCTCACTTTAGCAGTCATAAACTTCTCCCAGTGTTGAATGAAAAATGGCTTATACAAAAACGCCTAAGTTAACTTAGGCGTTTTAACGTATTAGATAATGTCTAACAACTCAACTTCGAAAACCAAAGCCGAGTAAGGCGGGATTGAAGCACCCGCGCCACGCTCACCGTAAGCCAAGTGATGTGGTACATATAATTTAAGCTTAGTGCCAACAGGCATTAACTGTAGCGCTTCAGTCCAACCGGCAATAACACCCGATACTGGGAACTCAGCAGGTTGACCACGAGTCACTGAACTGTCGAATACGTCACCGTTAAGGAATGTACCGTGGTAATGAGTACGTACAGTTGACTCATAGGTTGGCTTTTCGCCATCACCTTGTACTAATACTTCATATTGAAGACCAGACTCAGTCACGGTTACGCCATCACGCTTTGCGTTTTCAGCTAAAAATGCATCGCCTTCAGCAGTCGCCGCTGCAGAAGCCGCTTCTTGTGCTTCTTGTAAACGACGGCTGATTTCAGTAAAGGCCACTTGTAACTCTTCCATTGTTACTTGGCTTTCTGTACCGGCAAATGCATCAGCAAGACCAGCTTGAACAGCAGGGATATCAATACCTTCAAAAGAGTTTGCTGCTAGTTGCTCGCCCATTTGACGACCTACACCGTAGCTTGCATGCTGTTCCATAGTGCTGAACAAATCTGACATAATAAAGTTTCTCTCAATAATTCATTAAAAATTCGCACAAGAGTTTATCACAATAATCTACTCCCATGTTGGCAAAAAGTGCTATTTAACTTGAGCAATTTTACACTCAGTCAAAGACTGTTTTCTTGCCTGTGTATAAAGTGGCATCACTTGATTTTGAGCCGCTTGTAAGTCTTCAATACGATGGCTGTGAGATGGGTGAGTTGAAAGTAACTCTGGGCCTTGCGCTCCACCCGCCTTGGCCATGTTTTGCCATAAACTAATACTCTGGGCAGGGTTAAAGCCAGCTTTGGCCATTAACTCTAAGCCAACGATATCGGCTTCTGATTCTTGATTACGGCCAAAAGGTAAAATAATACCCACATTTGCCCCTAATCCTAGTGCGGCCATATATAAATCTTTATTGGCTACGCCCGACACACCAATAGCAGCGTCGGCCACTTGCATCCCTAAACCTGTTAGTTGTGCCCGTGATACCTGCTCGTTACCATGCTGGGCTAATACGTGCGCAACTTCATGGCCCATAACGGTTGCGAGTTGTTCTTGATTACTCGCCACCTTGAGTAACCCTGTGTACACACCAATATGGCCACCCGGCAAAGCAAATGCATTGACTTGGTCTGATTCAAACAACACCACATCCCATTGTTGAGATTGATCAGGCAGTACCGCAACGATACGTTTTGCAACGCAATTAACGTAGTCTGTTTGGGCTTTATTTTGGCTGATTTTCTCGCTTTGTTTCATCGTATCAAACGACTGAGCCCCCATCTGTTGCATTTGTGCATCAGAAAACAGTAATGTCTGTCCACGTCCGGTCGGTGATTGGTTATTCACACACCCCGCCAATAAAACGGATACTAATAAGGTTAGTGCAAGTGGTTTCATGGTATCGTCCTTTAACATGTATTGAGCCAAACTCAATCCGTAATTCAGTTATTTTATACTATTACCAATGGCGATTACATCACGGTAATAAACGCGAAAACCTACTATCGTGCTGGTTTACGTTTGCTAAAATCACTTTTGCTGTGTTTGCTCGCCGTACGACGATTGGCTTGTTTATCGCGTGGCGCTCGCTTGCTGTTATCACTCACAGGTTTATCTGTCACAGTAAAACCGGCGAGTTCATTTAAAGGTAATAATAGGGCTGTTAATGCTCTTATCGCTTCTAGGTAATCCATTTCTGCATGGCTCACTAACGATAACGCAACACCACTAAGCCCTGCTCTCGCTGTACGCCCTATACGATGCACGTAAACAGCAGCTTGCGCTGGCAATGTCATATTAATCACGACAGGTAGCGCATCAATATGAATACCACGCGCGAGCACGTCGGTAGCCACTAACACATTAAGTTGTTTATTTTTGAACAAGGCTAATGTTTGGCTACGCTGCGTTTGTTCTTTATCGCCGTGCAGTGCGTCCGCAGTAATTCCGGCCTTGAGTAGTTTTTTACATAAGCCATCGGCTTCATCTTTGGCATTCACAAACACCAAGACTTGTTGCCAATTATTTAGTGTAATTAACTGTATTAACGCTTGAGCTTTACTGCCTTTATTAACGTGATAAACCGTCTGAGCAATATCATCGACTGCACTGTTAAGTACCTGAGCTTCAATACGCACACTCTTTTTTGACAATAATTGCTCGGCTAACTCATTTAATGCAGCAGGCATGGTGGCCGAAAACAATAATCGCTGCCCAGCAGGCATCGCTGTAATGATGGCATTAATGTCATGAATAAAGCCCATATCCAGTAACCTGTCGGCTTCATCGAGTACCATACTGTGCACTTTGCTACACGGAATAACACCTTGTTGTATTAACGCTAGTAACCGCCCAGGGGTGGCCACAATCACATGAGCAGGCGCGCTTAATCGCTCAAGTTGCAATTCAATCGCTTCACCGCCGCACACTATATCAACCTGTAAATTTAATGCGTGGGCTAATGGGGTTAAGTCTTGCATAACTTGTGCAGCAAGCTCTCTGGTTGGAACCACGACCACAGCAGATAAACCTGAAATACCTTGCTGACTAATATGCTGCAAAATAGGTAAACCATATGCATAGGTTTTACCACTGCCTGTTTGGGCTAATGCCAACACATCTTGCCCTGCCAATATGGCAGGGATAGCTAATTGTTGAATACGACTTGGTTCAGTAATACTGCTAGGTAAGGCTTTCAATAACGCAGCGCTGAGTGTGAATTGAGAAAATAACATTGATAACGCCTAATAATAACAAACCTAAGAGTACCCATTGTACACGCCAATAAAAAAGGCTGCTTACCAAAGTAAACAGCCTTTAACATGGTCGCTAAGAGTTCGCGATTAACTGTTTAAGTCTTGAAAGAACTTTTTTACGCCATCAAAAAAACCTTCAGCTTTTGGACTGTGTTTTTTTGATTCGCCCGTTAACGTCGCTTCAAACTCACGCAATAACTCTTTTTGTTTTTCATTCAAGTTAACCGGAGTTTCCATCACCACTTTACACAGCAAGTCACCTACTGCATGGCTGCGGACCGACTTAACGCCTTTTCCGCGTAAACGGAACATACGCCCAGTTTGAGTTTCTGTTGGAATTTTAAGGCTCACTTTACCGTCAAGTGTTGGCACTTCAATCTCGCCACCTAACGCCGCTTTACTGAATGAAATTGGCACTTCACAGTATAAGTTGTTGGCATCACGGGTAAAGATTGCGTGTTCACGCACACTGACTTGAACGTATAAATCGCCCGGTGGTGCACCAAACTCGCCCGCTTCACCTTCGCCGGTCAAACGGATACGGTCACCAGTATCAACCCCAGCAGGGATCTTAACTGACAAGGTTTTGCTCTTTTCAACACGGCCTTCGCCATGACACTTGCCACATGGGTCTTTGATAATTTTACCGCGACCATGACAAGTAGGACAGGCTTGCTGTACTGCAAAAAAGCCCTGACGCATTTGTACTTGGCCTTGGCCATGACATGTACCACAAGTGGTCGCCGAACTGCCTTTTTTAGCACCGCTGCCATCACACAGATCACACGCGGCCAATGTTGGAATACGTAACTCTTTAGTTAAGCCACGTACGGCTTCTTCTAAAGACAACTCTAAGTTGTAACGTAAATCGCTGCCGCGCGCAGCTTGACGTTGTCCGCCACCACGGCGTCCACCACCAAAGATGTCACCGAATACATCACCAAAGATATCGCCGAAATCACCTTGACCACCGCCGTGTCCACCACGGTTAGGATCAACGCCAGCGTGACCAAATTGGTCATAAGCTGCTTTCTTGTCGCTGTCGGTTAAAATTTCGTACGCTTCTTTAATTTCTTTAAAGCTGGCTTCAGCGGCTTTGTCACCCGGATTACGGTCTGGGTGAAACTTCATCGCTAAGCGCTTGTACGCTTTTTTAATTTCGCGTTCACTGGTGTCACGTCCAACACCGAGAACTTCGTAATAATCACGCTTTGACATAGTGTTCTGTTTCTCGAAGGTGTGAGTAAATTGTTAAATTCAATTTATACAAACGGGCGTGTGAGGATAGCCTCAACGCCCGCTTTAATGGTAACTAACTGAAATTGTTAATTACTTTTTGTCGTCTTTAACTTCTTCGAACTCAGCATCAACAACATCATCAGCAGGTTTTGATTGACCAGCATCTTGTGCTTGGCCATCTGCGCCGCCTTGAGCTTGCGCTTTAGCTTGAGCAATTTCCATTAACTTAGCAGATGCTTCGATAAGTGCCTGAGTTGCTGTGTCCATTGCTTCTTTATCTTTGCCTTTGATGGCCGTTTCTAGCTCAGCAATAGCCGCTTCAATCTTTTCTTTTTCGTCGCTTGCTAAATCGTCGCCCGCTTCTTCAACTTGCTTCTTAGTTGCGTGTACTAAGCCATCAGCTTGGTTACGTGCTTTAACTAACTCTTCAAACTTCGCATCTTCGTCAGCGTGAGCTTCAGCGTCACGTACCATTTGTTCTACTTCTTCGTCTGATAGACCAGAGTTAGCTTTAATGGTGATGTTTTGCGCTTTACCGGTTTTCTTATCGGTTGCAGATACTTTTAAGATACCGTCTGCGTCGATGTCGAAAGCCACTTCAATTTGTGGTTGACCACGTGGTGCTGGCTCAATACCGTCTAGGTTAAATTGACCTAGAGATTTGTTGTAGCTAGCTTGCTTACGCTCACCTTGAAGTACGTGAATCGTTACTGCATTTTGATTGTCATCAGCGGTAGAGAACGTTTGGCTCGCTTTAGTCGGGATAGTGGTGTTCTTCTCGATAAGCTTAGTCATTACGCTACCCATGGTTTCGATACCAAATGATAACGGTGTAACGTCAAGTAGTAATACGTCTTTCACTTCACCAGAAAGTACGCCAGCTTGAATGGCTGCGCCTACTGCAACAGCTTCATCTGGGTTAACGTCTTTACGAGGCTCTTTGCCGAAGAAGTTTGTTACCGCTTCTTGTACTTTAGGCATACGAGTCTGGCCACCCACTAAAATCACTTCGTTGATGTCAGTGACTTTTAGATCAGCATCAGCAAGTGCAACTTTTAGTGGCTCTAATGTACGTTGAATTAAATCTTCAACCAATGACTCTAACTTAGCACGAGTAATTTTAACCACTAAGTGCTTAGGACCTGTTGCATCAGCAGTGATGTAAGGCAAGTTAACTTCAGTGTGGTTAGTGCTTGAAAGTTCGATTTTTGCTTTTTCAGCCGCTTCTTTCAAACGTTGCATTGCTAAAGGATCTTTACGAAGATCTAAGCCCTGGTCTTTTTTGAATTCATCAGCTAAATAGTTGATCATACGGTTGTCGAAGTCTTCGCCACCTAAGTGAGTGTCACCATTGGTTGCTAATACTTCAAATGTTTGGTCGCCATCATTGCTGTCGATTTCGATGATAGAGATATCGAATGTACCACCACCTAAATCGTATACTGCAACAATGTTGTCGCCTTGCTTCTTATCGATACCGTATGCTAACGCAGCCGCTGTTGGCTCGTTGATAATACGCTTAACATCAAGACCTGCGATACGGCCAGCATCTTTCGTTGCTTGACGCTGTGAATCGTTAAAGTATGCAGGAACAGTAATTACCGCTTCTGTTACTTCTTCACCTAAAAAGTCTTCTGCCGTCTTTTTCATCTTTTTCAAGATCTCAGCAGACACTTGTGGTGGCGCCATTTTGTTACCACGAGATTCAACCCATGCATCGCCATTATCTGCTGCGATAATTTTGAATGGCATGATGTTTACATCGCGCTGAACTTCGTCATCTTTAAAACGACGACCGATTAAACGCTTAATAGCAAAGAATGTGTTTGCAGGGTTAGTCACTGCTTGACGCTTTGCTGGTTGGCCAACAATCGTTTCGTCATCGGTATATGCGATGATTGAAGGCGTTGTACGGTCGCCCTCTGCGTTTTCAATTACGCGTGCTTTGCCGCCATCAAGGACAGCCACACAAGAGTTTGTCGTGCCTAAGTCGATACCAATAATTTTGCCCATGGGGTCCTCCAGAATTGACGCTATTACGTCACAAATATGTTATTTGATGTTGATATGGGGATGAACTACGTATTTTTCAACCTTTTGGTTGGTAAATTTGCGGTTCACATTTAGCCACTCATATCAGCCTTGATACCTATATTGGGACAGCAAAATGAATTACAAGGGTATTGATAAAAAATTTATGCCATTTTGCTTATATATCGAGAAATCTATTACCGTAAGCATTATGAGTATCGTATAGCCTCGACCAAAGGCTTTCAGCATCGATTTAGTTTTCACGCAAAATGAATTTTAGGGACTTATACAGCTAAATGTTTGATAAAAAACGGTATCAGAGTTATAACAAGATGTAGGAAAAAAAAGATCAAGCGCAAGAAGAGGATATGCGGCAATGGGACTGCCAAGATGGAATTTTAGTGACAAGACTGAACGACAAATAAGAATTGTTATCTTAACGATTGTTGGCCTGATCATGGCCTATGAAAAGTGCTATGGCGTTTCTAGCACCCAATACCCTGCAATGTATTTATGTGTATTTGCCCTCATCGCAACTTATATGACCAATAAGGTACAACGCCGCTTTTTTACTTATGTGATGGAGTACGCTCAAGCGTTTCGTATTGTGGCAATGCTAATGACTTGTGCTTTTTTCATCATTTGGTTATTAACGACCTATGAGCGTTTTACCCTCCCAGCCACACCTAGCCACCTTATTTACAACTTATAAGCAGCCATTGACACCATAAAATATGAGAGCGCTAAACAGCGCTCTTATATTATGGGTTAATTACGTTTTATGGCCTGCTAGTGTAATCGCCCCAGGCCAGCCACTTATAAGTGGTTAACGCATCGAGCGCCATCGGGCCACGAGCATGTAACTTTTGCGTACTCACCGCGACTTCTGCACCTAAACCAAATTGAGAACCATCGGTAAAACGAGTACTTGCATTGACATAGACGGCAGCAGAATCAACTTGATTCATGAAATGCGCTGCGGCATGAATATCGTCAGTTAAAATCGCCTCAGAGTGACCACTCGAATACTGCCTAATGTGCTCAACAGCTGCGTCGATATCGTGCACCACTCTTATGCCTAAGGTTAGCGATAACCACTCAGTTGAAAAAGATTCATCGTGGGCCGGTGTCACATCAAAACCTAAGCCCTCTAAATACGGTAATGCATGAGCACAAGCGTGAAAACGCACGCCTAGCGAATGAAGATGCGATGCAATATTAGGGATGAATTCTGCAGCAATACGTTGATGAACTAATAAAGTATCCAATGCATTACATACGGTAGGACGTTGCACTTTTGCGTTGGCGATAACATCAATCGCCCGCACTAAGTCGGCCTGTTTATCGACAAACAAATGACAAATACCAATGCCGCCTAGAATAACCGGGATACTCGACTGCTCGGCACATAAACGCTGCAAGTTTTGCCCGCCACGAGGAATAATCATGTCGACGTATTTATCTAAGCGCAGTAAACCGCTAACAATGCTTCTGTCGGGCGAGTCAATGAGCTGTACTGCATCTTGGGGTAATTTTTGGTTGACTAACGCAGAGCGGATAACGTCACTTAATACTTTATTTGATGTGAGCGTTTCTTTACCACCGCGTAAAATAACAGCATTACCGGTTTTAAGCGCTAGCACTGCAATGTCGACGGTAACATTTGGCCGAGCTTCGTAAATAACCCCAACCACACCTAATGGCACACTACGACGTGTTAACCGTAAGCCGTTATCAAGCACGCGACTTTCAGCTTCATTTCCAACGGGGTCGGCAAGTGCTATCACGTTATCAATATCAGCAATAATGCCCGCTAAACGGCCTTCATCAAGCATTAACCGGTCGATCATCGCCTCGGTTAAACCATTACGTTTCGCATTGGCAACATCTTGCGCGTTAGCGTGTAATATTTGCTCTTTATGCTCGCCCAACTGATGGGCTATTTCGGTTAACAAAGCCGATTTTTGCTTGGCCGATAATGCCGCTAACGTAAAACTAGCGGTTTTAGCGCGCTGGCCAAGTTGGGTTAAATATTCTGTTTCTGTGGCAGACATATGCTTATCCTTAATTATCGAGTACAACCATATCATTACGATGAATGATGGCATCTCCGTAGTCATAACCTAGCAAAGGCTCAATATCATTTGAGTGCTTGCCACTAATTTTAGTTAAATCGTTAGCACAGTATCGGCTTATTCCTTTGGCCAATACTTTTCCTTTTTGATCAACGATTAACAAGGTTGCTCCACGTTCAAACTTACCTTCTACTGCGATGATCCCTTTGGACAATAAACTACGCCCATTTGCCACAACCGCAACTGAAGCGCCCGCATCAATAATCAACTTACCTTGAGTGGCCGGCCCCGCTAAAATCCACTGTTTACGGCTTTCTAACGGATTTTCGATAGCACTAAAATGCGTACCAACAGTTTCACGGGCAGCAACTTTGGCAATCACATCTGGGTGATGACCAGACGCAATCACCACTTCGATACCCGCACGGCGAGCAATATCGGCCGCTTCAAGTTTTGTCGCCATACCACCCGTGCCTAAACCCGATACTGAACCGCCAGCTAACAAACGCAAACTGTCATCAATATTGGCCACTTGCTTAATCAATTGTGCATCAGGATTCGTGCGAGGATCGGCATCAAACAAGCCTTTTTGATCGGTCAATAAAATCAGTAAATCAGCATCACATAGCAAGGCTGCACGTGCCGATAAGTTATCGTTATCACCAACTTTAATTTCATTGGTCGCCACGGCATCATTTTCATTAATAATCGGGATGATATTGTGAGCTAATAACGCATTTAACGTATCACGCGCATTAAGGTAGCGTTCACGGTCTTGCAGATCTGCACGGGTCAGTAATAATTGCCCCACATGCAAACCGTAAATACTAAACAGTTGTGACCAGGCTAAAATCAACTGACTTTGGCCTACTGCGGCCAGTAATTGCTTATTGGCCATGGTGTCGGGGAATACCGGGTATTGAAGGTGTTCACGCCCAGCAGCTATCGCACCTGAAGTACACAATACCACCTCTACGCCTGCACGCATTAACATGGCCATTTGCCTTGCTAATTCTACCATATGCGCCTTATCGAGCTTTTTACTGCCCGATGTCAGCACACTCGTTCCCAACTTCACCACCACACGCCGATAACCCATGACTTCACTCAGTTAACTAAAAAACTCGAATTATTTTTATACCCAATAAAATGAATAATTCATAGTGAAAGCCGCTAATACAGGGCATTTTTTATTTTTAAGTCATAAAAAAGGGGCCAAAGGCCCCTTAAGTTAATTGTGATGCCATAAGCTGACAACATAATGCTATTAATGGTGAGATTAGCTGTAAGCAAATTTAACCATAAATAATGCCGCAACGACTAAAATGCCAGAGTTCAAATCTTTAAAGCGACCGGTCAACAATTTAATCACCGCGTAAGAGATAAAACCTAAGCCAATGGCATTAGCGATAGAAAATGTTAATGGCATAAGTAGACATGTCACGACAACAGGCGCCGCTTCGGTTAAATCTTCCCATTCCACGTTAACTAAACCCGACATCATTAAAATAGCAACGTAAAACAATGTTCCAGCCGTAGCATAAGCTGGCACCATACCCGCTAAAGGCGAAATAAATAATGCCGCAATAAACAGCAACCCGACAATAACAGCGGTTAAACCCGTTCGCCCGCCAGCACTCACGCCTGCAGTACTTTCAATGTAACTGGTGGTGGTTGATGTACCTAATGCAGCACCAGCAATGGTTGCCACACTGTCTGCCGTTAACGCACGTTTAACCCGTGGTAAACGACCTTTTTCATCGAGTAGACCACCACGTTGAGCCACCGCCACTAACGTACCAGAGGTATCAAATAGGTCGACAAATAAGAAGGCGAAAATAACCGACAACATGCTCACTTCAAGCACGCTAGACAAGTCCATTTTCATAAAAGTCGGCGCAATCGACGGCGGTAATGAAACCAATCCGTTATATTGCACATCGCCAAACAACAAACCTAATACCGTCACAATTAAAATGCTGAAGATAACCGCTGCTTTTAAGCCGCGTTGTACCATCGCAATAATCAAGAAAAACCCTAATGCCGCCATCATCGCAGGGAATGACGTAATGTCTCCCATTGTCACTAATGTCGCAGGACTTGCAACTACAATACCGGCACTTTTAAGACCAATAAGCGCTAAAAATAATCCAATACCTGCAGCAATACCAAAACGTAATGACATCGGGATACTATTAACAATCCACTCACGGATTTTCACCAGCGATAGAATTAAAAAACACACGCCAGACATAAACACCGCACCTAATGCAGTTTCCCAGCTATAGCCCATCTCACCGACGACGGTGTAAGTAAAAAAGGCATTCAACCCCATACCAGGCGCCAACGCAATAGGGTAATTTGCTAACAACCCCATCACCAAACAACCCACTGCAGCGGCTAAACAAGTGGCAACAAATACTGCGCCGTGATCCATTCCGGCGTCAGCTAACATCATTGGGTTTACAAAAATAATGTAAGCCATGGTTAAAAATGTCGTTAGGCCTGCAATCGCTTCTTGCTTCAGGTTGGTGTTGTGCTCTTTTAATTTAAACAGTTTTTCTAACATGGAACAGGGTTCCTTGGGTAAGGGTTAAAATATAGGTAATTGTTTTAGTATCATTAGGTAGGGTTTAGCCGACTTACTTAGCCGTGACTAAAATCATAAAACTAGCGTCATTAGTGCTGACTAACTTTATAAGATGTGGATTATAAGTTCTTACAGGCGTGATAGCTATAATTGGCCATTTTGTTGAAAGATTACAGTGTTTTATATAGCGGACTAAACTCGTGAGGTAAATTGCAGACAAAAAAAAGCCTACTCTGAAGAGTAGGCAGACATGTTACAAGCATCCCATATGGGGAAAGGAAAGCTAGCACCACTTAACGTGATGTGGCGATAAATTAATTAATTTACCACCTTGTCTAAAACCGTCAAACGCGACGAACAAAAGGTTGATGGATATTAAAGCTACTTTAAGAGGGTCAATTCTTAAAATTTCATGGCGAAAATACCGCCACGTAAAACTGATACGTCAGCAAACCAAGTGTTTTGCCAATAAATTTTGCCGTTACCTGTATAAGACATGGTCTTCTCCTGAATAAAGTTAAGTTGTATAAACCTAGTAAAGCTTGGCTCGGTTCCTTGGAACGTACATTTCTCAAATCCGTTGAGACAACTTGTCACTCAGATCCCTGGAGGCTATATCCATCCTGGATTAACTAGAGCCGATAAGCACACTGCTTGTCGACGAAAAGAATTATACAAAACTGTAATTTAATTACAAGTATTATTTGCTTTAATTCACAAAAACTTCATTAAAAGTGATTTAATTACAAATAAACCGTATTAAAACTATGTATAACTATTGTTAACCCAATGTAACAAACTAATTTTAATCAATAAAAGCAGCGAATTACACTGACAATTGTTACATTTTAGCAAACTGTAATAAAGCAACCAAAGGGTTCGCAGTGGGCTTACCGTAAAGAGGATCGCCCTCAACGGCACTGCCTGCGATATCAATGTGAGTAAATGCCAGCGATGTTTGCAGTAAACCAGACGCTTTTAACAAGAAAGCTGCAGGATATTGATGACCGCGTGCGGTAATCGATGACGGACCATTATTTGAAGACACCACATCGGCCGCTCCATTTTTGTCTGCGATTTTATCAAAGTCTTCTGGGCGCAAGCGCGACACCTCAAATGGCTCTCCCCACTGCTCGCCCACATCGGCTAATAATGTTGCTACGCCTTGTTGTTTAGCCACACTATTTTCAACTAACGCGGTGTAACCACCATAGGCCCTCACCACATGACCAGTTAGCGTTGCGACCGAAAATAATTGTGGATTAATAGCCTGTTGGGCTTGAATACGTAAATGCGACAATAAATCGGCAAGCACTAAACGCCCTTCTGCATCGGTATTACCTATCCTAACTCGCACACCTGCATGGCTAGTGATAATTTCGTCAGTGACAAAGGCATCACTGCCGATACTATTTCTAACTAATCCGAGCTCAGCGACCACTTTGATGCCCTTGGGTTTAAGAATAGATAATGCTTTCATTAACCCGGCAACAGCGGCGGCACCACCTTTATCACGGCTCATGCCAGCCATAGAGCCAGCCACTTTTATGTCTGCGCCCCCCGTATCATATACAACCCCTTTACCGGCAAAGAATAAGGTTTTTGTAATGGTACCCTCGCCGACATATTCTAGTTTCACCACCCGAGGATGATGACGCTCAATACCCAATGAGCTTCGACCAACAGCGCTTAACAGTGGATAGTCACTTTTTAATTGCTCAAGCTGATCAATCACCGACACCGCGAGACCACTGCCAGCAAAAGCGTCGACACAGTATTGCGCAAAGCCAATGGCAGACATACGCTCAGGATCGGTACCGCAAAGATCACGTGCTAACACTCGCCCAGATTCTGCGGCATTGACTAACAGGCTATAAGAGTTGCTATTGAGTAAACCAATGGCTTTAAAACTGGGTACTAACGCTTGGGCTTCACGTGCTTCTAATGGTTGCCATAACTCTTGGCCACATGCCAGTGCCGCAATTTGCTGTGCATATTGATAACGTTTATCACCCACAGCAGGCACAACAAGTAATGGCTTAATCGCGCCCGCAGCTTTTGCAATAGCAATACCTTCACGCGCTGCTTTAGCAAATACACGCACATCGTTATAAGAGTTATCGGCATCTGCAACTGGCGAGATAATTAAACGCCCTCCTGCTAAGCCTGGCGCGAACAGTAAAGTAGCACTTTTGCCAACACGCATATCAATTTGGCTAGCATGGGCTGCCAATAAATTAATTTCATCTTGCTTAATATCAGCAAGGCTCGGCGCAATGACGACCACGGCATCCCAACCTTCACCTTCAAAAATGGCTTCGTCACTGGTGACATCAATAAAAGGCACTTGAAATGCTTGCGCAGTTTGATTTATTTGGGTCATAAATGTCCTTATTCAACAACAGAGTTGCTGGTTCATATTTATTTACAGATTTGTGGCCTAAACCTTGGCAAATTGATGTGGCAATATCAAGTAACGCCGCAGAATATGTTAAAATATTTGCAGCTATATGCCCAATTACCGGGTGATGTTCGATTTCAGCAAGAATTTACACGCGTTTAGGCAAGGCATTGATTGCGGGTAATGGTCGTTCCCTTTCCAAAATCAGCTAAATTAACAAAAGCCGCAGCATAAACGCCTGTAAAACTTGCCCTTTGGGAGTTTCACCGTGTCCCTTGATTTTTAAATCAAGGGCGTTGATGCGCTAATTTATAAGGTACTTACATTAACGCATCTAGTATTGAAAACACGGTGAAGCTCTGAAACATGCATCTTCTGGTTGATTGGGTATAACATCTGTCGTATTCGACTGAATTCTTCATAGAGGGCGTTTCGTGACTGCATTAACTCAATTATATCCTCAGCCTCTTTGGCAATGGTTTGAACAAATTTGCGCTATTCCACATCCTTCAAAACATGAGCAAGCGTTATCGCAACATATTCAACAATGGGCTAAAGCTCAAGGGCTTGCAGTTGTTGAAGATAAAGTCGGTAACTTAATTATTCGCAAGCCTGCCACCCCAGGTATGGAAAATTGCAAAATAGTGGTGCTACAAGCACACATTGATATGGTGCCGCAAAAGAATGCCGATAAAGTCCATAACTTTGAAACCGATCCAATCGAAGCTTATGTAGATGGAGATTGGGTTAAAGCCAGAGGCACGACATTAGGTTCAGACAATGGTATCGGTATGTCGTCTGCGCTAGCCGTTTTAGGCAGCAAAGACATTAAACATGGACCATTAGAAGTATTGCTAACCATTGATGAAGAAGCGGGCATGACAGGCGCTTTTGGTCTAGAAGCGGGTTACCTTGAGGCCGATATCCTCATCAATACCGACTCTGAACAAGAAGGCGAAATCTACATGGGTTGTGCCGGCGGCGTTGATGCACAAATCAGTGTGCCGATGTCTTGGCAAGCACCAGAGCAAAGTAATGCCAGTTTCTCAATGACCCTATCTGGCTTAAAAGGCGGCCACTCAGGGGTGAACATTCACCTTGGACGAGGTAATGCCAATAAATTGTTAGCTCGCTTTTTGTTTAAATACAGTGATGAGTTAGCCATTGAGCTGGTTAGTTTTACGGGTGGTTCACTGCGTAACGCCATTCCGCGCGAAGCCAATATGACCTTTATGTTACCAAGTGAGAATGTTGCTGCGCTTAAACAGGCAATAGAGTCTTTCCAAGCTTTGGTTCGTGAAGAGTTAGCCATTGCAGACCCAGGCATGTTACTGAGCCTCGCAGAAATTGCCACACCAACAAAAGTGATGGGCGAAGATGCGCAAAATACCTTAATCGATTTACTTCATGCTAGCCCCAATGGCGTTATCCGCATGAGCGATGAAGTTGAAGGCGTAACCGAAACCTCACTCAATATCGGCGTGATTAGCACTGAAGATGAAAGCGTTGAAATATTGTGCCTTATCCGTTCATTAATCGACTCTGGCCGAGAAGAAGTTACCGGTATGCTGACTGCATTAGCTAATCTTTCTGGCGCAAGTATTGATTTAAGCGGTGCTTACCCAGGTTGGAAGCCAGACACAAGCTCGCCAGTCATGGCCATCGTGCGTGAAACCTATAATGATATTTATAAGAAAGACCCAACCATCATGGTCATCCATGCCGGTCTTGAATGTGGTTTATTTAAAGAACCATATCCGCACATGGACATGGTTTCGATTGGCCCAACGATCCGTTATCCACACAGTCCAGATGAAATGGTTAACATCACGACTGTTGGCCAATACTGGGAATTGCTACTGGCGGTATTAGCTCGTATTCCTGCAAAAGATGCGTAATACGTTAACGAACTAATTCATCAAAAAATCAAAGGCGACTTTAAGTCGTCTTTTTTGTGCGTAACGGTAAAAAGGCAGGTTAAAATTGTAAATCGAGTTGGGTCAATTTATCTGCTAAATCATCTGATTGGCCTTGGACGATATCGGCTAAACCTACACTCACACCGATTAAGCGTATGCCACGGCCTTGGCTGCGTTGCAGAGCCTGTTTTAATAATTCGTGAAACATATTGACTGAAATAGCATCGCTACGATGCTCAATCGTAGTCTGCTTAAAATCATTAAATTTTAATTTAACCACTTGTTTATTGATCAGTCGGTCTTTCGCACTGCGATGTACCCGCGCACTTAATTCTTGAATAAGTTGCGGTAAGACTTGGTGGCATTGCTCTAGGGTAAATATGTCTTTGGCTAAGGTGGTTTCAACACCAACAGACTTACGCACTCTGTGTGGACTAATTTGCCGCGTATCAATGCCTTGAGCACGCTCAATAAGCACATGGCCAAACTTACCAAAGGCTTCAATCAGTTTCACTTTGGGGTATTGCTGCACATCAAAGCAAGTGACTAAGCCAATATCAGCAAGCTTTTGTGAAGTGACCTTACCGACCCCAGGAATTTTACTCAAAGGTAAGTCTTTAACAAAGTCGCTGATTTGATTTGGGGTTATCACATATTGACCATTCGGTTTATTTAAATCTGAGGCAATTTTGGCTAGGAACTTAATCGGTGCAACCCCCGCTGAAGCGGTTAATCCTGTGATGGCAAATATCTCATCGCGTATGGCGTTAGCAATTAAAGTCGCACTGCCTTTATGTTCGGTGCAATCAGTGACATCTAGGTAGGCCTCGTCTAACGACAATGGTTCAACTAAATCAGTATAACGATGGAAAATCTCACGGATCTGCAACGAAACTGACTTATATACATCCATTCGTCCCGGCACTAAAATTAACTGTGGGCACAATTGCAATGCGTGATAACTCGACATTGCACTTCGGACACCAAATTTACGCGCTTCATAACTGCAGGTACTTATCACACCGCGGCGATCACTTCTGCCACCGACAGCAATGGCTTTTCCTCGTAACTCAGGAAAATCGCGCATTTCGACCGCAGCAAAATAACAATCCATATCGATATGAATGATTTTACGCATTCTGTGACCATCAGTGATTAACTTAACGCCAATAATATCACTGTATATAAAAACAGTACACTATCATTATCTCAATCACGGAGACAAAAAAGCCCAAACTGAGTTGGGCTTCTTTAGCGTAGCGTGTTATTTAATAATGATTACATTTTAGTTTGTAAATAGTTCTGTAAACCAATGCGCTCAATAAGACCCAATTGCTTTTCTAACCAATACATATGATCAGATTCAGTATCATCGAGTAACACTTCTAAAATTTCACGGGTCTGATAATCTTTCTTTGCTTCACACAAGGCAATAACCTTACGTAAGTTATCAGCTACGTGATACTCGTAAGCTAAGTCATTTTTAAACATTTCTTGTACGTCTTTGCCAATATTCAACGCTTCACGGCTGCCGACATCAGGCGTGCCTTCTAAAAATAGAATACGTTGAACTAACTTTGCCGCATGCAACTTTTCGTCGTCTGACTCATGTAAGATACGGGTATATAATTCATTAAATCCCCAATCTTCATACATATGAGCATGAACAAAATACTGGTCCATTGCAGATAACTCGCCAGTTAACAGTAAATTTAGGGCGTCGATTACTTCAGGATTGCCTTTCATGATAATTCCTATTAGTCGTTAATTTGTGATTGAAGATAGTTTTGGATACCCGTTTGGCTAATCAGCTCTTGCTGAGACTCGATCCAATCTAGGTGCTCTTCTTCGTCTTCTAATAAATCTTCAAATAGATCACGGCTAACGTAATCTTGCTGAGTTTCACATACACTAATCGCTTCACGTAAAATAGCAATTTGCTCAGTCACTGCGTCTAAATCACAGCTAAGCATCTCTTGGGCATGCTCACCAATGCGCAATTTATCTAACTGCTGTAAATTAGGTAATCCTTCAAGAAACAAGACTCGCTCAATCAACTTGTCAGCATGCTTCATGTCTTCAATCGATTTTTTGTACTCTTTCTCATTCAGCTTTTCTAAACCCCAGTGCTTAAACATGCGCGCATGTAAAAAGTACTGGTTAATGGCTGTCAGTTCGCAAGTAAGTACACGATTGAGTTGACTGATGACTTTAGGATGACCTTTCATAGCAATGTCCCTTGATAAATAGTGTGATCTCGATCAATTTCATACAGGATAGAACACTGTAGATAAAAAGGCAAATTTTCCTTTATTTTCACCAGCTTACAATTGATAACCATTATCATTATAACTAAGTTTTGTAACACCACTGTGGTTAGCAACCCATAAAAAAAGCCTTCATAATGAAGGCTCTTTACATTGTAAGCTCTAAAATCAGAAGCGATACAATTTAAATAATTCTATTTTGGTTGAGCATATCTTTACGGTCTTGTTCTTTTTGCATACGAAGTTTACGCGCATCACAAGGGTTATCACAGTCACAGGCTTTCTCAATACCTAAAACACCTAATCCACCGCAACTGCCTTCTACCGCTTTTTTCTTCACGATATAGCCAACAGACATTAATAAGAAAAACAAAAGTAACACCACAAACGCAGCAATAAATGTGCTCATTACGAACTCCAATTAACTCAATCTAGCCTAATTCTGACCTAATCGTCAGCAATATAACCCTATTTTAGGTTACTTTACATATGCTTTAAACGCATCACTGTAATAGACCTTAAAACCTTGATCCTGCTTTTCAATCAGCATTATTGCTAAATTTTTCTCTTTAGCAAGTGCCAATGAAGCTTCGGTACCTAACACCATCATGGCGGTGGCATATCCATCTGCGGTCATACAACTAGAGTGTAGCACGGTTGCAGAGGCAAGTTTATGCTTAATAGGATATCCGTTACGAGGATCAATCAAATGTGAAAAACGTTCGCCGTCTTCTTCATAAAAGTTACGATAATCACCTGATGTTGCTAACGACATCGTCCCAGGTTCAATCACTTGCTGTACGGCCAGGCCTTCGTCAGTCGGTTGTTCAACCGCAATACGCCATGCTATGCCATCTGCTTTGGTACCTTTAACATTTAATTCGCCACCAATTTCAACTAAATAACCATTGGCTTCATACTTATCTAAAATCGAGGCAATTTTATCAACGCCAAAACCTTTGGCAATAGACGATAAATCGACATATAAACCGGTATTGTGTTTGGTTAGTGTGGTGCCATTGACTGCAAGCGCATTAATGCCCATTTTCGCTTTAGCTGCATCTATCTGTGTTTGGGTTGGTACTGAAGTGGGTCGCTTATCAGGTCCAAATCCCCACAAATTAACCACAGGTCCTAAAGTGATGTCTAACGCACCGCCGGTTTCTTGGTATAAGCGTATGCCTTCATTAATCACTTTAAGCGTATCAGCTGACACTTTAACACTCTGCTGCACTTGCAATTGATTAAACTTCGACAATTCGGAATCATTGCGATAAGTCGACATCTGGTCGTTAACCACCTCTAACGCCATGTCGATTTCGGCTTGCAACAGTTGCGCTTCTGGCAGATTATCGTTTGGCACAACTTTAATATGGTAAGTCGTCCCCATCGTGCTACCCGATAAGGCAATAACAGGCTCTGGTGTACTGCAAGCACTCACGCAAAAAAGCAATAAAGCGGTTAATAATAACTTGATAGCATTCACGGTCATTTCAAATTTACGCTGGTTAAATGAATAAAAAAAATTGCAGCCTGCAGACCTGTGTTTGACCACCCTGTCTGCATTGCTGCAATTTTCATGACTTACTTGTCAATGTAATGAGTTACCTCATTAGCCACCGAAATCATCGAGCAAGATGTTTTCGTCTTCAACGCCTAAGTCTTTTAGCATCCCAATCACGGCTGCGTTCATCATTGGAGGCCCACACATGTAGAACTCACAATCTTCTGGTGCATCGTGGTCACGTAAGTAGTTTTCGTACAATACGTTATGGATAAAGCCTGTGTAACCGGTCCAGTTATCTTCCGCTTGCGGATCAGATAATGCAACATGCCACTTAAAGTTATCATTTTCAGCCGCTAAGCCGTCAAAGTCTTCTACGTAGAACATCTCACGTTTAGAACGGGCACCGTACCAGAAGCTCATTTTACGTTTTGATTTAAGACGCTTTAATTGGTCAAAAATGTGTGAACGCATTGGCGCCATACCAGCACCACCACCAATAAAGATCATCTCTGCATCGGTATCTTTAGCGAAGAACTCACCAAATGGACCAGAAATTGTCACTTTATCGCCAGCTGTTAAGCTCCAAATGTACGAAGACATTTTACCACAAGGTAGGGTTAAGTTACGTGGCGGTGGCGTAGCGATACGCACGTTCAACATAATAATCCCAAACTCTTCTGGGTAGTTAGCCATTGAGTATGCACGGATAGTTTCTTCGTCAACTTTAGACTCTAACTTAAAGAAGCCAAAGTGTTCCCAGTCGCCACGGTATTTTTCAGGTACTTCAAACTCAGCATACTTAACATGGTGAGCGGGTGCTTCAATCTGAATATAACCACCAGCGCGGAAAGGCACAGATTCGCCATCAGGGATTTGTAGCTTAAGTTCTTTAATGAACGTCGCTTTGTTATCGTTAGAGATAACTTCACATTCCCATTTTTTGATGCCGAAGATCTCTTCGTCAAGTTCGATTTCCATATCAGATTTAACGTTAACCTGACAAGATAAACGACACCCTTGACGTGCTTCACCTTTACTAATGTGATCAAGCTCAGTTGGTAGAATATCGCCACCACCTGATTTAATGTGCACACGACACTGACCACATGAGCCACCTCCACCACACGCACTTGATACGAAAATACCATTGTCTGCTAATACGCCAAGTAACTTGCCGCCTGCACCTGTTTTAATTGCTTTATCTGTGTCGCCGTTGATACCAATGATGATATCACCGCTTGCTACTAATTTTGATTTAGCGAATAAAATCACTAATACCAATACTAATACAATCACAGTAAACATACTCACACCTAGATAAACATCTATTGGAGTAGATTCAAGAATACCCATTCACTTATCCTTAAAGGTTCAAATTAATGCGTCGTCTCAATGTTCTTCTTAAAGAGAAACACCAGAGAATGACATGAAACCTAGAGCCATAAGACCAGCAGTAACGAAGGTAATACCTAAGCCACGTAAGCCATTTGGCACGTCAGAATATTTCATCTTTTCGCGAATACCGGCTAGCAATACAATTGCTAATGCCCAACCAATACCAGAGCCGATACCAAATACCACGCTCTCGCCTAGGTTGTAATCACGTTCTACCATGAAAGACACTGCACCAAAAATCGCACAGTTCACGGTAATCAAAGGTAAGAAAATACCTAACGCGTTGTACAAAGGAGGGAAATATTTGTCTAACGCCATTTCCAAAATTTGCACAAGTGCTGCGATCACACCGATAAAGGTGATGAACTTCAAGAAGCTCAAATCAGCATCTGGAATACCGGCCCAAGCTAACGCGCCAGGAGCAAGTAAACCTTGATAAATAATTTGGTTAGCAGGAACCGAGATAGCCAATACCACGATAACTGCAACACCTAGGCCCATCGCAGTAGTCACTTTTTTAGACACAGCTAAGAAAGTACACATACCTAGGAAGAACGCTAGCGCCATGTTTTCAATGAAAACGGAGCGAATTAATAAACTAATATAATGTTCCATTGCGTTTATCCTTTTGCTTCTACTTGCTCTGGCTTATACGTACGGAGCAACCAGATCAGACCACCAATCAAGAAGAACGCACTTGGTGGTAACAGTAATAAGCCGTTAGGCTGATACCAACCACCGTCAGAGATTTTACTGAGGATTTCTACGCCGAATAATGAACCATTACCAAATAATTCACGAATAAAGCCTACCGACAACAAGATTGCACCGTAACCTAAACCGTTACCGATACCATCCATAAAACTCATCAAAGGAGGCGTTTTCATTGCATAAGCTTCAGCACGACCCATTACAATACAGTTAGTAATGATCAAACCAACGAATACCGATAACTGTTTAGAAATCGAATAAGCATAAGCTTGTAGCACTTGGTCAACGACGATTACCAAAGAGGCAATAATCGTCATCTGCACAATAATACGTACACTGCTTGGAATATGATTACGAATAAGTGAGATAAACAGGTTAGAAAACGCTGTTACCGCAGTTAGTGCAATGGTCATTACCAACGCTGTTTCCAGCTTAGTAGTAACAGCAAGCGCACTACATACACCCAAAATTTGCAATGCAATTGGGTTGTTATTGATAATCGGTCCAGTTAGAACCTGTTTAAGTTCTTTAACGTCAGCCATTAGCTTACCCCTCCGTTGCGTGCTTTAGCGATAAAGCTTGCAAAGCCTTCTTTACCTAACCAAAATTGCAATGAATGTTGTACGCCGTTACTGGTTAATGTTGCACCAGATAATGCATCCACACCGTAAACAGTGCTCGCCACTGCAGGGTTCTTCGTTACATTGATAGCCAAGTCGCCTTGTTCATCAAATAACTTTTTACCTTTCCACAATGCTTTCCATTTAGGATTTTCAACTTCACCACCTAAACCCGGAGTTTCAGCTTGGTCATAATAAACTAAGCCTTGAATCGTGTTTAAGTCAGCTTCTAATGCTAAAAATGCATACATGGTCGACCATAAGCCGTAACCGTGAACAGGTAAAATAACACTGGTCAATTTACCGGCGTCGTCACGTACTAAGTACACAACAGCTTTGTCAGCTACACGCTTGATTGAGGCAATGTCGTTTTCAGGAATTGTTGAGGTTGTCATGTCACGCGACGCTTTACGTTGATCGTAAGCGTTAGCATCACCTTCTACAAACTCACCTGTTTTTAGGTCAACTAAACGAGCTTCAACATACTGGTTATATTTGCTCAGAATGTCTTGTTTAGTAACGTCACCTTCTTTGGTATCAATCAGGCTTGCTGCTTCGAGAATATACTTTTGCTTATCAAGTAGCTTATTTTCTTGCTGAGTTGGTTTTAAAACAACCGCCGCAGTCGATACAAGCACAGAACAGATAAGACATAAGCCGACAACAACAAATAGCGTTCTACCGAACGAATCTTTATTACTAGCCACGAGCAATCCTCCGCTTGATATTTGCCTGAACTACAAAATGGTCAAATAAAGGTGCAAATAAGTTAGCGAATAAAATAGCTAACATCATACCTTCAGGGAATGCAGGGTTTATCACACGGATAAACACTACCATTGCACCGATTAAGAAACCGTATGCCCATTTAGCAGTATTAGTGAACGACGCAGAAACGGGGTCTGTCGCCATAAACATCATACCGAAAGCAAAACCACCTAACACCAAATGCCAGTGCCAAGGCATTGCAAACATTGGGTTAGTATCACTACCAACAACGTTTAACAATGTTGCAATCGCAACCATACCGAGCATTACACCACCCACGATGCGCCATGACGCAATACGGGTATAGATAATAACAAGGCCACCTAGCAAAATAGCAAACGTCGACACTTCACCAACAGAACCAGGAATAAAGCCCATAAAGGCATCTATCCAGTTTGCATTAGAGGTATAGTCAAAAGCACCTTGTGCTGCTTGGCTCAATGCTGTTGCACCAGAATAACCGTCTGCAACCACCCAAGAGGTGTCGCCAGACATGCTTAATGGGTAAGCAAAGAACAAGAATGCACGGCCCGCTAACGCAGGGTTTAAGAAGTTACGACCTGTACCGCCGAAGATTTCTTTTGCGACAACCACACCAAAGGTGATACCTAATGCGACCATCCATAACGGAATAGTTGCCGGCAGGGTTAAGGCAAAGAGTACAGATGTTACGAAGAAACCTTCGTTAACTTCATGACCACGTACCGAGGCAAAGAGTACTTCCCAAAAACCGCCGACAATAAACGTGACGGCGTATATCGGTAGGAAGAAACAGGCACCATAAAACATTAATGATGCTATGCCAGAGTCCGCAGCAAGCTGCGCACCAAATAGTTCAAATAAACCAACTTGCCAAACGTCAGGGGTACCGAAACCGGCAGCCATAGCGATTTGAGCTTGTAAACCTACGTTGTACATACCAAAAAACATTGCTGGGAATGTACACGCCCAAACCGTAATCATCATACGCTTTAGGTCAAGGTTATCGCGAACATGGGTTTTACCATGGTTCACTTTACCTGGAGTATAGAAAACAGTAGCAGCGGCTTCATAAAGCGCATACCACTTTTCGTACTTACCGCCTTTTTCAAATTGCGGTTCAATACGCTCGATAAAATCTTTCAAGCTCATTAGCCTTCCCTCTCGATCGTATCTAGACAGTCACGTAAATATGAAGCGTAGTCATATTTACCTGGACATACGAACGTGCACAATGCCAAATCTTCTTCGTCTAACTCTAATGCGCCTAAACGAGCTGCGCCATCAAAGTCCCCAGAGACAAGGTCACGAAGTAGCATGGTAGCTAAAATATCTAAAGGCATCACACGTTCATAGTTACCAATTGGCACCATTGCACGGTCTGAGCCGCCCGTACTGGTCGTCATGTTAAACAGACGAGATGGGCTTAAGTGACCTAAGAATGCACGTGTAATAGAGAATTTATCTGAACCAGGCATTGCCCAACCAAACAATTCTTTCTCATTGCCTTCTTCTAGTACACTTACCTGCTGATGGTAGCGACCTAAATAAGCATGAGGTCCTACTGCCGTACGGCCATTTAATACCGAACCTGATACGATACGAACACTTTCACCTACTGTTTCATCAGCAGTAAGTTCAGTCATGCTTGCACCCAATACAGTACGGACTAAGCGAGGTTGTTTTGCTTTAGGACCACCAATAGCCACTACACGCTCAGTGTTTAACACACCTTGAGTGAACAGTTGGCCAATCGCAATCACATCTTGATAACCTACATGCCATACACTACGAGTAGCAGAAGCAGAAAGAACATGATGAATGTGTGTACCCACTAAACCTGCTGGATGTTTTCCGGCAAATTCTTCAACTTGGGCATTGGCTGCAGGGATATCAGCACCTGGCGCTTTACATAGGTAAACTTTACCTTCAGTTAATCGTGCTAATACCTTAAGGCCGTTAGCAAAATCGTCTTTATGTTGAGCGATGACTACCACAGGATCGGCAGCAAGAGGTTGAGTATCAATTGCAGTAACGAAAATACCTGCTGTAGTAGCATCTACGGCTGGCACTTTACTGAAAGGGCGTGTACGCAAAGCAGTCCACAAACCTGATTCAATCAGATTGTCACGAACGGCTTGTACGTCTAACGTGTCTAATTTCTCTGCTTTATATTGAGCAAAAGCAACGCAATCGTCACCTTCTACAGCAATAACAACAGATTGAAGTACACGTCTTGCACCTCGGTTGATTTCTAATATAGTACCACTGGCTAAAGCCGTATATTTAACGCCTAAATTCTTTTTATCTTCAAAAAGAACCTGGCCTTTTTGTACTTTATCGCCCACTTTGATTTTCATCGTTGGACGTAAGCCAATATACTCTTCACCCAAAGTAGCTACATGTCTAATGGCTGGGCCATTATGGATAACTTGCTCTGGTCCGCCTGCTATAGGCAGTTCCAATCCTTTCTTAATTGTAATCATATCCACAAGCACTACGTTTGAAGGAAAGACAATGCGCCACGTTCCGCTACAAAAACAAAGTATTAACAAATACTTGCCATTTGAGCTAGCGCAGATTTAACACGGAAATGCGATCGCAATCACGCTGGTCGCGCGCATTTTACCGTAAATATGAGACTATCGCCACGAAAATAATAGGTGTTTTCAAACCAATACCTTTGTCCCGCGACAGAATTTAACTTAATCCAACTGAATAACAACACCGTACAAAACAGCGACGACTGTATTACGATTTGACATACTATAGCATTAATAATTATAGAAATAATTTTATCTAATTTGTTCGCACATAAAAAAACAGCAGCTCAAGCAAGATGTGCTCAGGCTGCTGCCATTAATAATAGACTAAGACTAATTGATAACTAAAAACGCGCCTGGTAACCCAAATAAGCGCTCATTTCTGATTGAGCCTGTAAACCCGCTAGGGTGCGTTTTGCAACAAGCTCTTCATCCAATAGGTTTTCAACTCTTAAATACACTTCATGTTGTTTAGTCACGCGATAGCTCGCCGTTAAATCAACTTTCCATTGGCTGTCGATTGGCTCAATAGCGACAAGGTTGCCTTCATATTCTAATTCTGATTGGAACAGCGCCTGTGCAATCACAGACACATCACCCATTACCACACCAGAGCTGAAGCTAAACTGCTGCTTAGGTACCCAGGGTAATTGGCTGTCGCCGTCAAAGCAGCCATTAGTATTTGAACAATATCCAATATCTGTTTCGGCTTGGGTGTACTGATATTTTGCTTTAAATGGAATCGAAAAACTGTCAAACGCTAGGCTATACTCAGCCGATAAGTCGATGCCTGTCACCGTCACATCTTCGATGTTTTCTTGCAATGTAATTTGCTCGTAATTGCAAATCATGCCAAACATACAACCAATATGCTGGTTATCGTAATCATGCATATATGCCGTCATTGCCAATGCCAAAGCATCTTGTTTATACGCCACAGCTAATTGATATTGCAATGCTTCTTGAGCGATTTGATCGATATTACCGGCTGATGCAGCGGTCCAGGCCTGTTTGGCTTGTAATGCGGCAGACCAGGCGCCTTGAGTATAAGCAACCTCAATTGAAGGAGTCCAACCATCGTCTGAAAAATCAGCTTCCGCAAGGTCATAGTCATCGTTAACATCTCGAGACACACTCACATGCTCATAACCTAATCCTAGGTTAATCGACCACTGACCATAATTTAATTGAGCATCAACCGCAGACGAGAATGCTGACGCATCATCTTTATAGACCACCAACGCATTTTTATCTGTTACAGAGCTCAATGATAGATCGTTATTCCACACCCAATCTTGTTGCCCAAGCTCCATTTCAGCTTTATCGGTATGGTAACGAGCACTATAAGTCACTTTATGTTGACCTTGCATGCTAACGCCTTTGGTTTGTACGCCAAAACCGGCAAAATCGTTATCTTGGACTAACGCACCTAAGTTCATGCCATCCGCTGTTGGCGCGATTTCAAATGCTGCAATCTCACCAAGCAATACGGTGTTAATCATTTCGCCATCAACAAACAACATATTTGCTGTTTTTTGTGAATAGGTTTGGTAATAAAAATCGGTGTCGACCGTGGATGTCTTCGACAATAGCAGCTTATGGGCTAACACATAACGCTGACGTTCGCCGTCGGTAAAATCGATATTCGCTGCGCCATAGCGTTGATTTGGGGCAACAGAAAAGTCATTATTTGTTAAACCTAAAGTGCCTTGCTCAGCATCTTGGCTAGAATACTGGTAACTGAATTCTGTTGATTGCTTATTACGTGCACCCGGTAAACTGTCAGCACCGATTTTGAACATGATATCTTTTTGGGTTGCATCGGCATCGCGAGCCAGCTCATAACCCACATCATCTGATGCTGATTGATAATCTACAGCCAACAACATGCCAAATTCTTTAGTCGTACCACTAATAATCACACCACTGCTATAGTCGGCATCATCATTCATTTCAACATTAAATTCGCCAGCGTATTTTTTCTCATTAATCGCCACCGATTGATATTCTAGCTTACCAAATGCGGCTTCAGAGCCGTCTAGCACACTGGTCATGCTCGATAACGTTACACTTTGCTGTTGTTGCAAATTAGGCTGTAATACTAAGTTTTGACCAGAATAAGGTGCAGGGGAAAAGAAGATACCGTCTTGTAATACCGCCACACCATCTGATACACCACGGTGCATTAACTCAACATTGGCGTTTGGTGATGTCGGCAATACCGTTACCCCGGTTAATCCTAACGCAATATCACTTTGGCGATAATGAAAAGCCTTCTGTGTCGATTGTTGTAAATCAATCTGGTTATTTGCCTTATCAATTGATTCTGTGACCGTCTCGGCAAACGCCTGAGTTGAATGGCAGGAAAATAACACCGCGGCGGCAATTACCGACAGGCAAAATGGGTGGTTAGACATGATTATCTCCGTATATGTGTCTGGTCGAGCAAAGTTGAAATTGTATGTATTATTATGCTCGATACAATAACGGTTTCAGTGACATAAAAACAGCATACTGATAACGTTTCATCAATATTATCGGGGTCTATTGACAAAAAAAGCGGCCTAAGCCGCTTTTTATATGTGTAGAGATAAGTTTAGAGGTTACCTAAAATCTCATCACTCAGTTTTAAGTCATCATTTCGATTGACGCTCACACCAGCTGCAATAATCATGCGAGCAATATCTTGCGCTTCTGTTAACGAGTGCATTTCATAAGTACCACATTGGTATTCGTTAAGCTCTGGAATGTCTTTTTGCTCAACCACGTTGGTGACATCACTCATCGCAGCTAACCATGCATCGGCCACCATGCGCTCAGAAGGTTGACCAATTAAACTCATGTAAAAGCCGGTGCGACAGCCCATAGGTGAGATATCGATAATTTCAACACCAGCACCGTTTAAATGATCGCGCATAAAACCGGCAAATAAATGCTCAAGGGTATGGATACCACGTTCACTTAATATGTCTTTATTCGGCGCGCAAAAACGCAAATCAAAAACGGTAATCGCATCACCGCTTGGGGTGCTCATGTGTTTTGCAACACGAACCGCTGGAGCATTCATACGAGTATGATCTACGGTAAAACTGTCTAATAAAGGCATTGCTCTCTCCCAGAATATAAAATAATTTTGATACTGTATGATCTAGACACAACATGATCTAAACACTGTACGATCTCTAAACACTATACGATCTAATGTCGAAATAGTATCACTAATCAATTTTTGTCACAGCGGGTATTGATATCATTTTATTCATGATAATTCAGTGCGTCTTCGGTATAACGAAAATAACGTTTAACCGCCGTTTCATTGGCTAAATAAGCCTGTAAGACTTTAGCAAACAGAGGATCTTTTGTGGCTTCTTGCGCTAACACATCATCTCGGGCTTGTTTTAATGCTAATAACACAGAAGAAGGAAACGGTTTAATCTCAACACTGTGCTCATCAATCAATGCATTCATTGCGGCAATATGACCTTGAGTATAATCGTCTAACATATCTTGATTCACTGCGCGCGCAGCCACTTTTACGATGGCTTGTAAATCGGGTGCCAATGCAGCAAAAGCTTGTTTGTTAATTAAAAACTCCATGGTTGAACCAGGCTCATGCCAACCAGGGTAATAATAATATTTAGCGACCTGATTTAACCCTAAAGGTAAATCATTATATGGCCCTACCCATTCAGCCGCATCGATTGCGCCAGTTTGTAATGCGCCATAAAGCTCGCGGCCAGCAAGTTCGTCAACAGGAATACCACCAAGTTTTTTTAAGACCTCACCACCAATGCCGGGCAAACGCATTTTAAGCCCTTTAATGTCTTCTGGGGAATGAATAATCCGATTAAACCAGCCGCCCATTTGCATTCCGGTATTGCCACCCGCTAACGGTAAAACCCCAAACGGTTGATACACTTCTTCCCACAGTGCCATACCACCACCGTAGTGCAACCATGCATTCATTTGTTGTGCATTTAATCCAAAAGGGATCGACGAAAAAAACTGTGCGGCAGGTGCTTTGCCCTTCCAATAATAAGCAGCACTGTGTGCCATTTGAACCGTGCCTTGACTGACACCATCAAAGACAGACAAGGCCGGCATGAGCTCACCAGCGCCATAAACATCGATTGATAACCGACCATTAGACATTTGCTCAACTAATTGTGCAAACCGCTCGGGAGCCATGCCTAATCCAGCAAGGTTTTTAGGCCAAGATGTCGCTAAACGCCATTTAATTACTTGATAAGGTACAGCAGGCGATTGCACTACTGATTGTAATTCTGACTGAGGCGTTTGCACCTCAGGTTGGCAACCTAACAGTAAAGTGAGCCCAATTAACCAGCAGGTCTGTTTCACCTTACCCATGACGACATCCTTAATTTTCAAACATAATTAAGGTTTACTCTAACATAACCATAACAAGTGACAATAATTGTCATGCAATAAAAAACCTCACACAGAGGCGAGGTTTTTTCGTTTAACGTATTGAATAACTTTATGCTTTTGCCAGCTAAATATTGTCGTGCTAATGCTCAACCACTCACAGCAAAAATGACAGTAAAGGCGGCTTAACCTTTGCAGTTAGGCGTTTTAGGCACTTCATCTAATGCCTGCCATTCTGTTTCGGTATATACATTTATCGATAATGCATGCACACCATTGGCTAACTCATCCGCTAAGGCTTGGTTAACTAAACGATGGCGGGCAAGTAAACGTTGTTCGTTAAACTGGTCACTTACAACAACCACTTTAAAATGGGTTTCTGAGTTGGGCGGCACGTGATGACGATTACTTTCGTTAACCACCTCAAGATGCACGGGCGCAAAGGCTTGACTCAATTTATCTGTAATGATTTGTTCGACAGACATAGTGATACTCTTGTTAATTCATATCAATGAAATCGCAGGGTACTGGTTTGCACATTAAAGGTCAAACAAGCAGCGTAAAACTCACTGTTGGTGCACAACTTTTACTCAACTCTTATTTGGCTTACACATCATCACGCCGTTGGCCAGTCAGCCATATCCACAGTATCAATACTCGGGTTATTGCAGCCCTCACCTTGCTGTAAGGCTTCGCTGCCTAGCCATGCGGCAATAAAGTGGCCGTGAGGGTCATAAGTTTGCTGTTGCTTAACAAGATTGAACCGTCTGGAACCTCGAGGATCGGCACCCACACCAGCCAAATATTGCCAATTCCCCCAGTTGATTGCCACGTCATAGTCGATCAGTTGTTGCTGAAAATATGCTGCACCATAGCGCCAATCGCATTGCAATTCATGGATCAAACAGCTGGCGACAATTTGCCTACCACGGTTAGACATGTAACCAGTGTTATTTAATTGTTTCATTAATGCATTCACCAGAGCAAATGGCGTGGTTGCGGTTTTCCAGGCTTGCAATCGTTGTGCATAGAAACTGGTTAACGGCTTTTTGCCGCTAATCCCAGAAAAACGAAATATTGTGCGATTAAATTTATGGCTATACCAATGAAAATACTCTCGCCACAATAACTCATATTCTATCCATTGGCTTGAGTCGTTGGCACCATGCTTTGATTCAAATTGTCGCAATGCCGATACGACTTGGCGTGCCGATAAACAGCCATTGGCTAACCATGGCGAAAACTTTGTTGAGTGTTCCCAGCCATCGAGTTCGTTACGCACAACTTTATAACTGTGGGCCAAATTAGAGGCAAAATAACTGTCTAATTGCAACGCACCTTGAGCCTCGCCGCCACAAAATACATTACTCATCATGTGAGTTTGAGGGAGCCATTTGGGGTACCGTAACCAATCCTGCAACAGCCTATCTTGTGATTGCAACGGGATCATTGGTGGCAGCCAAGAAACCGCATCACTGGCCGCAGTAATATCAATACCCTCAAGCTGTTTACGAAATTGACTGAATGTCGCTGGGAGCGCATTTAAATCAAAAGGCAATTGCGCTACATTAAATAAGGTTTGAGTCGTAACGGTTGAAAATTCAATGCCAGCACTATCGCTGCATTTCTGCTGAATAACCTGCCATGCCGCTTGCTCATCCGCACCGCTGTGATGGCTTCGATAAACTCGCGTAATACCATGTATATCAATAATGTGAGGCAGGCAATCTTGCGCCCGAGCATAAACGATGTGAAGTTGTTGGCCATATTGATTGAGGGAGTCATCTAAAGCCTGCAGTGACTCAAGTAAAAAGCGCAATCGGTGCTTTCCTACATAGTCGGCTTGATATTGAACACTACGAAACCACTGCGGATCAATACAATACACCATCATAAGTTGTTGTGCATTCTTGGCTATATCGGCAAATATAGCGTTATCGGCTATGCGTAAATCATCGCCAAGCCAATAGAGCGCATTAACATTCTGATGTGGCGTTGTGATGCCACCGGTAGAAGAAGTCTTAACATTTACTTTTATCATTTATTGCACCACTGCAAGGTGTTCTCATACCTGTTTAGTACGTAAACATGGCACAGTAAGGTTCAATAAAAGCTTTTTTGCTGAGCAGTGTTGTGAGAACACAGACTTAGCGATAGTAATGAGGGATAACATGCCTAAAAGTAAAATTAATTCTTGGCTCGGTTACTTTAAGTCGTTTAGGCAAAGCATGTTGCCAGTGCTGTTGCATACCTGGATGCATAATCAACAAATCACCTGACTCCAGTGCATATTTTACTTTAGTTTGCGTCTCTTTATGGCGCACAACAAAATCTCGGCAAGCACCCAATGTGACAGATGCAATCGCAGAACGAGTCACAATCTCTGGTTCATCATCACTGTGCCATCCCATACAATCATGCCCATCGGCGTAGCGATTTACTAACACTGAATTGCTTTGTATTTGATGATCGCTCAACAGCTTTTGTCGTAACCGACTTAATACTTGGGGCCAGGGTAATGCGCTAATGTGCAATTTAGAATAATGATAATCGCAGCCCACATCGCCAAACCACGCTTGCGTTCGTGGAATAAGATGTTGTTTACCATACACTTCAATCGCGACTTTTTCTAAAGGATAGTGAGCCACCTCATTAAGCAACAACTGTTGCTGTTTAGCGGATAAGAAGCCTTTAACCCAAGTGACGGGTGGATTAATTTGATGAGCAATTTGATGGCCCATAATGACGTTATCGGCATCGAGATCTAACTCGGTATGTGGCCCATCAAAATCAAACCCCTTTTGCAAACCTGACACCATTTCTCCTATTGACGCTATTGTGTTAAAACCAGCGCTTTATTTTAGCCATCCATAAACCCGAAACTGCAATTAGCGCCATTAAGATCAATACTGCAAAATAGCCATAAGACCATTTGAGCTCTGGCATATTGTCAAAGTTCATCCCATAAATACCCGCGATGACCGTTAACGGCAAAAATATAGCCGTGACTAAGGTTAATGTCATCATCACCCGGTTGGTTTTATGCGCGCTCACAGAAATAAAGCCATTAATTAAGCCGCTGACTAGGCCTAGGTATAAACTGGCACGGCTCGATAAACGCTCAAACTGGTTATATAAATAACTCAACTGTGAGTAATCAAATCCAATGTGTTGTTGGCCATCATCGCCTAATAGTTGTTGTAGCAACTCTTCATGATAACTAAACGAGCGTTTAGCCTTTTGTAATTTACTGCTGTATGCCATTAATTCAGCGAGCAAATCATCACTTGATGCATCAAAAATCTCGTCTTCAATATCATTAAGGCGTTCTTCTAACGCCAACATCACCGCTAAATAATCGATCACAATTTGCCGCATAATAGCAAAACACACCGAGCTCATTTCAGGCGCAACAATCGCGTTACTATCTATCAATTGTTGGGTGACTTTGCTGACACTAATAGACGGTTTGAGGTGCTGTGTAATCAAAAACTGACTATTCACATGCATTAGCAAATGACTTCTATCGAGTAATAAATAATTCTCGCGCTCCATTAACTCGTGAGTGAGCAGATAAGCGTGATCACTGTAGGCTTCTATTTGCGGCGGATGACGCTCACGATGCGCGTCTTCAAAATCAAGATTATCAATACCAAACTGAGGGTGTTCGTTAAAGAAAGCGTGATTATTAGGACCGCTAATATCAATCCAAATAAGATGTAGATTTGGATCGTATTGCGCCATTAAGCTGTCATCGCCATGCGACAACAAATGACCTTGAGTATCAAATAATAAAATGTGAATTGTCATAATTGACTCGTGTTCAAACAGCACTAAAGCCAAGTAAACTAGCTGGCCAATTCCTGAGGTTCGCCCTCTTCTATCACCGTTTTAATTTGTTGAAAATGGCTATTTACCCACGCACTGCTAATGGGGCCCCAAGTCGAAATTCGATAATGCCCTTCATTATGTCGCTGACCTTGCTGGATAAAATCAACCTTAATACCAATATCGGCAAACGCAGTTATGGCATCTTGTAAGGTTCGTCTTGGCATACCTGTTAATTTTTGCAAGCTCAACAAGTTATGCTGTTCTTCATCAAGTAAATGCGCTAAATACAATTTCCGCAAAAAAGCCTTTTGCGATTTATTGACCTCGTTAAGCTCAGAAAACATCATGATAGCGCCTTATAAATAATACCACTTAATCTGAAATTACTGCATGTGTCGCCTTGCTTGCAAGTTATATCAACGGTTGAGGCCTAATCAATAGGCAAAAACCACTTGAGATAAACATTTACAACCTCTTAGTCGCTAATTGCCATTAAAACATGGCAATATAATATGGACGGTAACAAAGGAATAACATAATAATGAAAATGGAACCAACAGAAAAAAGCCCTCAATTATCAACTAAAATCTCCGAGACATTGAATGAACCCGAAGTTGAATTAATCCATTATCAGCATGGCCCTAGCTTAACGCAGGCGCAATATATTCCTTTAGCCACGTTACCCTTAACAGCTGTCGATGCGAATTACCCCAAATTGCTACTCATTATCAGTGTTGCCATCGCGATATTCATCACCCTCGCCATTACCATTTTTGGTCTCGTGAATCCCGATATTCCAACGAGCGTGACATTATCAATATTGCCTGGTTATGCATTGCTGGCCTTAATTATCATTAAACTGATTCATCTTAAAGCCAAGCGGATCGCCTATGGCGTATTTGAGCACGAGTTAGTGTTACGTGAAGGTCTATTTTGGATCTCGACAACCGCATTACCTTATACCCGCTTACAACATGTTAATTTATCCCAGGGGCCGCTTGAGCGCAGATATAACCTGGTGTCATTAAAATGCTTTAGCGCAGGCAGTGGCGTAGCAGAAATAGATTTACCCGGATTAAATGCCGAACTGGCTGAACATATACGTCAGCACCTGTTAGTTAAGGCGGCATCGAACCACCAGCCTATAACTGAACCGCCTAAGAATCACAGCAATAGTTCATTAGAAAATGACACTCAAGCCAACGAAGATGTGGAGCATCAACTCACCACGTCTAAAGCCGAAACTTCCGTTGAGGACACTCCTCATGGATGAGTCGCCAAAAACACCTCAATCGATAAAACAACCTGATGTTATAAAGGCTGCTACGACTCAGCAGCACAGCAGTGATGATCTCGCCAATCAACTCAAAGACTGGCAGGCCTTGTCACCCTGGTCGATTATTACTTATATTTTTAGCACCCTAAAAGGCATTCTCAGTAACGGGTTTGCTGTAATCCCTTTAGTGTATACGGGTTGGAAACAAGGCTTTGATGCGCAATGGTTTATCCTGGCGCTAAGTGCAATCATCATCCTTGTGAGTATTGCTGCCACCATTGAGTGGCGTAAATTCCGCTTCCGTTTAAATGGCGAACAACTCGACGTAAAGCGTGGGCTATTTTTTACTAAAAAAGATGAAATACCACTCACCCGCATTCAAAATATTCGTTATGAGCAGCCTTTTTATTTTAAACCCTTGTCGTTAGGCACCTTAGTCATTGAAACCGCAGGTTCCAAAAAAGATGAGGCACAGCTTGCTGCTTTAGACACCGAGCAAGCACAAACACTTAAGCGTTTATTACTCAAGCTAAAACAATCAGAGAATCCACTTAACCACTCGGCTCAAACAACAGATGCCTCACCTGCAGAAAAAGCTCATACAGAGGCGTTAGACTCGCAACCGATCGCTCTTAAATCGTTTGGTGATTTGTTGCTGTTTGGCTTTTACCATAATAACTTTATTTGGTTTGCGGTGATTGCTGGTCCAGTCCTTGGCCAGCTAAATCTAGACAAGGTATTTGATTCGCCATTAGCCAAGCAGTTCTGGTTATGGATAGAGAGCCAAACTCACCAAAACATCGGCTTACAAGGCTTGTTCTTTATCATGGGTTTACTCTTTTTATACGGATTGTTTTCACTTATATCGATTATCGCTGCTGTGTTGAAATATTACCCATATAAGCTCGACCGGCACGACGATACCCTTCAGCGCAGCGGTGGGGTAATTTCACATCAACAAGATGCTTTGGCCATTAAACGGGTACAACTTATCCATGCTCAACAGCCGGTATTGGCACGTTTATTTGAACGCTGGACCTTGTATTTTAAACAAGTCAAAGGTCAGGAGGTTGAGCAAAAAACCAAGCAACATATGCTTATCCCCAGTGTAAAACCAAACGAAGTCGAATCGATTTTAACAGCCATGCCCAATCTCAGTGGTGGCGCTGGCGCTTTACCTCGTCATTACACCCATATTCACATTAATTGGTTTACAAGGCGGATCATGCTGCCACTTGCTATCGCCATATTACTGTCGGTTATAGCTTGGTTCGATGGTCGCAATTCGAGCTATTTTGAAACGACGTGGTTAATAGCCTCCATCGTCATTGGAGTCATCTATTTACGCTATCGACATTGGGGATATGTGCTTGAAGATAAGGTGGTTTGGCAGCATACAGGTTTGTTAGGCAGGCAATGGAAACGCATTGCGTTTGACAAAGTTCAGCATGTCAAAATAACCCAAACACAGGGGCAAAAGCGTTCAAAACTTGCTTATGTCGAAGTGGGCCTTGCCAGTGGCAGTATCGTGTTCCCCTATGTCCCTGTCCACATTGCTGAGCAGATCATTTCGCGTTCGTTACATGCTGTGAATCGTAATACCCAAAACTGGATTTAGCGTCAGATGCCCCATACAAACAAAGTTGTCTAGGTCAATACAAACAGGCACTGTCTAGACGAGATTGCAAATGCTACCAGTTACCTATCACTGGTCACTGGTCACTGGTCACTGGTCAGCATTGTTAATCAACCAGACTCAAGCAGTTAAAGGTTACTTGACCACTAACACGGGACATTTCGCTTTGTTAGCCACTTCTTCAGCCACATTATCATGTAAAAAGTGTGCAAGACCTGTACGACCATGACTGGCGATAACCACCATGCCAATTTCATCGCTATTGGCTTCAGCTATAATTTCGGTCACGGCATCACCGCGGCGGATAACGGTTTCGACCTTTAAATCGGTTTTTAGCTGAGCTAATAATTCATGCATTTGCTTAGCGGCAGCATCTTCCATAGTTTTAGACAACTCTTCAGGCGTAATGGCGAGCACCATATAATTTTCGTCTCCAAGAGGTTGATCTACCACATTCAAAATACGAATTCCCACATTGTACAAATTTGCCATTTCAATTGCATATCGCAGCGCATGTGACGCCGTATCAGAAAAATCGGTAGGCCATAAAATATTACGTGTACGCATGTTGTTATCCTCCCGTACGTGAACAACTAATGAGTGAAGTAACCGCTTAACGATGACAGTAACCATTACAGCTAATAAACACCAATACAACCCGAAGATACCATTACAATCTGTAGATTGTATCTGCAAGATTAATCACTCCCCTTTCATTATTAGTGTAGTCATGAATGGGTGATTTTTTAGTGATCGAAATCAAAAAATATACTGAAAACTTGCGTTGGTTCAAAAATACGCCTAATATCAGACCGACTAATCAGTCGGTTTATTTTTAAACATATTGGCCATTCACAAAGGGCAATCTTATCATGTTGAAACAGGCATGATTAACCGACAACCTACTTCAGCCGGAGAATAATAATGAATATGGCAGTTGATCAAACAGTAAACTCACTCGCGCAATTACTCGACACTCAACGAAGCCGTTATTTGTCGCAACCGGCACCCAGTTATCAATCACGCGTCAATAAGCTCACTCAATTAAAACTCGCATTGCTTGATAACCAACAAAAAATAATCGATGCCCTTAATCAAGATTATGGCCACCGCTCAGCTAACGACACCGTCATTTCAGATATTTTACCTTGCATTAATAATATCAATTACACCATAAAGCATCTCAAATCGTGGATGAAACCGAGTCGTCGTCATGCAGGTATGTTGTTGTCACCGTCTACGGTTTCTGTGCAATATCAACCATTGGGCGTAATAGGCATTATCGTGCCGTGGAACTTCCCCATCATGTTATCAATGGGTCCATTGGTCACAGCCATTGCGGCAGGCAATGGTGCCATGCTGAAAATGTCAGAATTCACTCCTGCCACCAATGCGGTTTTACGACAATTATTGGCCACTATTTTTGAAGCGTCAGAAGTCACTATTGTTGAAGGCGAAGCTGAAGTTGCAGCCGAATTTTCATCGCTGCCTTTTGATCATATTTTGTTTACCGGCTCTACTGTAGTGGGGCGTCATGTTATGCGCGCTGCGGCCAATAATTTAACCCCTGTCACCTTAGAGTTAGGCGGCAAGTCACCGGCAATCATTGCCCCAGATATGCCAATGGAAACCGCCGTTGAACGGCTCATTTTTGGTAAATGTTTAAATGCTGGGCAAATCTGTGTGGCGCCCGATTATGTGCTCTGCCCAGCCGAAAAAGTCGATGAGTTTATAGCAGCGTACCGTGCACGATTCAGCAAAATGTATCCAAACTTTGTCAACAATGACGATTACGGCAACATAATTAACGATCGCCAGTATCAACGTTTAATGAAAGTGCTCGATGATGCAAAAAGCAAAGGTGCCAATGTCACGTCTGCAACCGATGACCCTGTATCAAGTAGTTCACGAAAGTTAGCAACGCAGCTCATCACTCAAACCACCGACGACATGCTGCTTATGCAAGATGAAATATTTGGGCCATTGTTACCCATTATTAGCTATCACAATATTTCCGAAGCCATCAGTTATGTTAACCGGGGTGATAGACCGCTTGCGCTTTACCTGATGAGTTTTGATAACCAAACTCAGCAAACTATTTTGCAGCAAACCCATTCTGGTGGTGTTTGTATTAATGACACAGTGTTTCATGTCGCAGCAGATGATGCTCCGTTTGGTGGCATTGGTCCATCAGGTATGGGGCACTACCACGGTAAAGAAGGATTCTTAACGTTTAGCCACGCAAAAACGGTATTAAACAGTGGTAAAATTAACACTGGTATTTTTGTACATCCACCTTATGGCGGCTTTATTCAACGCCTATTGATGAAATTCTTCTTACGTTAACATGCTCAAGCCCAGCAAATGTATTGCAACACTTGTTGGGCTCAAACCACTTAATTGACAGGTATTATTGACCTAATGAATAGTGCACCCGTTACCATTACACAAAAGAAACAAGCCATTTTAGATTCGGCGCTGTCACTGTTTGTCGATAAAGGCTTTAATGCCACATCAACCGCATCAATTGCTAAAGCAGCAGGGGTTGCTACGGGTACACTATTTCATCATTTTCCGGCAAAAAATGACATAATGAACCAACTTTTCCTGTCGATTAAACAAGAGTTTGCTAACAATATGGTGAGTAATATTGCGCTTTGTGGCGACATTGAAAAAGATGCCAATAACCTGTGGCAAAAAGCCATTGACTGGGCCATAGCACAACCCCTTAAGCAATTGTTCTTTTTACAATATTCAATGTCAGCCGATATTGATGCCGCAGTAAGAAAGCAAGCGATGACCAGTATTTTAGGTTTTGTGGTTGATTTGATTGAACAAGGTAAACAACAAGGGATTATTGCGGATTTTCCGAGTGAATTATTACTCGAAAATTGTCATGGTCAGTACTTAGCTGCTATTCGTTTTTTTACCGACAACCCACATCTAGGAGATGACAAAATACATCGCAGCGCCAGCTTCAAGTTATTCTGGCATGCCATGAAAGCCCAATAAGCCCACAGTTTAAGACTGAGTAATTAAAACTGAGTAATTTAAAACTAAGTAACTAAAAACTAATAACATAAAGCTGAGCCGCTTAGCTAATTATCTAAACCAAAGTCATCTAAACTAAAACCCGCTAAATCGACATCATCGCTTACTGAGTCGTTGTTATTGTCAAAATCGAATTGCGCAGTGTGGGCAGCTTGCTGGTTAAGCACTTCTTGTTGCTTGGCTTTATGCAGAGCATATTGACGGCGACGTTTTCGCTGCAAGCACAAACGAATCACATCTTGTTTTTGTAACTCACTAAACGTCATCCAGTTAAAACGCTCATCACGGCTTCGAAGGCAACCCACACAATAACCGCGACTGTCAGACTGACATACGCCAATACAAGGGCTGGGGACCGCAAAAAAACTTAACTGTTCCATCATCAGTGAAATTAACTCCAGTACATAAAATGAAGACTCTTTCAGATTATCGATTACTATACGATATAGTCGATAAATTAATCGATACATTCATCGTGACATTCATCGTAAGAAGTATAGGTAACGGATCTACACAGCTACAATCTTCGTATATTAAGGTTATACTAATTGAGTTAATTTTGTACATTATTGCTGTTTAATAGGAGGTCTCATGAAAACATTTTGGCATTCTGGTCAATTTTTTAGTCGTTACATAGGATGGCGCAAGCCTGTCATCATCTTAAGTTCGTTGCTATTAGTGGCCTCGTGCACAACTAAACCAAAGCAAGATTATGATGTAAATTATGACTTTTCTGCACTCAATAGCTTTAGTCAACTTACCATTGAGCAAACGGATGACCCATTAACCGCAGACAGAATTAACGCGGATATTAAGCAAACATTATTGAATCAAGGTTATGTTTATCAAGCAGACAATGCTGACTTTATTGTTAATTACGCTTTTGTCACTCAAGACAAAGAAAAAAATTCAGGCCTGTCTATTGGCTTAGGTTCCGGCACTTGGGGGTCTAGTGGTGGTATTGGTTTAGGCACGAGTATTGGTATTCCACTTGGCAGTGACACCGCAAAAACACAAGTAATACAAATTGATATTGTCGATCCTAAAGATAAGCGTTTAATTTGGCGCGGTAATGGCCAATATCATTTTGATCAAGGCGGCGAAGAAAAAGCCCAAGGAATAAACCAAACCGTTATCGCAATTTTGGCGCAATTCCCGCCGCAAAAATGATAACTCATGGCCATTGTGTAGTGAAAAATATCCAATGGCCGGCTTAGTTATCAAGTCGATGAAAAAATCTATTTAGCAATTAGCAACGCCGCGGTAAACTAGTGGCCAATTTACTTTATTGATTTGTTGAAATGACCACCGAAACATATAACCAAGCATTACTGACTTTAGCCCTGGCAGGCATCGATGCCATAAATACTTCTGCATCGCAGCATAAATCGCCAAGAACGCCAGCACAAGAAAGCCACTTTTTATGCAATTGGATGGTTGAGTCATTAAAAACTAAACGTTTTTCTAAACTAGTCGCAGACGATCTCACAACATGGATCCGTCAAGCTCGCAGTCAAGGCGCTGGAGCCCAGCTTAAACGACTGCTGACTTGTATTGCCGATCAGTATCAACAAGCCAATAATAGCGCTATCGCTACAGGAGCAGGGCTTAAAAATCTGCTCGCTGAATTAACGGCACAAAAGTGGGTGATCATTACCGACACCGATATTGATGCTAAACTTAAGCTCGACAGTGTTGGGCAATCAAGCTTAATCATCTCGGCTAAAGAATTTAATCAGCACATTATCGATGACAACATCGTTAAATCCATTTCCATGTACATCCGCGGTGATGAAAGTCTAGTGGCGCGTTTAGCACTCACTCAAGGCATTTTATTAAGCCAAGGCAATAAGAAAACTACACTGATTAAACACCACAAGACCTACACCTTACGGCCTAAAAATCTGCATCCAAGTTTATGCTTATTGTGTATTGATCAATATTAGCAAAAGCAAACCCGGCAGCGTATTGCGGGCACACGTGTAATGTGAGGAGGTACCATGAAAAGAAGCGTTATTGCGGTGACTTGCTTTGTACTCTTTTTTCTATCTACGCTAGCGTTTGCCGATACTGCGCTCAAATATAACGTTAATGGTTCCAGTAATTGGGTGCCTTATTACATCCCCGACTCACCTGAAAGCCCTGGTATTTTAGGTGAGTTAGTGCCCCTTTTGCTCACCCATGCCAACATCAAAATTGAAAAACACAACTTTCCACCAAGACGAACCAACTATGCGTTAGACAGTGGCTGGCTTGACTTTGATTTTGTTAGCCCGAGTTGGTTTCCTCATGACGATTTAGGCGAGGAATTTGTTCAATCGTCGGCCATTATCGCCATTGAAGAGCACATCATTACCCTAGCCTCTAACGCTAAAGATTGGCAAAGTAACGACAGCCTAAAAGGTCAAGAAATTGGTACGGTAGGTGGCTACTTGTATCATGATGACACAGAGTTCACCCGGGTGGATTTCAGCTCAGAACGAGAACTCATCAAAGCACTTTATAAAGACCGAGTCAAAGCGGCAATATCAGGTGACTTGCCCGCACTATATTGGGCCAAACAGCTCAACAGCCCTATCACGCTAGCCGCGCTCCATTCAAAAGGGCATTTAGTAATGCGACTTAGAAAAGAGCATGCGGCATTATTACCGAGAATCAATGCAGCTATTATTGAGTTGCAGTCTAACGGTACGATTACGCGCATTATCAACAAATACACCCAGCAAGCAGTATTTGAGCACATTGAGCACATTGAGAAATAGTCTCTGCGTAAAAGGCTTAAAACGGGTTTACGCTATAACCTTCGTGAGCCAATACAGCATGAGCCGTTAATGCCGACAGCGCCATATCCACTCCAGGTAATAAGTCATCAGGCGTAATGCCATAATAAGCTGCGGTTTGGCCGCACACATAAAACCTAACGCCTTGTTTAACTAATTGCGCAATCAAGTCTGCATTAGCATTACTCTTACCCGTATTAAGCATTTTGTAAAATCGCTCTTGAGTCATATCGCTCGCAGCTTGCCCATGAACGACCATCGCCAGTGAAATGTCTTCTAGTTTCACTCCGGCTGCAACGTGCATATTAATAAAACGGGCTAAGGTATCTATGCTGCGATTAAGTTCACCCGCTTTTGCTGCTTGGCCTAGATCAAAAGCCACTTTAAACTTCATGCCTTTGGGGATCACTAAACTGCTATTGACCTCTGCAACCTTGCCATAATCTTTAATCACGGTGCCGGGTTTAAATGCTTCAATGCCAGCATTAACCGTAAAAGAAAAACATGCCAAAACGGCAATTAACGCGGAAAACACCGCGGGTGTGACCGTTAAAGGTAAATGAATTTTCATTATAGTGATGTTCCTTATGATACCGATTCTCGCAGCTTAATTAGCCACTCATTAACAATGTGGATGCCACTTTAACACAGTTTAACGCATGGAATTTAGCGCATTTCTGAGTATAATCGCCTCTAAAATAAGCCAAAACTGATTAATATGCCAATACGCCCGATTTGCCTCACTGACTGGTCAAGCATTATGTCCATACAAGCTCAATGTTATGTCGATCTCACTCCTGAATCTTTAAGTGTGATGCAAAGTAAATGGCTGGCATCGCCTTCAACCTGTGTGGTCTTCGAGCAAGCTCAACAAGTATTAGCCTATGCTTTAGTGCATCCCTGGAATCGTGGCGATGCACCGTCGTTAGACTGTGAGATATCATCGCAACATTCAACCAGTTGGTATTTACATGACATGGCCATTGCACCGAGTGCGCAAGGTTTAGGGGTTGGCAAACAACTTTTAACGCATGTACTTAATCAAGCTAGCGCGTTAAATATCGACGGCATTGGGCTCGTTGCGGTGCAAGGTGCACACACGTATTGGCTGCAACAAGGCTTTAAGCCACACGCAACATCGCCAAAACTCACTCAATCGCTTAGCAGCTATCCTGCTGGAGCCTGTTATTTATATTTAACGTTAACTTAAATGTAACCAATGGCCTCTTGATAAAGGTTAATAGCGATTTTATTGATAATTTATGGCAAGTTTTTGCGAACCTATTGGTTATAGCCTGTTGAACGTGGGACAATTAGCCATTATGTAAGAGCCTGCAGTTACACCCACTAGACTCTTACAACGTGGTACCTCATGCCTTAGCAGCCATCTTGTGGCAGGACAATCATCCTAGGTACCATATTATTTATGATTTACATTAATTTCAGGAGTTCGTCATGGCGCGCCAAGTGATTTACATTTTTAAAGGTCAAACAAAAACGATTCCATTTAGCTACGATATACACCACGACCTTTATGAAGCGGCTGCTGAGGCTGAAGGAATTGATTTAAAAAAGTTTCTCTCCATGGAAAAGCAAATTGCATTGACCTCAAAAAAAGGCGCTAAAGCAGAAAAAGAATTCCGCAAAAGCGAATTCGCTCGTTTTGGCTTTACCAGCATTAAGTTTGTGCGTGAAGATGATGAAATCTAACCTCAATTGAGTCGTAAGGAATATCAATGTTAAACACAGAACATGCCAATTTCCCTCGAGCCAGTTTTGTTCGCAGAGTCGGGGCGATAATTTATGATTCTTTACTCGCTGTTGCAGTTTATATGTTTGCCGGCGCGATTGGTTTTGCTGTCTTCTTTGGCTTACAAAGCAGCGGCATGATTTCACTCAATGGTTTTGAGCACACCTCAGATCTACTCAATAACACGCCGCTTTATCATGGCCTTTATCAACTGTGGTTAGCACTGTGTGTAGTGAGCTTTTACGCTATTTTTTGGAGCCGTGGAGGTCAAACATTAGGCATGAGAGCCTGGCGTTTAAAAGTCCAACATCCTAACGGGCAAAACCTGAGCTTTATTACTGCTTGTGCTCGCGTAGTGTGGTCTTTATTAGGAGTGGGTAACTTATGGATTTTAATCAATGCCGATAAACTGGCTTTGCAAGACATGATGACCCGCTCAGAAGTGGTGTTATTGTCGGTTGAGGCCAATCAAATGCGCAATTGGCACGGCGCATAACATTGCTAAATAATGACATAAGTTAATTGCATAAGTTGATGACATTAGTTGATGGCATTAGTTAATTCCTAAGCAATAAAAATGGCAACCTACTGGTTGCCATTTTTGTTTATCGCGTTAGCAAAATATTTATTTTCGGATGTAATACAAGGCAAAGCCGGTAAATAATACACTGGGCGCGACGGCCCCAATAAATGCCGGTATCTCGTAAACAATGCTCATGGGACCAAATATTTGGTTACTAATATAAAAACTAAAGCCAGCCACAACACCCAATAACACTCGAGCGCCCATCGTTACGGTACGCAATGGACCAAACACAAACGATAACGCCACGAGCATCATTACTGCCACCGTCACAGGCTGCATAATCTTGCGCCATAACGCTAAATCATATCGACTTGAGTCTTGTTGGTTAATCTCTAAATAGTCTAGATAATCGAGAAGCCCTCGAATGGATAACGACTCAGGCTTAACAGACACGACACTCAATTTATCTGGTGTCAGTGATGAGCGCCAAATATCGCTGTCTACATAATCTCGAACCACTTTATCATCTTGTATTGAAGTATGATTAACGCCAATGAGCTTCCAAACATCTCCCTTAAACATGGCTTGCTCAGCGTGAGTAACTCCAGTCAATTCGAGCTTATCGTTAAAGCGATATAAGCTAACATTATTAAGGGAATCGACATTGATCACTTCACCGATATTAACGAACATATCGCCATCTTTAGCCCAAACACCGCGATGAGATTTAATTAAACTGCCACCTGAGGTTTTAACCGCTTGCAATTCTTTAGCGCTTTTTTCCGCAATGGGAGCGCCCCACTCTCCTAGCGCCATCACCATAATCATCAGTGGAATCGCAGTTTTCATCGCCGATTGAGTAATTTGTAAACGCGACATGCCAGAAGCTTGCATGACCACAAGCTCAGAATTAGACGCCAACATCCCCATGCCGATTAACGCGCCAAGGAGTACCGCCATTGGGAAAAACATTTCAATGTCTCGTGGCACTAAAAACAATACGTAGATACCCGCATCGATTAACGTATAACTACCGCGTCCAACAACGCGTAACTGATCTACCCACTTAATAATGCCCGACAAGCCAGTTAGAACAAGTAAACACAATGCCGACGTGCTGACAATCATACGGGCAATATAAAGGTCTAAAATTCTCATGCTGCCACCTGCTTACGTTTAAATAAGCCTAGCAACTTTTTACCTGACGGCCGTTCTTTAACTAATAACAGTAACCCTAATATCAAAGCGCAACCATGGATCCACCACATGCCTAAATACTGTGGTACCACTTCATCTTGCAAGGCTTTACGGCCCGCTACCATCAATCCAAAATAGCCTAAATACAATAAAATAGCCGGGAACATTTTGGCAAACTTACCTTGACGAACGTTCACTCGAGCTAAAGGTACGGCAATTAATGTCATTAATGGAATAGCGATAGGAATTGCCAAACGCCATTGAAACTCAGCTGAGGCTTCAGGTCCTGGGGTTGCCAATAATTCATCAACAGGCAGCGCTGACAATTTACGACGACGCTCATCCACTTCCTGCTCTTTGATTTCCATTTTATAGCCACCAAACTCAATGGTCTGTAAATCAAGAGAATTGGGACTACCTTGGTAACGTACTCCGTTTTCAAGTTGCAGTTGTTGGCTGCCAATATCGTCTTCTATCACTCGGCCTTGCTGAGCAACAACAATGTTGGTTAAGCCATCTTCATCTTCAGGATCAGGTAACTGCGCCACAAAGACGTTATCAAGAGTGTTGTCTTTGTTAATACGTTCAACAAACAACACCGCCCGCCCGTTAGGACTGGCTTGGAAGCGCCCTTGAGTCAAGGCTGCAAGACCGGCCTCCGACTGAGCTTTCTCTAATACCTGGTTTTGACGTTCTTCTGCCCACGGACCGACATAAATCGACAAATAAGCGGTAAAAATCAAATTGCCAAGCGCAACCAGTAACGTGACGCGGGTGACATACCATTCGCTGACACCTACGCCGTGCAATACCACCATTTCATTTTCGGCATACATACGCCCATGAGCCAATAAAATGGCTAAAAAGAAACTCAGCGGCAACACTAAAACGGTTAATTGAGGCAAGTTAAGCCCCAGTAATGTCATGACTAATGATGCAGGAAATTCGCCGTCTGAAGCGTCAGCTAACACACGCACAAATTGCTGGCTAATAAAAATAGTTAACAGTACCAAAAGTACCGCAAATTGCGCTTTTAAAACTTCACCAATCAGGTATCTAAATACAATCACAAGTAGGATCCGGTGGCTAAACTTATCTTTTTACTGGTATCAGAGCAACTTTCATGTAAACTGTCTACTTTCAGCAGTTTTGCTAGTTTTCTGACCAGCGCGGAAGGTGCTTTCGGGTCATCATTAACCTCTATTTTGGCAGTCAATTTTCGCCTTTTTTTAGTTAATAACCCCAAACAGTTAACACCTTTTCGTTGATTATATGCCAGATGGCCTAATGCAAACATTATCTAATAAATATAAAAATTTGTCTTTAAGAATCTAGGAGTGCTCATGGAGTTTAGCGTAAAGAGCGGCAGCCCCGAAAAGCAACGTTCGGCTTGTATCGTTGTTGGTGTCTACGAACCTCGCCGTTTATCTGGTATCGCAGAGCAATTGGATAAAATCAGTGAAGGTTACATTAGTAATCTACTTCGCCGTGGCGACCTTGAAGGTAAGCCTGGTCAAATGTTGCTATTGCATCACGTACCCAACGTATTAAGTGAACGTGTATTATTGGTTGGTTGTGGTAAAGAGCGTGAGCTAGACGAGCGCCAATACAAACAAATCATCACAAAAACCATCAGCACGTTAAACGAAACCGGCTCTATGGAAGCAGTATGCTTCTTAACTGAATTGCATGTCAAAGGCCGCGACACCTATTGGAAAGTTCGCCAAGCCGTTGAAACAACTCAAAACAGCTTATATTCATTTGATGCATTAAAAACCCGTAAGGGTGAAACTCGTCGTCCACTGCGTAAAATGGTATTTAATGTGCCTACTCGCCGTGAACTCACCATTGGTGAGCGCGCGATTGAGCACGGAGCCGCGGTGTCAGCAGGTATGCATTTATGCCGCGACGTGGCCAACATGCCACCGAATATCTGCAACCCAGCTTATTTAGCATCTCAAGCTCGTCAAATGGCTGAAGTGCACGAAAACCTTAAAGTGACGACCATTGGCGAAGAGCAAATGGCCAAGCTAGGTATGCATTCATACCTTGCTGTAGGTCGTGCTAGCGCAAACGAGTCAATTATGACCGTGATGGAATATCAAGGCGCGGTAAACAGCACAGAAAAACCAATTGTACTTGTGGGTAAAGGATTAACCTTTGACTCAGGCGGCATTTCATTAAAACCAGGCGAAGCCATGGACGAAATGAAATACGACATGGGTGGCGCTGCGGGTGTAATTGGCGCAATGAAAGCGCTATGTGAAATGAAGCTGCCTATCAATGTTATTGGTATTTTAGCTGGCTGTGAGAACATGCCTGCGGGTAACGCATATCGCCCAGGTGACATTTTAACAACCATGTCAGGTCAAACAGTTGAAGTGCTTAACACTGATGCTGAAGGTCGTTTAGTGTTATGTGATGTATTAACTTACGTTGAACGCTTCGATCCTGAGCTTGTCATTGACACTGCAACCTTAACCGGTGCATGTGTGATTGCATTAGGTAAACACGCTTCAGGCTTGTTTAGCTCACACAACCCATTAGCACATGAATTGCTTAATGCTGGTGAGCAAAGCGGTGACCGTGCATGGCGTATGCCGTTATGGGATGAATACCAAGACATGCTAGACAGCCCGTTTGCTGACATGACTAACTTAGGTGGCCGTCCTGCGGGTTCAATCACTGCGGCGTGTTTCTTGTCTCGCTTTGCTAAAAAGTACAATTGGGCGCATTTAGACGTAGCCGGTACAGCTTGGAATAGCGGCGCAAACAAAGGTTCAACCGGTCGTCCGGTGCCGATTTTAAGCCAGTTCTTAATTAATCGTGCTGGTGTTGAAATTAGCGAATAAGCTTTGGCTTAACGCATAAAAAAGGGTAAAGCGCAGGCTTTACCCTTTTTTGTTACTGTTTTATTAGGATGGTAGATAATCATCACCTCGGGCCACATGGTTTTAAGATTAGAGAGCTTAAGTTTAGAGCCGTTGAATATAGTCACTTTGAATATGGTCACTTTGAATTTAGTTTTATTAAGCGTAGTGCTATTAAGCGAAGTGCTATTGAGTAAAGCGTTATTGAGTGGGCAAACCAGAATTAGACGACTTAAATTAGCTCTCAAATCAGCCCTCAAATTATGCCAGCCATTGACGATGTAACTGCTCGCCATCACCGAGATAATCTAATACCCAGGCCAATGCGGGTGACATTTGTTCATCATTCCATGCCAGACAACATGGACTCGGTTGCTTAATTCGACTCAGTACCTTGCTCACTAACCTACCCGACTCAATTAACGGCTGTGCTAAATGAGCAGGCATATAGCCAACACCAAGCCCTTCGACAAAACAATTAATCGCACTGTGCCAATCGGGCACAACCAAGCGGCGTTGGCCATTTAACAACCAATCGGTTCGTTTAGGAATTTCACGTGACGTATCTTCCAAGCAAATAGACGGAAACACTTTAAGTTCATCATCAATCAAAGGCCGCATAATATCGGCTAACGGGTGCCCCGCACTGACAACAAACAACCAATCAATGTCGCCCATATAAGTAAACTTATAAGCCCCGCCAACCGGATTGGCGGTAGTTGCACCAATCGCAATATCGCTACGACCAGTGGCAAGTGCCTCCCATACGCCATTAAACACTTCGATGCGAATAATTAACTCAACATCTTGAAACTGCCTATAAAAGTCAGCAATTAAGGCATGTACACTGTCGGTTCTCGCAATGTTATCAAGCGCAATTGACAAAGTGGGCTTCCAGCCATTCGCCACTCGTTGAGTGTCGCGCTTCATCAGCGCCATATCAGCCAAAAAGACACGAGCTTTGGCTGCAAAATGTTTACCGGCAGGGGTTAACGTCACACTGCGATGATGACGAATAAATAGCTCAACACCTAATTCCGTTTCAATTTGTTTAATTGAATAACTAATAGCAGATGGCACTTTATGTAATTTCTTTGCCGCCGCAGTAAAGCTGCCTGTTTGGGCAACAACATCAATTAATTCGAAAGTTTGCTGTGAAAGCATATTGATTTAACTCATTAAAAATGGATATTTATCTAAAATCAACAAACATAAAAATACATCCTAAATAAATACCCCGCCCTAATCCATCAATATTTTTGATAGCAATAGTCAAAAATAAACGTTTCCCGCTAATTTAGTAACCCATTAAGCTACTGTTTTTTATTCATACCAACAGAACTAAAGATGTCAGAATTTAGCAGCAACAATATAATTAATAACACTAAACTAACAAAATTAATGTTTTATTTTTTCCTTTTTTATTTAGCCTTGCTGAGTATGTTAGGGTTTATTGCAACAGATATGTATCTACCTTCGTTCAAATCTATTGAAGGGACATTTAATGCCACCACCTCAGAAGTGGCTATTTCGCTAACCAGCTTTTTAGCTGGGCTTGCAATCGGTCAGTTACTGTATGGTCCGTTAGTCCATAAAATAGGCAAACGAAACGCCCTACTGGTTGGCTTAGGTTTATTTATGCTGGCAAGTGCATTGATTGCAACCAGTGACAACATCATGACAATGAACATTGCGCGCTTTTTTCAAGCCATTGGAGCATGTAGCGCCGCAGTAATTTGGCAGGCGATTGTGATTGAACAATACCCAGCAGATAAAGCGCAAAACATATTTTCTAATATCATGCCATTAGTTGCACTTTCTCCTGCGCTAGCCCCTATTGTGGGTGCATTTATACTAAACAGTTTTGGTTGGCGGGCTGTGTTTATCTGTTTGTGTATCATCGCCGTTATGCTGATTACCATGACCTGTATTTTTGTCCCTAAAGAATCCAAACTTATTCAGGCCAATAAAACACATATTGGCTATCTGCAGCTACTCAGCAATACTCGCTACTTGGGTAATGTATTAATATTTGGCGCGTGCTCAGGGGCTTTTTTTGCTTACTTAACCTTATGGCCAGCGGTAATGGAACAATATGGTTATGCCGCAACTGAAATTGGTTTAAGTTTTGTTCCACAAACAATCATGTTTATCGTCGGTGGCTACTCCAGTAAAATACTCATCAAAAAGCTGGGTACCCAAACCACATTAACTTGCTTATTGATTTTCTTTGGTTATTGCGTTGCAGCCATTTTTGTCTCAAGCGTGTTAATCAACACCGACACCATTTGGCCGTTATTAATTGCATTTTCACTACTTGCTGGCAGTAATGGTGCAATTTATCCCATCGTCGTTAACAATGCGCTGCAAGAGTTTAAACACAACGCGTCAAAAGCCGCTGGATTACAGAATTTTATTCAAATTTCGATTGCCTTCGGCGCGTCAAGCTTAGTCGTGCTTTGGGCTGACTTAGGTGACAACGCGATTGGATGGGGTATTTTAGTTTGTTCAATATTAGTCGCAGTGGGATACATCATTAAACGTCATGATTCTTGGAAACAAATCAAGCAGCACTTTGTGTTCCCCGATCCAGCAAGACTGAGTCAAACCTCAAGCAAAGAGGTGCCTAAATAACGCATCAATAAACGCAATAATGATGAGGTTATAGTTTGTTTTATAACCTCATTACATGGTAGATTAAATATCGAACAATATCATCGAACAACATCGCTAAAAACGACGTTATATACTGACTCAACAATCAGAAGGAATTGATTGAATGGCACGGCATGCTCAACATACTTATCCCCTACACTTGGTCATTAATTGATGAAATACTCTCAATTAAGCCTCAGTACTATATTAATATGTGCCTTTGTGACCTTGATGCCTTTAAACAAGCTAGCAGCACAATCGCTCAACGACACCCAATTTATTACCCACCCACTACGGCCTTTTAGTTACCAGGATAATGAAGTGCTAAGTGGATTTTCTGTCGACATAATTCAGGCGATGATACAAAACAGCCACGTTAATATTAAAACAGATATAGAAATATACCCTTTTAATAGAGCTTTTCAGTTGTTAAAGTCACAACCCAATACTGCCTTGTTTGTTATCGCGAAAAGACCTGAGCGCGAGCAGAACATGAAGTGGGTCGGGCCTATCATTACTAGCGGCGTATATTTTTATAAAAAGCGAAGTTCGCAATTGTCTGTTGCTCACTTAGCAGACCTCAAGCGAGTACAAAATATTGGCGTGGTGCTTGATAATGCCGACCACACTTACTTAAACGCCCAAGGGTTTACCAATCTCAGCACCGACAGCGCTCAATTACAATCCTTAAAGATGCTCAGCTACGGCCGTGTAGACGTAGCGCCAATGAGCGAATTAGTGATGCCGTTTTTAGCAAAAGCGGCAAATATCGATATTAATACCATTGAGCGTACGCCAGTTAAGCTATATGACTCGACCTTGTTCATTGCTTTTTCAAACGACACCAGTGACGATGTAGTGGCACTTTGGCAACAAGCATTTGATGAACTAAAAACATCAGGGCAGTATCAAGCAATTTATGACCGATACTTTACCCAAGAGATCAGTATTGCTCAGCACTAAAAAACCAAACTGCCAAAACTCAACATCTTAAATCCAGCGCCATTGTGTTAAACACGTTAACCTGGGGCGCTTATTAATGCGGAATGGTATTAATCATCTACTCATTTTATCCGCTAAAAATACCGCTACCGACAATGTCGATTTGAAAAATCTAAGCGAAAAAATAGCCAGCAACTAAACAATTGTTAACTTGTTACACATAAGTAACAAGTCTATTATCTCGTTTGCAAACATGATAAGTCCATAATCTATAAAACAAACTCGCAGAAAGGGATCTTCAGGTGAAAGCGTTAAAAGTCATCATCATTACAATCGTTAGTGCATTGGCCCTTTATGGATTAGTGGCAATTTTATTGGGCTGGCTACTCAGCTCCATGTGCGGTAACACCGTTTACACCGAGTCACTTTCATTAGATAAAATGTACAAGGCTGTCATTTTTGAACGAAGCTGCGCCGGTGCTTCTGACTACTCAACTCAAATATCAATCATCAAAGCAGATGAGCAACTGTGCGACAATTGCGCTGGCGATGTGCTCGTTGCTAATGGCCATCCTAACGACAATAAACTCAGCTTAATCTGGTTAGGGCAACAAGATTCTGACGATCAACAACTGCAAATTCATATCCCGGCTGATATTACAATTGAGACTCAAGAAACCAGCTGGTCTTCTTGGTTTGATAATATCGATATTTCCTACCCTGTATTTGACCAATATCCATTAGCTTGCGAACACAACCCGCAAGCCAAAGCATGTCAATTCATCACAAATGATCAAAAACTGATTGATGTGTTAATTCAATTTAAAGACTTTAAAAACCATAAAGCACTTGCCGTATCTGTGAGCGATAGTGGTCATATTCGCTATGGCTACGGTTTTGGTTATGACTCCATGTTAAAAGCGCAACGCAGAGCATTAAAAGAGTGCACCAAAGGCACAAGCCCTACTCATGTAAAATGTGAATTAATTCGCTAGGGGCAAGTAATGCGATTTGAGCGTAAGCAACACAAAATACATCTCATAGATAATCACAAAATAGAAGTCAGTTATGACCGCTTTACTACGCGGTTTAGCTTATCCATTAATCAACAACAAGTTTATACCCGGCTACTACTGCTAGGCCCATGGCGTAAACAGCAGCTAATGATTAATGATATTTCTTATTCTTTAACTATTAGATGGTTTGTATTGTGGCGTTCAAGCTTAACGCCACAGCAATCATCTCCTCAACGTCTATCCATCAAGGAGCTATTACCACAGCGGCGTAGAAAGTCCATTATGATCGCGCTCTATGTCGGATTAATCAGCACGATTAAACTGACGATCATGACATTGAGCTATGCTAATGTCATATAAATCGCAGAACTACAGCCATTAACCCGCAAGCGATTTTAGTGTAAACTCGTGGCCAACTTATAAACCGGTAAAAAGCTGCACAACATGACTCAAGCCTTGTTTTACCTTATGCCTGATAATCATAATCAAATGAGTGCATTAGATGCGCTTTATTTGGCTGCCTGCCGGTTAGCTGAACAACACTATCGTCAGCAAAAAACCGTCTATATTCACTGCAAAGACAAGCAACAAGCTTATGCAATTGACGAGTTACTGTGGCAATTTGAGCCCAATGCCTTTGTACCGCACAATTTAAAAGGCGAAGGCCCAATAACAGGTGCGCCGGTTGAAATAGGTTTTGACACCTTAGGGCCAAATAAAAGTCGCCAAGTTCTGATTAATCTTGCAGACCACATGCCCACTTTTGCGGTAAACTTGCCCCATATTATCGATTTTGTCGCTAATGACGATGAGCTTAAGCGCATTGCCCGCAATCGCTACCGTCAATATCAAAGTGCAGGCATTACACCTAGCACTCAAGCATTAGCAGAATAAACACTTAATTTAGATAGAGAACATAACGCTCCTATGGAAAAAACATACAACCCAAAGTCTATCGAACAAGCCCTTTACCAAAACTGGGAAGAGCAAGGTTACTTCAAGCCGCATGGCGATGAATCACAAGGCAACTACTGCATCATGATCCCGCCACCGAACGTAACCGGTAGCTTGCACATGGGTCATGCATTCCAAGACACTATCATGGATACCCTTACCCGCTATCAACGCATGAAGGGTAAAAATACCCTTTGGCAAGTGGGTACCGACCATGCAGGTATTGCGACTCAAATGTTAGTTGAGCGTAAGCTTGAAGCTGAAGAAGGCAAAACACGCCATGATTTAGGCCGTGATGCGTTTATCAACAAAGTATGGGATTGGAAAGCCGAATCAGGCGGAACCATCACTAAGCAGCTTCGTCGTATGGGCGCCTCTGTTGATTGGGATCGCGAACGTTTTACCATGGACGAAGGCCTATCAAAAGCCGTTCAAGAAGTGTTTGTGCGTCTTTATGATGACGAATTGATTTATCGCGGTAAGCGCCTAGTTAACTGGGATCCAAAGCTACACACCGCCATTTCCGATCTTGAAGTTGAAAACAAAGAGAAGCAAGGCCACATGTGGCACTTCCGCTATCCTTTGGCACAAGGCGCACTCACGGCCGACGGTAAAGACTATTTAGAAGTTGCAACTACCCGCCCTGAAACCATGTTAGGTGACAGCGCAGTTGCCGTGCACCCAGATGACGAGCGTTATCAGTCACTCATTGGTAAATTCATTTTACTGCCAATCGTTAACCGTCTGGTGCCAATTGTGGCCGATGATTATGTCGACATGGAATTTGGTACCGGCTGCGTAAAAATCACCCCAGCACATGACTTTAACGACTATGAAGTGGGTAAACGTCATGCATTGCCTATGTACAACATCTTCACCCTAGATGCATCAGTACGCAGCTTTGTTGAAGTAATTAACACTGATGGCACACCAAACAAAGCAATTGAAATCGCCTTACCAGAACGCTATGTCGGCCTAGACCGTTTTAAAGCACGTGACGCGATTGTCGCTGAATTTGAGACATTAGGCTTACTTGAAAAAGTGGCTCCACACGGCTTAAAAGTGCCTCATGGCGACCGCTCAGGCGTGGTGATTGAGCCATTACTGACAGACCAATGGTACGTTGCGGTAGAGTCTATGGCTAAAACAGCCATCGAAGCAGTTGAAACCGGTGAAATCAAATTTGTGCCACAACAATACGAAAACATGTATTTTTCGTGGATGCGCGACATCAACGACTGGTGTATTTCACGTCAGCTATGGTGGGGACACCGTATTCCAGCCTGGTACGACGAAAACGGTAAAGTGTACGTTGGTCGTAACGAAGCAGAAGTCCGCGCCAAACATAAGCTTGCCGACTCAGCCGTGCTGCGCCAGGACGATGACGTACTTGATACCTGGTTCAGTTCAGCGTTATGGACATTCTCAACACTAGGCTGGCCAGACAATTTAGAAGACTTAAAAACCTTCCACCCAACCGACGTGTTGGTCACAGGTTTTGACATTATCTTCTTCTGGGTTGCCCGTATGATCATGATGACCATGCATTTCATTAAAGATGAAAACGGCAAGCCACAAGTGCCTTTTAAAACCGTTTACGTGACCGGTCTTATCCGTGACGAAGTCGGTAATAAGATGTCAAAGTCTAAAGGTAACGTACTTGACCCATTAGACATGATTGACGGTATTGAACTAGAAACGCTAGTTGAAAAACGTACCGGCAACATGATGCAGCCACAACTTGCCGCTAAAATTGAAAAAAGCACTCGCAAAGAGTTTGCCGACGGCATTGAAGCTCACGGCACAGACGCATTGCGCTTTACTTTAGCTGCAATGGCATCAACCGGTCGTGACATTAACTGGGACATGAAGCGCCTAGACGGTTACCGCAGTTTTTGTAACAAGTTATGGAATGCATCACGCTACGTGTTGATGAACACCGAAACTCAAACAAATCCAGACAGCGACGAAGCCGGTACGCCACTTGATTGCGGCCAAATCTTAGTTGACGGCAAACCAGGTGAAATGGAACTGTCATTAGCCGACCGTTGGATTATTGGTTTATTTAATCAAACCGTAAAAACCTTCGACGACTACATGGCTGCATACCGTTTTGACTTAGCGGCTAACACCTTATACGAGTTCACCTGGAACCAATTCTGTGACTGGTATTTAGAGTTAACCAAGCCCGTAATGCAAAATGGCAGCGAAGCGCAAATGCGTGGCACTCGCCATACCTTGGTGACCGTGCTTGAAAAAATGCAGCGTTTAATGCACCCAATCATGCCGTACATTACCGAAACCATTTGGCAGCGCGTTAAGCCACTTGCTGGCGTGACTGGCGACACCTTGATGTTAGCCACCTTCCCAACGTATCAAGCTGACCATGTTGATGAGACGGCAATGGCCGATTTAGAATGGGTTAAGCAAGTCATTGTCGCGGTTCGTAATATTCGTGCAGAGCTCAACATTGCGCCGTCTAAGCCACTAAATGCATTAGTGCGCGGTGTGAGTTATCAAGACCGGATCCGCCTTGAAGCTAATCAAACATTCTTTGCCAGCTTAGCGAAACTCGAAACCATCACCATTCTTGAAGAAGGTGAAACAGCGCCAATGTCGACCACGCAGCTAGTGGGCAATATGGAGCTGCTTATCCCAATGGCGGGTTTAATCGATGTTGCTGCTGAAATGGCGCGTATCGACAAGCAGTTAGAAAAGCTGGCGCAAGAAATTGCACGCATTGAAGGCAAATTGTCTAATGAAGGTTTTGTCGCTAAAGCCCCAGCTGCAGTGATTGATAAAGAACGCGCAAAAATGACCGACTTAACACGCGATATTGAAAAGTTAAACGAGCAAAAAATTGAACTGGCTAAAATAGAAGCCTAATCAATTAATTACATTGATACAAAAAACCAGCGATACGTCGCTGGTTTTTTATTTTACATTTATATAAAACTTTAATATCTCATTTTGCGTTTTTGCTGTATAAGCTTGCGCCAATATCATCATTCTATTTAATGGGTCACCACCATGTCTGATAAGTACTTTTTCAAAGGGCGTAGAACCCCAAAGCCAGCGTATGGCGAAAGTGGTTATAACACCAAACGTGCCAGTAAACCGGGTACAGAGATTTCACCGTTAATCTTATCGGTACAAACTGAAGCGCGTAAAGTTGAAGTTGCAGCTTTGGTTGCCGAACAAAAGCTGATTGCCAACATTACCGTTGATGCAGATAAAGCTGAAAACATCATTGAGTTAACGGGATTACTGAACAAGCCGAAAGCAGTCAGCTTTGAAGCTAAACCTAACCGTAATGATGTATGCACTTGCGGCAGTGGCAAAAAATATAAAAAGTGTTGTGGCGCCTAAATCGCCAGCTTTACATACTAAACACATAGCAACACTTCAAAACAAAGCGGATCTCACGATCCGCTTTTTGTTTTTGGATATTTTCCTTCAACTTAGGTAGAGTGTCTGGCGTTAACTCAATACACAATAATAAAGGGTGACTTATGAGCACTAATTCACATTCAGGCAACGACCTGCGTGAAGTAAAACAACTGGGGATGTGGGCATCAATCACCAGTTTAGGGTATATATTTTGGCTTGTCGGCGGCATGGAGCTGGTTGAACGTATTGCTTATTACGGCGTAAAAGCCTCCGCGGGTTTATATGCAAAATCCCCCGTGTCGGAAGGTGGCTTAGGCATCGACTTGCACGATTACGGCATTATCATTGCTGTTTGGGCCATGCTACAAACCTTTATTCCGGTGTTTACCGGCGGTATTTCAGATCGTGTCGGTTACAAAGAAACCATTTTTGTTTCGACCATTATCAAAATTTTCGGTTACCTCACCATGGCCATATTCCCAGACTTTTGGGGTTTTCTAGCCGGAGCCATGTTGCTTGCCGCAGGTACAGGGGTATTTAAACCCGGTATTCAAGGTACGCTCGTGCTGTCGACAAAGCGCGAAAACACCTCTATGGCGTGGGGTATATTTTATCAAGTCGTGAATATCGGTGGTTTCTTAGGTCCGCTAGTGGCCGTGCACATGCGCCAGTTATCGTGGGACAATGTGTTTTATGCTTGTGCGGCGATTATCTCATTTAACTTCTTATTTTTATTGGCTTATAAAGAACCAGGTAAAGATGAGCGTTTAGCGAGAGCGGCTAAAGTAAAATCAGGTGAAATCCAGCAAGAAGCGTTATGGAAAGATGCACTGCATGAGCTGAAAAAGCCGATCGTGCTTTACTACATGTTAGTGTTTGCTGGCTTTTGGTTTTTATATAACTCGCTATTTGACGTACTGCCTATTCATATTGCCGAGTGGGTTGATACCAGCATTATTGTCACCTCATTATTTGGCCCTGAAGGCACCAGCAACGGCATATTGCAATTCTGGCTTGGTCTGAATAACGACGGTACCAAGGTGATGCCTGAGGGCATGCTAAACCTGAACGCAGGCATGATCATGACCACCTGCTTTTTAGTCGCTGCCTTTACCGCCAAATACCGCATCACCACCGCGATGTTAGTAGGATGTATTTTAAGTATTGCCGCGATTATGTTGGTCGGTGCATTTAATGCCGCGTGGATGATTGTATTAGCCATTGTGATGTTCTCTTTTGGCGAAATGATGATTAGCCCGAAGAAAAACGAATTTATGGGTAATATTGCCCCTGAAGGTAAAAAAGCCATGTATTTAGGCTTTGTCATGTTACCGCAAGGGATCGGTTGGACATTAGAAGGCTACTTTGCCCCTAAGCTATACCAAATCTATGCTTCAAAAGAGATTATCTCGCGTAATGAGTTAGTCAGCCGTGGCATGAGTCAAACCGATGTTGATGCTATTCCACAAGGTGAAGCCTTTATGCGCTTAGTGGATTTTACCGGTATGGAAGCTCAGCCATTAACCCATATGCTGTATGAGGCCAATAACATTGGTATGGCATGGTACATCATTGCTGCTATCGGAATTATTTCAGCAGTGGGTATCTTTATCTACGGAAAATGGTTATTAACCATGCAGCGCCAACAAGCCGCGGCGTAATAGCTAATAGCACTCGATGAGTGTACAGATTCATTAAGCCACAATATCAATACCAACAAGGGAGGCAGTAATGCCTCCCTTTTGTTATCTACGATAAAATGACAGGCTTTATCGAATCTAGAGCGCTACGCTACTAGGACGCTGCGCGGCTAGAATCTATAAAATCTTAACAGCGAGTCCAGCCATCATTGTTAGCAAGCCAAAATAACGTTGTCATCCCATAGTAAGAGCCTAGAGCGCTTCGCTGCTAGGACGCTACGCGGCTAGAATCTATAAAATCTTAGCAGTGAGTCCAACCATTATTGTTAGCAAGCCAAAATAACGTTGTCATCCCATAGTAAGAGCCTAGATCGCTTCGCTGCTAGGACGCTACGCGGCTAGAATCTATAAAATCTTAGCAGCGAGTCCAACCATTATTGTTAGCAAGCCAAAATAACGTTGTCATCCCATAGTAAAAGCCTAGATCGCTTCGCTGCTAGGACGCTACGCGGCTAGAATCTATAAAATCTTAGTAGCGAGTCCAGCCATCATTGTTAGCAAGCCAAAATAACGTTGTCATCCCATAGTAAGAGCCTAGAGCGCTACGCTGCTAGGACGCTGCGCGGCTAGAGTCTATAAAATCTTAACAGCGAGTCCAGCCATCATTGCTAGCAAGCCAAAATAACGTTGTCATCCCATAGTAAGAGCCTAGAGCGCTTCGCTGCTAGGACGCTACGCGGCTAAAATCTATAAAATCTTAGCAGTGAGTCCAACCATTATTGTTAGCAAGCCAAAATAACGTTGTCATCTCATAGCAAGGGCCTAGATCGCTTCGCTGCTAGGACGCTACGCGGCTAGAATCTATAAAATCTTAGCAGCGAGTCCAGCCATCATTGTTAGCAAGCCAAAATAACGTTGTCATCCCATAGTAAGAGCCTAGATCGCTTCGCTGCTAGGACGCTACGCGGCTAGAATCTATAAAATCTTAACAGCGAAATCGTCCCTATCCCTGAACGCAACATTGGCTTAGATTGTTTTCTAGCAGGACGAAGTCCGTCCTAGAAGCGTAGCGACCCTAGCAGGACAACGTCCGTCCTAGCAGCGCAGCGACCCTAGCAGGACAACGTCCGCCCTAGCAGCGCAGCGAACCTAGCTACACTTATGGATGAAAAATCAAACAAAAAAAGAGGGAGGCATTGCTGCCTCCCTCTTGCTTAGTTTCTTAAGTGATGATTAAGAAATGGTTGTTTTTATTCACTTACCTAGTGAGAAGTCGTCGCGTGAACTTTATCAAGGCCGTAAGTTTTACCTTCGGCATGACAAGTTGCACAAGATTCAATCGGTACACCTGCAGCAGACATTACGCTATCACCAGCAACTGTAGCACCATTGCTCTTAAAGTGAGCAAGAGCCGCAGCACCAGAGTGCGCATGACAACTACGACATGCTTCAGCAACAGGAGAGATAAACTCACCAGGAACACCATCAAACTGATTATCGTCTACTTCAATAGCGGTTCTACCAGAAGTCAACTTACCCGTACCATCGAAGAATGGCATCGCATCACCATCAGCATTCGCATCTTTATGACACGCTTGGCAATTGGTTTTACTTGCTGGATAGTTAACCCAAGTTTCACCATCTGTACCTAAGTAAATGCCACCGCCAGTGCTACCCGCAAACATACCGCTGTGGAAACGGTGAGCAACTGTGACTAAGTCACGGTTGTAATATTCTAGGCCTTCAACCACTTCAAACGTAGGTTCGCCATTAGCATCCACACCAGATTGCTTGTACACATCTGCATGATAAGAACCAGGGTAGTTGTTATTATGACAATCAGCACATTGGGTAAAGTTAGTCACACCATGGTTAGGTGATTTAATGTGAGCTAAGTTATCGTGACAAGCATTACATTTCGCTTCATCAGCCGTTGTACGGTCATTACCAGCTTGAGTCGGTGCGCTATAAGCTGTTAGCTCAGGGCTAACAAAACGTAAGTTGTCAGTGGTTTCAACACCCGCTGCAGCAACAGCATCAAACTTGAAGAACTTAGTGACGATATTAGCAGGAACCGCGACGTCACAAGCACCAGTATCTGTGCCTGCACCCGTTGCTAACATAGTATTAATCACTACTTTGCCAGTCGTTGAGTTACCACACATGTTCATTTCTGAAGATACTGAAATTGTTTTTCCATCAAGTTGGTTGGCAGAAAGTGCTTTCATTAAGGTTATTTTTCCACCACTAACGATAAACATTTCAGGATTAGTTACCGTGTTAACACTCAAACCACGAACATAATCACCATTACTATCAAGAGTACCAATTAACATGTCGTCACCGGATGCTTTCTTGTTCAAGTACTGAGTTAAATCAGTACCATCAGCTGCAACAGCACCATTTAGATTAACGTTATAAACAATCGTTAATACATCTGCAGCAACATCGGCAGAAACAACCTCAAACACTAAGCCAGTTTCGAAAGCATCTCGACGATCAACACCGTGAGCTTCCATTGGGCTTAAACTTCCTGCACCATGACAGCCTGAACAAACCGCATCACTTGAAGGAACAATCCCTCTGTGATTTTCACCGGTAGCTAAATCAACATCAACGTGACAAGACACACACGCTTCTTCATAGACGTTGTCGTTCCACTGAGTACCATTATCATGACATACAGTACATTCATTTAACTCAGCAGGAAATCCAACTCCACCAAACATTTCTTTGGCTTCGCCCGTTAGCGAGTCAGCAATATGATGACCTGCGTGGATAGTGTGGATCATGGCATTGAAGTTAGCGTTATAACCTTTATCAGGATCATCTTGTCCGCCGGCATATGCAGGGTTATGACAAGCCACACAGTTTTCAACTTTTTGATAGTTATGGTGAGCGTCAATGTTAGCGATACGCATATCTGTATCAGCGAAACCTTCCATTGGGCTGTGACATTTAATACATGCCGCATTAGACACTGAGTCTTTTGCTGATACCGCAAGTTCACCAGTAGCAGGAATAAAATCAATTGGTGTGGATAAAATTTTATCGCTGATGCCAGTACCGTCAGCGTCGACCACATCATAGGTGCGGATCATCACACGAACTAAATCATTAGCATTACCACTCGCTAATACAACGGGTGCATTACCTTCATGTGTCCAAGTACCGATGTAAGTACCAGGGTTTGCGGCATCTTCAGTTAATGTACAAGCATTCACAACAGAGCCATCACGCGCTGTGGTGCTACCGGTTAAATTACAATACATGCTGCTACCAAAATCATTGGCTAAAGCATGGTTAGTCCATAACATTGGCGCGCCAGTGTCTGTGGTATTCTCAGACTGACTGGTGACATATAGAGCGACTCTCTCAAGACCAGAGAATGGAACCTCTGCATTACCCATACCTTTACCCGATACGGTAAATTTAATACTAAAAGGTTCGCTACCAACCACAACAATATCGGCTGGATCAAGTTTCAAGTTATAGTCGTATGCATTATTAACCGTTGTGACGGTTAATCCAGCAGAAGTGCCATCAGCACCAGGTATACCTGGAGTGCCAGGAGTACCTGCAGCGCCGTCGGCACCATCACTGCCGTCAGAACCACATCCTGCTAAACCAAAAGCAGCAATGAATGCCGCTGCAAGTAACGTTCTGTTATATTTTTTCATTTTAAATCCCCCGATTTAAATGTGTAGGTTTTACACATACAAAATATAAGGAATTAGAGACAAATACCCGCGCGGTGTAACAAACCTGTGATGTTTGGTTGCAAATTCGTTAACAGGAATTGGTGATTTTACTTTTAAGTATCCCAAAATATGAAATAGCTAATTTTATATTTTGTAACCCTAAAGAGGTATTTGTAATGAATGAAAAAGTAGCAAAGGTGATGCAGAACAAAATATGGTTGTAAACCACTGATTAAAAAGCTTAAATTATTTCAGCCTAACAGCCGTCCTAACAATAAGCGAGTGCTAATATATTGATATTATGAGTAAAAAAATTAAACCAATAACGCGCGAGTGATATCAATTATCATTTGTTTCACTTCTGCTGAATAGCGTCGATAATGCTCTGCACGTTCAATTAAACAATAATTTGGCATAGGCATCACTGAGTTAAGTCGTTCAAACTCTGAGTCGGGTAAACGCTCAACTCGCAGTTGAGGAATTTGCTGTGCAAAAGAGCCTTCATGACAAATGGTTAACGCTAAACTGTCCATGGTCAGCAAATGCCAATACCAATCTTCGAGCTTTTTAACGCACTCAATATCTTCTAAAAGTAAGCCTTCGGTTTGGCAATAAAGCTCTAATGGATCAATACGATTATTAAATCCACGACAACGTAAATACACAATCGAATACTGAATAATGTCTTCAAGTTTTATCGGTTCAGCAACATCCCAAAATGCATGTTGAGCGTGACCCACCACGCATAACGATGTTGCACTACCAATCGGGTGGGCTTCTAACCCATGGGTATCTTGAGTCTCAAAACCAATACCAAAATCTAAATCGCCGTTATAAATAAGCTCTTCGGTATCGGCTTGCCAACTGTGTAACTTAACCTTGCCAATGGTATTACGCGGGCACAAGCTCAATGCAACGGCAACGCTGGTAATAATACTTGGCGACACCGCCAAATGAAGCACCGAACGTTTCTGAAGATTAGTTTTATCTGCAGCCACTCTCTCAATTTGACTCAACATATCGCACAATTGGCAAATCGGCTGATATAAGCGCTCGGCTAATGGTGTAGGTTTAAGCCCTTGTTGACGGCGAAAAAACAGCTCATCATTAAAAATAATCCGCAAAGAGGTTAAGCAACGGCTAATTTTAGGTGCTGAAACGCTGAGTTCTTTGGCCGCAATATTGGCAAAACCGGTTTCATAAATAATTTTAAACACCATTAAACTAAACACATCTAGTTCACTGACTTTTTTTAGGGCTTGTAAATCCACATATCACCTAACGAGCTGTAAAGGTGACCATAAATTAGCATGTTACAAACAATAAAAAGTTGATCTAGTGCTGAATTATGCAATCTACTTCAGCTTGCGTTAATACACGATACTCACCGGGCAATAAGGCGTTATCGAGCATAATGTTCCCCACGGATTCACGATGTAGAGCAACCACGGGATTACGAAAACGACCAAACATGCGCTTAATTTGATGATACTTTCCTTCCCGCAGTACCACCCTCGCCTTATACGTCGACAAAATGGTTAATTGCGCCGGCAAAGTGGTGATGTCTTCAAACTCAAAATACACCCCATTAGCAAAGGCATCGATGTAACTTTCATCAATGGGGTTCGCTAACGTGACAAGATAATGTTTATCGACTTTATGATCTGGTGCCATCAGCGCAGCAGACCACTTTGCATCGTTTGTGATTAACAATAACCCGGTTGAATGCAAATCCAGTCGCCCTGCAATATGTAACATGGCTGAATTAATACCCTCGAGTAAACTCAATGCGGTGGGGTGCTTATCATCCACGGTGGCACTGACTACACCGTCAGGTTTATTAAGCATATAATATTGCTTTTGGTATTGCTGCAGCACCACATCATTACAAACAATATGGCTAAACTCATCGATCTGTAAATCTGGAGATTTAGCCAATTTGTCATCAACCAAGACTTTGTTATCAATCAATAGCTGACGAACCGCTTTTTTTGACACTTGTAACGCACGAGCAATAAACTGATCTAACCGACCACGCTTAGACGCCATAAAACCTCATTAAGAGTGATACCAATTTTATTAAGAATACCTTATTCTGTAACAGGACTACATTAATAAGGAGTAACATGCTTTCGCAACCTGCTAGTACAGATTTGCGCCCAGACATGACCACAGCCGAATTTAAACAGGCGATCAAGTCACTGGACCTATTTTTACAAGAGAACATATTTCAAAGTGCCATTAACGACACTTTAAATAAGCGATCGCAGTTTTTCGACTCTCTATTATGCCTTCTCTGGCAAGCTCTCGAGCTAGATGATAACCATATTTCACTCAATGCCGTTGGCGGTTATGGGCGACAAACCTTGCACCCATTTTCAGACATTGATATCTGCATCATCCACGACGGACAACTGTCGGCAACCGACGGCGCCAAAATCAGTGGTTTTTTAACCCAATTGTGGGATATCGGCCTCGACTTAGGCCACGCTGTTCGTAGCCTAGATGATACCTTCCAAGCCTGTAAAGACGATGTCACCATTGCCACCAGCTTGCTTGAAATTCGCCATTTATACGGTAACACCGACCACCAGCAAATTGTGTTAGAGGCATTATACGGCCAGGATTTATGGCAAAGCCAAGCGTTTTTTAATGCCAAACTGAGTGAGCAACAAGAGCGCCATGCCAAAGCTCAAGGCACCTCATTTAGTATTGAACCCAACTTAAAAACCAGTCCTGGCGGTATTCGCGACATTCAAACTCTCACGTGGGTTGCCCGTAAACATTTTGGCGTAGCCAGCATGCAGTCATTACGACGCTTTGGCTTTTTAACCAACGATGAATACTCAGAGCTAATGGAATGCCAACACTTTTTGTTTAGAGTACGCTTTGCCTTGCACCAAGCTGCTCAACGCTCAGAAAACCGTTTATTACTGCAACATCAAGCCGAAGTCGCTAAATTAATGGGCTTTGGTGATGGGATGCCAAACGGAGAAAGTGGCAACATTGCCATTGAGAAAATGATGCGTCAGCTGTTTAGGGCAATGAAACGCATTGGTGAATTAAACAAAATTTTAATGGCCTATTTCCAGCGGGAAATCATTCCGCAACTCAATCCCGACATTATCCCAATTAACGATAACTTTGAAATTGTCGACCAATACATTCATGTGCGTGATGAAACGGTATTTATTGACCGCACTCAAATCATGGCGCTGTTTGAATTTATCGCGATTCATCATGACAAAATTATCGGTATTACTGCCGAAACGTTGCGCTCACTGCGCCAAGTAAGACGCCGCTTAATGGGCGACTTACAAGACTTTCAGCGTTGCCGCGAACAATTTAAAGCCATTTTTAACCACCCTCAGGGCATGGGGTTAGCTATTACATTAATGCATCAGCATGGTATTTTGGCCTCTTACTTACCGCAATGGCGTGAAGTTGTCGGCCAAATGCAATTTGATTTATTCCATGCTTATACGGTCGATGAACACACCCATAAGGTGCTTAAAAACATTTATGCTTACGGTAAAGACATTAAAACGCTCGACAAAGATTTAGCGTTAGCAGCAGATATTTACCAAAAAATGTCTAGCAAATCGACCTTGCTATTTGGGGCGTTGTTTCATGATTTAGCCAAAGGCCGCGGCGGCGACCACAGCGAACTTGGTGCGGTAGACGCCAACATGTTTGCCATCTTTCATGGTTTAAAAGTGTCGCAACAAAAACTGATTAGTTGGCTGGTAGAAAACCATTTATTAATGTCTATCACCTCTCAGCGAATGGACATTTACGATCCTGAAGTGGTGAACAGCTTTGCCAAAAAAGTCGGCACTTTAACCCGCTTAGATGCCTTATATTGTCTCACCATTGCCGATATTCAAGCGACTAACGATGACTTATGGAACGATTGGAAAGCCTCGCTATTAAAAGATTTGTACTTTATTACCCGTAAAGCATTACGTGGCGGCTTTGAAAATGTATTACAAATTCGTACTCTAGTGCGCGAACATAAACAAGAAGCGCTCAACCTGTTAAATGCAGACGAAGCCACAACAGTAGCCATTAAAACCTTATGGAAACGTTTACCCATCGCGTTTTTTAGTAATGCCGAAGCTGAAGATATTGCCAGGTACACTCAAGCGATATTGCTGCACAACCAAACCCCGGTTGCTGACGGCGAATACAATACCTTAATATTACTCGATGACGCTGTAGTTAAAGGTTGTAGTGACGTATTTGTGTATACAAAAGATAGACATGGGTTATTTGTTAAATTATTTAATACCCTCGCGGCATTGCGTATTTCGGTCAAACAAGCGCAAATTGCCCGCACTAAAGATGGTTATGTTGTTGAAGCCTTTAAAGTGCTCGATTTTGATGAGAAACCGATCACCAGCGCCCAACGCCGTAAGCAAGTGATGAACAAGTTGCATCAAGTGCTAGACAACGATGTCACGTTGCCTAAAAAGCGTGAGTCTAGGCGCCATCAAAGTTTCGACAATCAACCGAGCATTGAGTTTTTGTATTCACGTAAATCGACACGCACATTAGTCAATGTATCGGCCTTAGACACTAGTGAATTTATGGAACAAATCGCCAGTGCCTTCAGAACTCTCGACCTTAATATCCACTCGGCCACGATCAGCACGGTCGGTGAACGGGCAGATAACGTGTTCTCAATATCCAATAAGCAAGACCAGCAATTAACAGCAGAAGAACAACAACAACTGTCTGTTGAGTTAGTCAACGCCATCACCGGCTAAATAACACACATTAGCCATAGTCATTGATTTGTACTTTGCTTTGAGCAAATCAATGGCTATGCGATAATCTCAACAATTCCATTGTCGATTTTAGGTCATCATGTCATCAGCGTTTACGTACACCAGCGAATATGTACTCGATAAAGCTTACTTTGAAGAATGCTTTACCCAGTCTGTCAACCCCAAAACGCCTCCCAAGCAATACCTTAAAACCGCAATATTTGCGATTATCGGGTTAGGCATATTACTGCTCGATAACGTCAGTCAATTAGCGGTGAGCAGTAAAGAAACCTACTATTTAGGGTACTTCTTTATTGGTTTAGCCGTGGTCGAATGGCTAAGTATCCGCTTTAAAAAAACCTGGTGGTTATGGCGACAAATGATGAGTAAAGCCGCGGGTGACACAGTAACACTCGTCATTGATGATCAAGGTATTCATAGTCAATCGACTCATGTAAATCAACAAATTTTATGGACTGAAGTTTACCGCATCAACCAAACCGATGCGGGCTTTTTAATTGCACTGCAAAAAAGTACAACCTACTTGTCTAAACGTTGTTTAGATGCTGCAAGTATCGAGTTTATTACCAGTAAACAATCGTAAAAAACGCTATGTTAATGCCTCGCTAACGCGTTGCTGAATATGGCTGAGCACATCCTGTTCAAACCAAGGATTACGGCTCAGCCAAATATTATTACGCGGGCTGGGGTGCGGCAGAGGGACGCAAAGTGGCCCAAAGCTGCGCCACTGCTTTACCGTTTCGGTGAGGGTTTTGGGTTTGTTAGCGATATCGAAATCAACTAACTCACTTTTGGTTAATGCATTAATCGTTAAACGCTGATGGCTTAAATAATAATGTTGTGCATATTGGCCAACTAATAATATTAATTGCACTTGAGTTAAGTGAGCTAATAATAATGCATGCCACTTAGGGGCGCATTCAGGCCTTGGTGGTAAATCACCCGATTGACCTTTCTTGGCGGTCGCTGCGCTATAACTCCCTGGATAACAAAAGCCCATTGGCATAATGGCAACCTGCTTAGCATCGTAAAACACCTCACGGCTTACACCCAACCATTCACGCAATCTGTCACCACTAGCATCATTAAAAGGAATGCCTGTGTCATGCACTTTACGCCCAGGCGCCTGACCAATAATCAATACCTTGGCTTGAGAGTCTATTTGCACCACAGGGCGTACACCATGTGTTAATGATGCCGCACAAAGCTGACATTGATTAACCTGCTTGAGCAGCACTTCAAAATCGCTCATATAAATATTCCCTTTCACACTCTATCCAAAGGAACTAAGCTGCAGTAGTATTTGTCAAAATAACAAAGTTCTCCCAGAAGGAACAACCATGCCATCTCTTATTACTAGCAAAACAATGACCCGCCTTACCCTTGCGACAATATTGGCCAGTTGCGCTGTACTTAGTTTTAGCGCAAGCGCATTACCACAAGCACCTGATAAAGATGTTGCCTCGCTCAAGCAAGCTTGCCAACAAATCGCGCTTGAAGACCAATTACCTGAAGCAGAAATCCCGTCTTTTCTATTAGACTGTGTCAACGACCAGTTAACCGAAATGGGTTATGAGCGCATAGCCAGCCTAGATTAAATTGCTAGCCTAGATTAAACAAATGCTAGCTTCCACATTAATAAAAAACGCCGTTAAGGCGTTTTTTTGTGGCTATTACAGCATATAAAGCCTTTAAAAAGCCTGACAAAAAATGGCTATCGATGCGCCAATGGCCACAAACCATGATAACGATCGTAACGTGCCGTAATTAAGTAAATACATGGCATGGTAAACCACGCGAGCAACAATGTGTACGATGGCTAATAGTGCCACCACATCAGTGACGTTATTAGTAATTAACGCTGTCAGCACTGCAACCCCAAATACCATTAACGACTCAAATGCATTTTGATGCCCCGCTAAAGCACGTGCGCCAAAACCGGTAAGCAGTGCTTGTTGCGCACGTGGATGGTTATTGTCATAACGGCCAGACTTACCCATCGCTATGGCTAACGGAACCTTGGCGGCATATGGCAGTAACATGGCAATCAGTAAACAAATCAATATGGTATGCATGGTATCCCTTCTCTATTTCTTTTTTAAGTTATTAAGGTCTTGATGACCATCAAAACAATGGCCTGTAATCACTCGTTAGGCAAATGCTGGGTGATATTTTTCGCTATTGCAGCGCATTCTTGTACCAACAAAACACCTATCTTTAAATTGTTTTGTATCAAACGGTTAAATATTAACATTAGCTAAACTATATGATTTAGACACAAATACCAACCTGATTGATAAGTCTAACTATACTTTATCTTGAAAGTTATTCCCCTCCTGCACGGTCAATACTGATAACTCCTAACAAGTGTGGTAGCTGCAGCAAATCAAACTTGTCACGAGTCAACAATAATAAGCAGTAATCACACAATCAACATTGTAAGGAAGACAATATGAATACCAAAGCACAAACCAGCTTAACAGGTGCAGCACTCGCATTGGCTATGGCCAGTTTATCGGGTCAGGCAATGGCGGCTGAAACCAGTACTGCGCCTATGGCCGCTGGTGAAACAGATCTAGTACATTGTTACGGCGTTAACGTCTGTAAGGGTCACAACGATTGTAAAACAGCCGACAACGCCTGTGGCGGTCAAGCAAGCTGTAAAGGTACAGGCTTTGTGGGTATGCCATCTAAAGCGTGTGCCGACGTGGGTGGCACACAAAAAGACGATTGGGTTGGCAAGGTCACTAAAGCTGATTTAGTACACTGTTACGGCGTTAATGTCTGCAAAGGCCACAATGATTGTAAAGGCGCTGATAATGCCTGTGGCGGTATGGCAAGCTGTAAAGGCACTGGTTTTGTTAGCACTACAGCAAAATCTTGTGCAGATATTGGCGGTAAAACAAGCTAGTTGAGTTACGTAAATTGATATAAGTTAATTTACCGCAATAGTTAAACTCAAGGTTGATGGCCCTAGGGCCTCTATTCCAACTAGGGCATCAACCTATTAATCATAATGATGAGATCGCTCAATGCCAGAATCAGTAATAAAACAAGACTTTCTCGGATTTGGTTTAGGGTTACGCACCGATCATTTCGAGCATATTTTACAACACCAACCTGATGTTGATTGGTTTGAGGTGTTGTCAGAAAACTTCTTAGTCGCAGGCGGTAAACCGCGTTACTATCTTGATGCGATAGCTGAACAATATCCCGTGGTAATGCATGGCGTGTCGATGTCAATTGGCAGTACCGATCCATTAGATATGGATTACCTTAAAGCCTTAAAAAAGCTCAGTAACGACATTCAACCAAAATGGATTTCAGACCATATTTGCTGGACATCTATTCATGGTGTTAATAGCCACGATTTATTACCTCTGCCCTATACCGAAGAAACCATTAAGCATGTGGCTGAGCGGGTGCGCCAAGTTCAAGATGTGTTAGGTCGCCGGATATTACTCGAAAATGTGTCGAGCTATTTGTCTTATCAAGATTCGACCATGGACGAATGGGACTTTTTAAGCCAAGTGGCAGAAGCCGCAGACTGTTTAATATTACTCGACATCAATAATATTTATGTCAGTGCCCGTAATCATCATTTTAATCCACTCGACTACCTTAAAAAAATCGACCCTCGCCGAGTGCAACAATTTCATTTAGCTGGCCACAGTGATTACGGTGATTATGTTATCGACACCCACGACCACGATGTGCCTCCGTCTGTTTGGACACTATATCAGGCAGCACTTGAGCGTTTTGGCCCCATTAGTACCATGATAGAGCGCGACGCCAATATTCCGCAATTTCCTGCACTTTATGATGAATTACGCCAGGCTAAACACATTGCCGAACTCACCTTTGCAGACAGTACCCAAACAGAATTTCACACGTTAAGTCGGTCTCGATTGGGTCATCAATCACTAACAGGTAATCATAAAATAGATAATAAGCAAATATTGCGGGTACCATCATGAGCCGCTTAGCTGAAATACAGCAGCAGTTTATGGCGTATTTATTGTCAGATGAGACCAACAATGACCACAGTACATGTCAATCCGCTATGCAGGCTAATGTATCTCAACAAGCTGGGATAAGCGCAGATATTCGCTTAGCGATTTACGCCAATGCATATCGAATTCGACTAAAAGAAACCATTGAAACCGACCATGAAATACTAGGCCGCTATTTAGGTGATGATCTGTTCGACAAAATGGCCGCTGACTACACGCGCGCACATCCATCGGCCAATCAATCTCTGAGGCAATTTTGTGATGCTTTGCCCGATTTTTTACAGCAAGATGTATTCTTTAAACAACATCCTATTATTGCCGATTTAGCTCGATTTGAACGACGCTTACTTAATGCTTTTGACGCCGCCGACAGCACTAGTGCAGGCTTTAGCGATTTGCAGGCTATATCGCCAGAGTTGTGGCCTAATTGCTGTTTACGCTTTCATCCCAGCGTACAAATATTTACCTGTAATAGTAATGCCGTCGAAGCCTGGCAAGCATTAAAAGCCGATTCCACGCCACCCACACCTGATTACCAGTCAACTAGAGCCTGGTTACTATGGCGCGGCCAAACACGCTTAACCGAATTTGCCTCCCTCACCGCAGCACAACATGCCTTATTACTCGGCTTTATTCAGGGCAATAACTTTGCCGAGCAGTGCGAACAAATGCTCGAATGGCATGATGAACAGCATGCCCCAATGATGGTGTTGCAGACCATGCAAACCTGGTTTCAACAAGGCTTGATTCGAGCTGTAGTGAGTAAGTAGCTAATTTACGTTAACTCATTTCTGGACATGCTTGATAACTACCTTCTCGTCGTCCCGGCAGTGCTTTTGAGCCGGGAACCAGGTGTTTGTTTTGTTTATGGCCTGCGGCCACTAACGTCGTGGCGCATCGCCCACACCAGAGCAAAGGGGTAAAGCGCTTGTACCCCTTTGCAAACCCTCAGCGTTCCGGCAACATTTTCGCTTTTTAACCAAACAACAGCAGCGAAAAAATTGCGACGGAAAATTATCGAGCTTTTGACCGCATATTTATCCCTCTTCGGCCTTATTCGAAAATGCTAACGCTTCCGATGGTACATCCTGTACCGCGAAAGCTAGCCTGACGTCCTGTCAGGCTCACGCTATTTTCTTCAACTGCCTCAAGTTCAGAGTTGAATTTAGGCATTTCAAGCTGAGGAATCTAACTTATTTATGGACAAAAACGGGTTAGAGCAAAGCGACTAAAGATAGGTCCAGGGATTAATCAATGTATGCGTATCAATTAAAGTTCACACTGACCCCACATATCCTACGTCATTGTTTAATTTGTGGAATATTTAGTGTAGACCACAATCAAAATTAAACATAATATGGCTGGAATCCCATGTATATTGTTGTTGAATAAGGATGTTTGATGAGTGAGCAAGAGAATGGGCAGAATACGGACAACTTTGAACTGTGGTTATTGTGGTTAAAACGCACAGTGACCCTAGCAAGTATCGTATTTCTGACAGTTCTGGTTAGCTACTTTGTGAATTTTGCACATTGGCCGTGGAAGCTATCCCCTTTGCCTCAAGATTGGTCAGCTTTTGGATCTTTACTCGCTGGTGCAGCATCCTTTTTAGCTGCGATAGGCACGGTTGGGGTACTACTTATTAGTATTAAACAATTCAAAGTTCAGCAGGTGCAGATTAAAGAACAAGCTCAACGACAGGATGTATTTGAAAGTCGCCAGCAGAAGAAGTGGAAGAAAGAAAATGAGATGCTTAGTTTTCAAAAATATCTCCTTCATAAACGTGAGTTTGAAAAGTTAATTGATGACATTCAATCGTCAACTGACTTTCCATATGAAATTAAAGATATTGATGGATTGTATAAAAAACTATTCTCCAAAAACACCTACAATGAAACAAGCTATACGTATCAGCCTGATGAAAAAAATGACTACTTTAACTTATGTAAACACTATTTAGATGAGGCAATCAGACTCTGCTACATAACAACAGAAAATCACCCGCAATTAGGGTTTCATTCCTTAAAAAGCTTAATAGACTACTCGGGCTGTAGCGGAAAGAATAGGCAATACATCGGTGATTTCTTAGTGGACAATCGCAGCTCGGGAATAAACGTATTTGAACTGAATGCATCTTTTGAACAATTACTCATTTTAATTCATAAACTTCAGGCATTTTGCGAAAACACATTGCTCATTCAGCCTTGTTACCCAGCCCAAAGTGTATTCAATAACCTTGAAGTATATGCACTCTCACTGGGAGATAAATTTGATTTACACTTTAAACCTTTCGCGGGACTTAAAGAATTAGTAGCGCTACAGCATGAAGCAAAAGAACACTTCGAACATGGTTTTACAATAGACGTATCTAAGCTCGAAGACGAGGAATACGTAAATAAGCTTATTAAAGATATCCAATTTCAGATACATTGCTGGAATGCTGATGAAGCCATTCCAAATGAATTACAAACAAAACTTGATACCTTTAATAAAAAACAGCTCCCTGGTTTTGACTTGGTACACGGATAATTACACCTCAAGTTGCGTATGAGGCAAATCAGGGGCCGAACCTAACACTCGGCCATCTTGCACATACACTTTTGTACCAGGTGTAGCACTGCCGATCATTGTTATAGTGCCACCACCGCCAGTCCTGGCCATAATCGTGCCATCACCATTGTCGTTATTAACCGTCATGATCATCCGCGGTACGCTAAACGCTCGCTGCAGTTGCTTAAACACTTCTGTTCGATACGTCATACCAATTAAAATGTCCTTTTTTAATCTGGGTCAGTGTAAAGTTTAGTTGTGATAGTAATCAGATTATTTTTTGTATACCCCAATGCAATTGTTTTTGAGTTGATAGCATTCTCTTTAAACTCATAATGGGACATAAATGAGATACGTATCTTGCTTGCAACAGTCCAAATTCAACTCTGAACTTGAGGACGTTGAAGAAAATAGCGTGAAGCTCACATGGATGTGAGCTTAGCTTTCGCGGTACAGGATGTACCATCGGAAGCGTTAGCATTTTCGAATAAGGCCGAAGACGGTTACAAACGCGGTAAAAAGCTAGATTCAACCACGTCGCGAAATTATCGCTTTTCAGATAATTTTGATGTGGCGGCTGGGAGTTCCAAGAGGGAACAGCCGTTGGTTTCCTCTTGGTCTGGTGTGGGCGAAGCGCCACGACGTTAGTGGCCGCAGGCCATGAGTACAAAAGGTACAAAAGGTACAAAGCAAAATAAACACCTGGATTCCGGCTCAAAGCATTGCCGGAATAACGCAGTATTTAACCCGTGCAGGGTAGAATCTTGCGATCTTATTTCAAACGAAGTTTGAACATTCTGGTGTGGGCGAAGCGCCACGACGTTAGTGGCCGCAGGCCATAACTGATGTGGTCAAATATAATTCAAAACCATCAAACTTTATTAATAATTAGTAAGTGTTAACCCTCCAGTGAAGGCAGCCATACTTTTACGCTTAAACCGCCTTTAGGGCGATTTTGCATACTTATACGGCCACCATGGGCTTCAATAATTTCGCGGCATAATGGCAAACCAATCCCAGTACCAGATTGTTTGGTTGAATAAAACGGTAACAATGCTTGCGACAATACCTCACTAGACATCCCGCTACCTTGGTCTTCAACTTTAATTAATAACCCGTTAACTGGATGAGTCACTTCCTCAAACATTAACGACACTGTATCTGCCACTGCGCCAGACTCGTGGGCATTTTTAAGCAGATTGATAAAGACTTGTTCTAATTGCACTGCATCGAGCTTGATTGGATTAACGGGTAAAGGTGATAACAGGTTAAATGGATATTGCTGCGCTAATTGCTGGGTCATCTTAGTCCAATCAATCAAGGCTTTTTGTGGCAACGGTAACTTAGCAAACTGGGCATAATGAGAGATAAATAGACTCAGGTGTGTGGTGCGATTTTCGATGGTATCAAAAATCAATTGCAGCTTGCTGTCGTCTAAGTGTTGAGTTAAAAACTTACCGGAGTTGACCATAGAAGCAATGGGGGCGACCGAGTTATTAAGCTCGTGGCTGATAATTCGAATCACCTTCTTCCACACAGCCACTTCTTGGCGGTTAAGTTCTTTGGTGAGTTGTTTAAGCAAAATTAAATGGTGCTGCTGATTGTTTTGAGTAAAGCGGCCACGAGAGATATGCCAGGTTTCAACGTCGCTAGTATCAGAATCAGTATTAGAATGATTATCAACATCATCGGCCCCGCTACCGCCCATAGAAAACAGTCCTTCTTGCTCACTGCTTAACGCCGCTTTAAGCGTGTCGGGTAACATCATCACAAGATCAGGTAACAACATGCCTTCTACTTTGACCCCCTGATTAAACAAATGTCTTGCTGCGCCATTGGCGTAAATGACTCGCTGGGAATCATCAATTAATAGCATGACATTAGGTGAGTTCTGAATCACTTTATCGAGCATTAACTCGCGCTGATAAATAAACTGTCGCTCACTACGCAATTTTGCCGACGCTTGGTTATATAAGCTCACTAGCGCATCTAATTGTGGTTCACCGTAGGGATGCAGCGACACACTAAAATCATTATCTTTAAAGTTAAGTAGACCGATTTCCAGTGCTTGCAGACTCTCACTTAACCGTCTTGTTAGCCACATACTGCAAAAATAACACACCACCAGCATCACAATAATAGCCAACCATAAGGTGTCATCACCCAATATAAGCCACACTAAAGCACCTGACATCGCCCCTAAAAGGCAGCTCAACATGTTACTGAACAGCAGTTTAGTGCGTAGTGATAACATCATTATTTAGTTACCTTAAGGCCATATTTCTCTATACGGCGATAAAGGGCTTGTCGGCTTAAGCCGAAGGATTTTGCTACTCTGGCAATGACACCATTGTATTGCACTAAGGCGTCTTCTAGCTGTTGCTTATCCGGTTCGCAAATTGACTGAGTATCATCAATGCCCTGTTCTTGTTGACCAAGTTGATGTTCAACAACAAGCGTATGCTGGGTAGCTGCGCCGCCATTAGCTATCGCCATCAAGCCAAAGTCATCAATGGTTAATTGTGGTGACTTAGCTAACAGCACCGCCCTTTTGCAGGCATTTTCTAATTCACGCACATTACCCGACCAACTATGATTAATTAACGCCTGCTGGGTCGACTTATCAAGGCTAAAATTAGCACCAATAAAGTGTTTCACTAACGGTAAAATATCATCCTGGCGTTGATTCAATGGTGATATGGCTAGCTCAATGACGTTTAATCGATAAAACAAATCTTCACGAAAACGCCCATGAGCAATGTCATCGGCTAAATCTGCATTGGTAGCACTAATCACCCGCACGTTCACTTTACGGGTTTGATGGCTGCCTAAGCGTTCAAACTCACCGGTTTGCAATACCCGCAATAGTTTTACCTGGCCAGACAATGGCAAATTACCAATCTCGTCTAAAAATAATGTGCCCCCATCGGCGGCTTCAAATCGGCCCATGCGGGTTTTATTAGCGCCGGTAAATGCGCCAGCTTCTGCACCAAACAGCTCTGCTTCTAATAAGTCCATTGGTAACGCCCCAATGTTGACCTTAATAAAAGGTTTATCTTTAAGCGGGGAGTTAGCCTGTAAAATGTCGGCTATTTTGTCTTTACCCGCGCCATTTGGGCCTGTGATCATCACCGACACATCAGAGCGTGCCACTTGTAACGCCAAATCGACACAACGCTGCATTGCACCACTACCAAAAATTAGGCCACATAAATCGGCGCCATTAATGGCCGACATGCGTTCACTGTCGATACGCGTTAATTGGTTGTTTTGTTGGGAAAGTCGATAGATAGATAATAGGTTGCTAATGCTGTTCAACAACTTAGCGTCATCCCACGGTTTACCCATGTAATCAGCTGCCCCCGCTTTAACCAATTCGACTGCGGTTTCTAACTGGGTCCATGCGGTCATTAAAATAATCGGTAAATTGGGCTGTAACTGACGTAATGCGTAAAACAGTTGCTTGCCCTCTTCACCCGAGGTGGTGTCGCGGCTAAAGTTCATGTCTTGGATCACCAAGCTGATCTCTTTGTTAGTAACAATCTCAACAGCCGCTTCAGGCGTGTGACAAAAAATTGCCTGATAACCATGCAGTTCAATCATTAACGCAAGCGCTTGGCAAATGGCGTGATTGTCATCAACAATTAAAATATTATCCATTAGAATATGTTTTAGTCCAATTAGGTTATTGCTATACAAAAATATGTTTATGCAACTGCATGTTTATACGATAAACATTTACTCAGAAACGTAAATTAACAATAGCATGACAGAAGACCTCATTGTCACACTATTGTTAAGTGCTAACGCCGCATTTAAGCAGATTACACACTGCGCGTTGCCATGGCGGGTGAAATATTCGCAGCTTTAGATGCCGGCACGATTACCGCTAGCGTTGTCACTACCAGCAATCCAATAACAGACAATATCGGATAAATCACTGGCACCATAGGTAAGCTATACAGCGACATTAATTGCTGACCTAAGACTAAGGCTAACATGCCACCAATCACGCCACCGACGATACATATCAAGTAGTTTTCCACCATAAAATATTGAATAATATCGCGCTTACGTGCTCCTAGTGCTCTACGTGTGCCTATTTGTTTGGTGCGGCGTTGAATATTAAACATCACCATACCGGTTAATCCTAGCGCGGTAATCAGTAGCAATAACACCACCATAATACTCAATACCGTTGCCATTAAACGATGGTTACTGTAGGTGAGATTTTTTATCTCACTGAGCGTTTGAAAATGATCTAACACTCGGTTTGGATTTTCAGCATGCAGCGCTTTACGGATCGCTTCCTCTAAAGCAGGAATGTGCTCTGGTAATGCCCGCACCATATAAGATTTATTACTGCTGCTGCCACCAAAATCGATATTTTGGATCACGCTGTATTCAAAGTTTTCATGGTCAATCCAAGCCCCTTGTAGCTTATCGACCACACCAATAATGGTGACGGCTTGTGCGCCCTGATACATGGTTTTACCCAACGGTGATTCTTCGCCCCAAAAAGCCTTAGCCAGGGGCTGCGATACTAACGCCATCATGCCGCTGTCATCTAGGTTGGTATTAATTTCATCGGCGGTAAAGTTTCGCCCGGCAATTAACTTAGCGCCCATCACATTGAGTAAGTGCTCATTACCTAAGTAAAAGGCAAAACCAGGGGTGCCTTTAGCGGTGTCCATATCAGGGCCATCAACATAGCGATCCATCCAACCGCTGTCGCTTAACGGCAACATATTGCTATAACTGGCATCAATCACATTGGGCAGCGAACGCAAAATTTGTTGGTCTACTTGGTTTTGTTTTATATTGTCGATTGCCGGATCAAAGTTGTACATACTAAACGTGACTATTTGATCTTCTGCATAACCCGACTCACGCTGCATTAACGACAAGCGTTCGTTAATGATAAAACTCGCATTGGACACAATCGCAACAGATAAAATGATCTGCAACAGTAATAAAATTGGCGCGCTTTTACTGCGCATTAAACTGGATAAAATCGGTTTGATATGTAACATGGTGATGCCCTTATATAATCCGTTATTGGGCTTTTAAATACACACTCGGTTTAGTGCGGCACACCACCCAGGCAGGGTAAACTCCAGCCAATACAGCGGTAGAAATAGCAATTAATGGCGTAATAATCCACATACTGGCATCAAGCCCAGTAACACTTTGGTCCATTGAAAAATAGCTGTGCAGCGCGGTTAATGATCCCCAAGCCCATAACAACCCCACTACACCACCGATAAAACCAATCATGCCAACTTCAACCATGTACTGACTAAATATTTGTCCACGACTGGCACCAATAGCACGGCGAACACCCACTTCTGGTGCGCGCTTTAAAAATTTGGTCAGCAATAACCCAAGTATATTCACCAAACACACACTTAAAAACAACAAGCTTAAACCGACCAGAATTTTGTTATCTTTTGGTACCACATCATTATCTTCAAGCCATTTATCGATATCGCTAATTTGTACTGACTCACTAGGGGTTTTAGCCGTATCAGTAAATCGGCCGATCGCTCTTTGCTGCTCAACATAACGCGTTAACCAACCTTGAAAAATTTGCTTTTCATCTTCACTATTCAATTCAGTCCAAAATTGAATCCATACTTTTTCTGACGCTAAGCGGTCGCTGTAGGTGATCATAGGCTCAAATTTCCAACCGCTGGTATTGCCCCACACATCAAACTCTTCCTGGCCGGTTAGTGAAAATGGAATGAATATTTCTTCGGCATCATTAAACGCACCATTAAGCGGGTCGTAGTATTTAGGCTGTGGATTCCAGTCTTCAATAACTCCCACTATCTGGTAAGGCTTACGGTCTAAAAACACCGTTTTACCCACACTGTTTTTGCCTTCAAAAAAGCGTAAGTTTAGCTTTTGACTAATCACCACTTGATACGCGGGGCGTAAATCAACGCTGGCGTCCCAATAACTGCCATATAAAAATGGCACCGAAAAAATCCTGAAAAAGTCTCTGTCGGTCACCCGCACACTTTGTAAAACAGGCTCAATTTTGGGGTTGTCAGACTGCAACGCTAAACCGGTGCGATAAGTCGCCGCTTTTAGGCTCAATTCATCGTTATTACGCAAGTTCATTGCATCGGTGTAGGTGATGCTTGAAATAAAGCCATCCCAGGTATCTAGGCCTTGGCTCCAAAGCTGCACCGAATTAATCACCTCACTGCGATCGCCAGCCGGATTGTACGACATGGTTTTATACACATTTAAGGTGGTAATGGTAATGCCGATCCCAATCGAAATCGCCAACACCATTAACATCGATAACATCGGTGTTTTACGTATGCTGCGCCAGGCTAAATCGCAATAATAAAAAAACATAATATTCTCCTTATGCGATTAACGCGTGCCAGTAGCTGCAGGTTGATACATCGAAAAATCACACACTTGGCCATCGACAATTTGAATATTACGCTGAGCACGGCGAGCTAATTCTGAGTCATGTGTCACCATAATAATGGTGGTGCCTTGTTGATTAATATTCTCTAAAAGCTCCATCACCTGGCGCGCCATTAAGCTGTCTAGGTTACCTGTTGGTTCATCGGCAAGTAAAAATCGCGGTTCGCCTGCTAGTGCACGCGCAATGGCGACACGTTGCTGTTGTCCGCCAGATAATTGTGTCGGTAAGTGTTTCATCCGCGCACCTAAGCCGACTTGTTCTAATGCGGATTCGACTCGGCGCTTACGCTCGCTGGCATTCATACCGCGATAACGCAATGGCACTTCAACGTTTTCAGCTAAGTTAAGGTCAGGGATTAAATTAAAACCCTGAAAGATAAAGCCAATTTTCTCGTTACGCACTTTAGCGCTGTGGTTATCACTTAAATTCGACACATTAACGCCATCAAGACAGTATTCACCAGATGAAAAACCTTCCAGCAAACCTGCAATATTCAAAAAGGTGGTTTTACCTGAACCAGAAGGCCCTGTTACCGCGACAAACTCGCCTTCATTCACTTCAAGGTTAAAATCTCGTAGCGCGTGGGTTTCAACGAGGTCGGTTTTAAACACCTTGCTGATATTTTTCATTGATAACATATTGGCTTCCTTGGTTTATTAGGTTGTTGCATTCCAGTGCTTCTACTGCGAATGTCTTACGAGTCAGAATTTAAATACTTAAATTGAATGCTCAAATTGAATGCTCAGATTAAATGGAATAAAACAGCGCTGTTGCGATGTTATTATCCAAGTGGGCTAAAACTGCAGCTTTACTTTAAGCATGTCGTTAATATTAATGTGCAAGCTAACCGCTGAATTGATGTCTATTAATCGCGTGCTGGCATGGCTGCCGAGATCAATTAGTTGCAAACTAACCGATAACCAATCTGTTTGATTATCAATGCGATAACTCACCGCTATTGCGAGAATAAATAACGCCACTAGCGCGATAAGCTGTCTACGTTGAATAAAAGTCATGGAATGTCCTTACTCAGTTGAGTGTTTGGTTATTTGCTTGTTTATCGACTTAGCTATCGGATTTGAATCCTGGGATCATTTTTAAAGGTTTCGGTGCCAGATATCACCCATACATCACCTTCTTCACCACCTTCAACTACTTCAACCTGGCTCATACTGCGTGCGCCCAATTTAACGGTTTTCTTATGAGCGACAGCATCATTCACTTGATACGCTACTTCGCCGCCCATATTGAGAAAATCACCGCGTTTGACGATTAATACATTAGGTCTATTTTCCAGTAACACTCGGGCAGACAAACGCTGGTTTTGACGTAAAGACAAGCTGTCACTGTTAGCAAAACGCACTCGGGCGGTCACTTCACGATTGCGGACTTCAGGTGAAATTGACGACAATTGACCAACCACATTCATGTTGCCAAAACTCAGCTCGACATCCATGCCTAATCCCAGTTCATCGGCATAAGACTCGGGTACAGCAAGTTCTGCTTCAAAGGCGGTTAAATCCACAACGGTTAACATCGGCTGACTCGCAGCAATACGGGCTTTTTGTTCCACCAGCCAGTTGCCAATAATGCCGTTCACTGGCGCAACAATATTCAGCGCATTCGCTTGTCGTGTGAGTTCGCGCACCACTAAAGCCTGTCGCTGAACTTCAAGGGTACGGTTTTGAATTTCAAAGCTGAGGGTGTCGCGCATTAACTCAACTTCTTGCTGAGCATGTTTGTGCAGCAGTTTGGCTTTATGCAAATCATCTTTGCTTTTTTCAAAATCAATTCTGCTGATCAAGCTTGATTCTATCAGTTGGTCGCCACGACGACTTTCACGATCTGCCGCTTCTAAATCCACTTTCGCCATGTCTAAAACCTGGCTGACGCGCAGTTGCTCTCGGCGGGCATCTAACTTCGCCCGCTCAAGGCCGCCTTGCATACCTTCAAGTAATGATTGCTGTTGCTGCAACTCGCTTTGCAAACGTGGGCTTTCAACCTTCGCCACTACTTGCCCAAGTTCAACCTCATCACCAGGTTGGCTTAATAGCGTCACCACACCTTCTTCCGTGCTGTATAAAATCGGCGCATTGGCGGCGACAATTTTACCGGTAGTAGCAATGTCTCTCACTAAGGTTCCACGAGTGAGCGTTGCCATGCGTAAATCGGCGCCATCAACTGAACGTTGATTACTGTCATGACTTAAACTCGCCCACACTAACGCGCTCATCAATATGGCGCCACAACCTATTATTAAGGGTAGGCGCAGCTTGCGCCTTAGCTTCGGCGCTACAAGGGTATCTTGGCTACTTGTGTCTTTAATCATCTCAAATCCTTAGGTAACACGTTGACAGCACGTACTACTTCACGTTTATACCTAAGGTAAAGCACAAGCCATGCCAAAAGTTATTTGTTGTTATTTTTCATAATGATAATGATTTAAAGCGACAACCGAACACGTTAAAAGTGTCCGCGGACAGATTTAAAAACTGTCCGATAATGGGGAAAGTGTCCGAGCGGACACTTAGTTTGCTTTGTACTTTTGTAACTACTATGGCCTGCGGCCACGAATGCTTAAGATCGCAAGGTTCCACCCTGCACAGGCCAAATACTGCGCCTTTCCGGCAATGCTTTTAAACCGGGATCCAGGTGTTTGTTCTTTATGGCCTGCGGCCACAAACGCTTAAGATCGCAAGGTTCCACCCTGCACGGGCAAAATACGGCGTAGTCCCGGCAATGCTTTTAAGCCGGGATCCAGGTGTTTGTTCTTTATGGCCTTCGGCCACGAATGTTTAAGACTGCAAGATTCCACCTTACACGGGCCAAATACGGCGTCGTCCCGGCAATGCTTTTAAGCCGGGATCCAGGTGTTTGTTTTGCACTTTTTGTTCTTTATAGCCTGCGGCCACTAACGTCGTGGCGCTTCGCCCACACCAGACCAAGAGGAAACCAACGGCTGTTCCCTCTTGGATCTCCCAGCCGCCACATCAAAATTATCTGAAAAACGATAATTTCGCGACGTGGTCAAATCCAGCGTTTAACTTCGTCTGAGTGTTCTTCGGCCTTATTCGAAAATGCTAACGCTTCAGATGGGGCGTCCCTTCCCCTCCAAAGCTAGCCCGCCATCCATGGCTAGCTCACGTCATTTTCTTCAACGGCCTCAAGTTCAGAGTTGAATTTGAGCATTTGAAAGCTAAGACCAACTCCTTTTTGGACAAAAGTGGCTAGAATTTATTTTTTATAACGTTGCCCATATAAATTCTAACCCCACGAAATTACTGCTCATGCTCTATAAAAGAACAGTTGTATTAGGGAGGAGTATTTTCTGAGCTAACGATAGTTTGTCCTTTGTCTGGCCATGTCCGATGATTTATTAACTTTGGAATGTTATGGCTTTCGGCCTCTTTCTCTTTCGCATTCTTCCGCATGAGTTGTTGAATCAAAGTACATCGAGTACAAAACATCATCGCCTGTTTGAGTTATGCTTATTTCATATTTTAGCTTACCATCGACAATACTTGGATATATATTCACCCCATGAATATCGATATTTTTATAAAAATCATCAGACTTATTAAGGCATTTACTCCTGAGTTTATTTTTGTGAAATACATCTTTTAACGAAAAAATAAAATCTAAAGCATTAGCATCAATATACAAAGACTTCCCATCATGATCTTGTGTATAACGAATATAGTCTGAACAAGCTCCATTGATAGACCTGCCAACATATATATATGAATTTAAGGTGTACACTCTAGATGATAGTTCATGTTTATTTTCCATTTCCACACAATATTTATCAAAAATGAATTCAGGCTGTTTGATGTAAACGACAGCACCTTCATTCTCTTGCCCTATATTGTACAATTCACTAGAGCAGTGAGTCGCTTCAGTATTTAGGCATAAATCTTTCATTTGCTCAATAAAAGAGCTGCTACTATAAGCTTCAGTAGCATTTAAAAATAATGGAAAAAAGAATAAAAAAAGTATTAATTTTTTCATTATGATGTTGCTCCACTAATCATATTTACTGTTATGTTTCTAATATTCAGGGTACGCGCATAAAACAATGGAGATACCTAAATCAGCAGTGTTTTTTAATAACGGTGGTTCTAAATAGATGCTCATATTTATGCTGTCAACACTAAACCAGCCAACAAAGTATTCAATTACCCCGCCAGTAGAGCGCAATTTATTGAAGAAGTCTTTGTGCTTTTCTAATTCTGCATTTTTTTGAGCTATGAACTCTTCGAATAAAACGTCTTCTGCATCTATTCGTTTGCCATCACATAAATCTAAATTCCAGAACATGTCCTCATATGAACCACCAAGAAGCCTACCGTTTTTAGTTATCCTCAAGTCACCTGTGTCATGTGAGTTCGTAGGTGATAAAGATAACGTGTCACTTATCGTTTTGGCATCAACTTTGGGATGTGAAATTTTTAATGAGACACTAAACTTATAATCTGGCACTGACTATCCCTAGAAACATAAAATTTTAGTATTTATGCGCTGCGCTATTTGCTAAGCATAAATCGCTTGTTGGACTTGGCCGATGATACATCCAAATTAATCGGTACGATTTATGCTATAGGAGTTTGCTTTTTAACGGTAGTGGTATTTTGTACAACCTTTCATCTAATCGTCTGTTCTGATTATACCTTTTAAGGTGGGATTGATGATGTTTAATCTTTTTCATTGCTCGGTTATTGCCTTTCCCCTGATACACCTTGCTAACTCGGAATGAGGAAAACGAGTAATATGCCTTGCTTTAAAGGGATTGATTCAACTCTGAACTTGAGGCCGTTGAAGAAAATGACGTGAGCTAGCCATGGATGGCGAGCTAGCTTTAGAGGGGAAGGGACGCCCCATCTGAAGCGTTAGCATTTTCATTCTTTACTATAAAGAGGTGGCCGAAGCGGACTACAGACGAAGTTAAAAGCTGGATTGATCCACGTCGCGAAATTATCGCAGCTATCGTTTAGTAACAAGAATGATAATTTTGATGTGGCGGCTGGGCCAATTTTTTTATAAAGAGTAAAGAGGGAACAGCCGTTGGTTTCCTCTTGGTCTGGTGTGGGCGAAGCGCCACGACGTTAGTGGCCTAGTGAATGCCGTAAATTGCACAAAATGACTAAATCTCTACTACGTTCTGCCTCTGATAATGTTAAAATCTGCGCAACAGAATTACCGAGAAACTCAATGTTTATCCATCATGTTAACGGCATCGACTGGCTAGTGATCACAGCTTTTGAAGAACTGAAAACGATGTTTATCGAAGAAGCCGGTACGATACCCGCTTGCTTCTCAACCGCCAGCGAATTGAACTTGGTTGTTCAAGCCAAGCGAACTTATGGATATTTGCCTGCGCACAGCGGCGTAATCACCGATATCGGCACATATCAAAGACAGGGTAACGAAGAAGAATTGAACCCACAGCTTGCCTGCTTTGTTGAGGGGCGTGGTCGAGTCTTTATCTATCACGGCGGCTTTGTAGCTTTTGTGGATGACGAGCAAACCTTTATCACCCGAATAGACTGAACATTATTCAGTCAGTTGAAGACTTTTTACAAAAGAATACGTGAGCTGGCCATATTTGAACCAATCTTTGGTGAAAAATGAGTTAGAAGCCCAATCAATATGCCCAATTTGTTGCAACTGAAATCATTGATGATTCCGTTACTTTGTTCACCAATAAAAGGCACAACACATACTCCAACTCGCTATACCAATTCTATTAATTATGTGACCAATCAGAGCCACTCAGACCGTTCAGTTTGAGGCGCATTGTTGAAATAATGGTTATTCCCTTTTAAGGCAATGCAACAAAGAAATGAACGGTCTGAGTGTCTCCTGTAAGGCGGGTTTCTGTGTCTTCCATGCTGCTTAATAGCATTTTGACGTACGACTGCATGGATGCAGAAGGTAGAGCAACGCAGGAGCTGTTGCCGAGAACAACTATGCCTACAATTCTATTACTTGCCTAGAAGACACAGAACTCCCGCTGAATGACCAGATAATTAACGGAATTGGTATTAGTTCCCGATAAACTTAAACCATAAAAAAGCCCCTTCCCATAAAATGAGAAGAGGCTTAATGGTCTATTCAGCGGTCTAGATCACATCAAACAGCACAACAATAAATCAATAATCAAACCCAAGTTGAGCTTTAATGCCGTCATTAAACGCGTGCTTTATCGCTTGAACCTCGCTGACTGTATCGGCTAACTCAATGATGTCACGATGACAGGCGCGGCCGGTGATAATGACATGCTGCATTGGAGGACGGTTTCTCAAAGCCGTTAATACTCGCTCAAGGTCGATGTAGTGATAACTGACCATATAGGTTAACTCATCTAACAACACCATGTTTATCGATTCGTCTTTGAGTAGTTTTTCGGCTTCAACCCAGGCTTCCATTGCTGCTTGGGTGTCTTTTTCTTTGTCTTGAGTTTCCCAAGTAAAACCGGTTCCCATGACATGAAACTCAACGCCTGCGCCTTCTAATAAATTACGCTCGCCACAAGCCCAGGTGCCTTTAATAAATTGCACTACAGCCGCTTTATGACCATGACCCACAGCGCGAGCAACCGAGCCAAAACCAGAGGTTGATTTACCTTTGCCGTTTCCGGTTAACACTAACAAAATGCCCTTTTCATCTTGCGCTGCAGCAATTTGGGCGTCCACGCCTTGCTTTACTTTTTGCTGACGCGCTTTGTGACGCTCTGCTTTAGTGGCATCAATCGCGTTGGTTTGTTCAGTTTGTTGGTTATCCGTTGTCATAGCTGTATTCCTGTCAATGTGCTCATATTCAAATGCGCTTATATTACGCCAACAATACGAGCGATTGGCTGCAAATGGATCTGATTAATCGGTATTTGTTGTACATCGAGTGCATGTACGCTGAAGTCTTATTGCTTAATGCTATTGCTATTGCTTTAACGCTAATGGCAGCCCTGCGACCACTAGCGTTACTTGATCGGCCATATGGGCGATAGCTTGATTTAACCACCCGGCCTCATCGACAAATTGACGATTGAGCTCGCCCATAGGCACAATTCCAGAGCCAACTTCGTTACTCACTAACACCACATCACTGTGTAATTGAGTGAGGCATTCAAGCAGTAACGACTTTTGTTGTGGCCAACGCTCTGGATTTGGGTCGAGTAAATGATTAGTTAATAGCAGCGTTAGGCAGTCGACTAAGATAACTTGTTGCGGCTTATCAATTACCTTTAAGGTTTGGGCAACATCAAAAGCTTGTTCGTGTAGTGTCCAGCTATGGGCGCTGGACACTCTGTCTTGCTGGTGTTTGGCAATACGTTGAGTCATTTCATGGTCTAGCGCCGTTGCAGTCGCAACATAAACGCATGAGTAACCGATGGCGGCGTATTCGGCAACACGCTGCTCAGCAAATCGACTTTTGCCACTGCGCGCGCCGCCCAACACCAAATGAATCACTAGCTTAACCCTACCGCTAATATCACTAAGTAACAGCAAACTTCGCTAATTTGTTGCGCCGCGCCCAAGGTGTCGCCTGTGTAACCGCCAATCTGTTTGCGGAAAAAACCACCCAACAAAATACGGACTAACCACAGGGTAATGAATAACACAAAAGCAGCTAGGCCATTAAGCCATAACAGTACAAAAATGCCACTGGCGATCAAAATAAACAAATCGTTTAATTGCTGATCTTGGGCGACAGGTTTTGATTTACTGCTAGCATCATCACGAACATATTGCTCACTGAAAATTAAGCTCGATGCCACCACGCGGCTAAGGGTATGTCCGGCAACGAGCGCGCTAACGGCAGCCATTGGGCTATAAAGCGCAAGTTCAACCAGTAATTGCCATTTAAGCAATAACACTAACCCTAACGATAAGGCGCCATAACTGCCTAGGCGCGAATCTTTCATGATGCGCAGCTTGTCTTCTACTGTCCAGCCACCGCCAAAACCATCCGCGGTATCGGCTAGGCCGTCTTCATGGAATGCACCGGTAATGAGCACACCCGCAACCATCGACAATAAAATCGCAATGCTGGCTGGTAAAATTAACTGCGCCAACCAAAACACTAACGCACAAATTAAGCCGATAAGTAAACCGACTAGGCCAAAATAACGACTGGCCTTGTTGAGTTTGTCACTGTCGATCACTACCCAGGATGGTATAGGGATGCGAGTAAAAAAACTCATCGCCACAAAAAATAAATTTAACTGCCGCAACCATTTTATATCGCCAGACATTTTGTTCCCTTAAACCACATTATTAACGCCAGCATTATCAAAACTGGCCATTTGATTGTAAAAATTCACTGCGGCTTGTATCAAAGGTAGGGCCAATGCTGCGCCAGTCCCTTCTCCTAGCCTTAATCCTAACGACAACAACGGTGTTGCCTGCAACGTTTGTAGCATTAACTTATGCCCTTGCTCGTGCGACTCATGAGCAAACACTAAATAATCGTTTGATTGTGGTGCTAATTTTAGCGCAACTAATGCCGCAGCAGTAGCGATAAAACCATCAATGACCACTAATATTTTTTGCTCAGCTGCCGCCAAAATAGTGCCGGCCATTTGCACGATTTCAAAACCGCCCAAATGCGCTAGAATCGACTCAATGGACGTCAGTTCATTACGATGCAAATCAATTGCTTGATTAATTAATGTGATTTTTTTTACTAACGTCGCATCATCAATGCCTGTGCCGCGCCCGACACATATTTCAACATCAAGATTTAGCACTGCCGCCATTACCGCCGCTGCCGCACTGGTATTGCCAATGCCCATTTCGCCTAATGCAATAATCGTTGTGCCATTATTAACATGTCTTGCGACTAAATCCTTTGCCAGTTCAAATCCTTGACGAACTTGTGCCAACGACATCGCCGGCTGTAAATGCATGGCTTGGGTTCCCACACCTAAGCGCTGATTGACCACACCACTGTCGCGATCTAATGGCTGTAAAATGCCGCAATCGATGACTTCTAACGCAAACCCCACCTGGCGACAAAATACATTAATCGCCGCGCCGCCATTAATAAAGTTATGCACCATTTGAGTGGTCACTTCGCTTGGGGCAATTGACACACCGTATGCGGCGATACCATGGTCGGCAGCAAACACTAACAACGTCGGCTTAATGATGTGCAAAGCCACATCTGCAACTTGGTGACTCATTAACGTTTTATCACGGTTATATTGCACTCGTGCAATTTGCAATGCCAACGACTCAAGTTGTCCTAATGCACCAAGCGGCTTGGTTTTTTGATTAATGTTGTGCTCAATGGCATCATCGTATTCGCGACTCGGCGCAGTAATGGTAAATAACGACTGTGCTATCGATTGCGATATAGGCTTGGGCATAGATTGCGGTATAGATGCTGGCATAGATTTCGGTATAGATAGTGGCTTCACTTCTTCATCCTGTTATCGACGGTGACGTAAAATAAACAAAAAGAACACACTGCCAAGTGATGCAGTAATGATACCGACAGGTAATTCTTGATTGCCTAATAAGCAGCGCGCAATCACATCAATCCACACCATAAATAAACCGCCCAATACCGCAGTTAATATCATCGGCTGACGTCCGGAAAACAATAGCCTAACCGTATGTGGGATCATTAACCCTACAAAACCAATACCGCCACAACTGGCCACTAACATGGCGGTAATTAATGAACACAGCAACAGCATGCTTAAGCGCAATTTTGCCACATTAACCCCAAGGGTATGCGCGCTTTCATCACCGGCTTGCAGCGCCATAATTTGTCGTTTAAAGGCCAGCATAATCAGTAAGCTCGCGCCAACGGTTACCGTAGGCAGCCATAACTGTGACCAACTGGCTTTAGCAAAACTGCCTAAACTCCAAAATAGCACTGATGCGGTCGCTTGCGGGCTTGAAAAATACAGTAATAAACTGGTTAAGGCGCCGAACAGAAATGACGTCGCGACCCCAGATAACAACATGCGCTCAACTTGGCTGGTACGGCCAATACCCGACAATGCGACCACCAGCAGCACGGACAACGTGGCACCAATAAAGGCACCCACAGGTAAACTGAGCATCGACCAGGACCACCAGGGCTGTTGTCCAACAGACGATATCAGTAACGCACCATCAAAAAATTGCGCAAAAATCCCTGTTTGGCTAAATAGCGAAATCACCACCACTGCGCCAAATGACGCTCCAGAGCTAATGCCAAATAAATACGGATCGGCAAGCGGATTACGCGTAACCGTTTGCAGCACACTCCCCGCAATAGATAAACCGGCACCCGCCACAAACGCCAGCAAAATACGCGGTAAACGCAGCTCAAATATAATCCGTTGAGTTAAACTGCTCACCGGCGAAGTGTTATCCGCGCCAGTAATGCCGCCAATTATGTCTGCCGGATCTGGCGCAGGGTTATTGCTAAACAAGGATTTAAACACGCTGATGACATCTGTGAAACTAATGTTAGCGGCACCAAAACTGGCAGCAAAAAACGGCGTGAATAGCGTCGCCACAACAATGAGGGCTAACACACAATAGTATCGAGTTTGAGCCGGGTTACTCATCTTGTTGGCTCGCTCTGTTAGCTGTTTGATAACCATAAAAATAACTGATCAATGGTTTTGCATGCTGAGGATGAACATTCACCTCGCAGCACACGCCAAACACATCACTGATTTGCCGCTCAGTCAGCACCGCGGTCGGATGACCTTTAGCAATAAGCTTACCCTGATCCAGTAACAGTAATTTGTCACACATGGCGCTGGCTAAGTTTAAGTCGTGAATAGATGCAATCACACTGATCCCAAGTGAAGCCACTAATTCTAAAATTTGAATTTGATACCGAATGTCCAGGTGGTTGGTGGGCTCATCTAAAATAAGGATTTGCGGCTGTTGTACAATTGCACGCGCAATAAGGGCACGTTGTTTTTCGCCGCCAGACAAATGTTCGTAAGGTTGTTGGCCATGTTCACTAAGGCCGACTTTAGCTAAAGCGCTGTTAATTAACTCGCGGTCATCTTGAGTTGTCGCATCAAATAAGCCTTTATGTGGCGTTAACCCCATGGTGACTAACTGCTCTGTCGTCAGGTCAAAGTAATGCGGCGTATCTTGTTGTACTACGGCTACGGTGCGCGCTAATGCCTTAGCAGAATAGGTCGTTAACTCTTTGCCAAACAAGTCAATATTGCCGCTGCTCGGGACAATATAACGGTATAGGCAACGTAATAGGCTAGATTTACCCGCGCCATTTGGGCCAATTAACCCTAACATTTGCCCTTTCGGTAAGCTGAAATGAATATCGGCGAGAATGGTTTTTCCGTTAACTTGCCAAAATAGGTGTTCTACATCTAATACTGACTCAGGCATGCTTTACACCTTGCCATGCCCAACATACTTTAATAAATATCAACATAATAACTCCCCTAAGTCACCCGCTTAGGTATGGGGGTTGAGGCAATTCAAAGCTGGTATCTGACTTATATTCAACGGGAGTTGAATACCTACAGTTGCGGGTACAGTTTGGGCTTAACCCAATTCCCAATACTTTGAATTACATAATGATTAACGTGTATCAACCGCCACTTGTTGCGGCCAGTTTATCCTAAAGCTAACCTCAGGTTGAGACACTGAATTAGCTGCTAAAGGTGTATTACTGTCGCTAGGCTCAGTCCAGTACACATCAACAGACATAATAGCAGCATAGGGGATGGCTAGGTTAGCGAATAATCCGTTGTTTTGGCTGGCATTAAGCACATGCGCCATAATGCAACGCATTACCCCGCCATGAGTAATGACTAAGGCCTGCAGATGATTAGCTTCTGGCTCATTTGCAAGGTTAAGTGTTTGCCACATACTGTCGACTACCGCCATAAAGCCTTGCTGCACCCTGTGATAAAAATCCACCAAACTCTCACCCTGATCTGGTGTATTCGCCACTTTCCATGGGTCTTGCCAATACGCATCAAATTGGCTTGGACTGGCTTGATAAATCGCATCATAAGTTTGCCCGTCCCATACGCCAAAATTGACCTCTTGTAAGGCTGGCAATGTCGTTAATGGTATGGATAACTGCTGCGACAGCGTATCGGCAAAGCGCTGACAGCGCACTAAAGGAGAGCTAAATATTTGCTTAATGGGTAAAGACACACTACTAAAGGCTTGGCGCATTTGTTCACGCCCCAGCTCTGTGAGCGCAACATCAATTTGGCCACGGGCAATGTCACCGCCTTCGCACTCGCCGTGGCGTAAAAAAATGATTTTAGCTTGTTTCATTTAAATCAACCTCAGCCTTGCCCTTGTGATAAAAACTCGCGTACTATAGCCGTCTATACGTTTATATGTCCAAACACATTCTGAGTAGATAAGCATGTAAGTTAGCCCATTGATGAGCTCAATGAGGATATCGCCCTTTTAGATTGATTTAAGGGTATGCTTATCTTAATCAAGGTATCAAGCAATATAGTGATAAAAAGGTAACTGTTTATGGCGAAGTCGACTTCTCACAGTCAAACACTTGAACAACTTAACGCATTGTTAGCAGAGCGTATTGTGATTTTAGATGGTGCGATGGGCACCATGATCCAAGATTATAAGTTGGAAGAAGAAGATTATCGCGGCGAACGCTTTAAAGATTGGCATTGCGATGTTAAAGGCAACAATGACTTATTAGTGCTCAGCCAACCCGAGCTGATTAAGGCCATTCATGTCAAATACCTGCTCGGCGGTGCCGACATCATTGAAACCAATACCTTTAACGCCACCACTATCGCCATGGCCGACTATGACATGCAAGCCTTGTCGGCAGAAATTAACCTTGAAGGTGCCCGCGTTGCCCGCCAGGCTGCCGATGAAGTAGCAGCACAAACAGGCACGCCTCGTTATGTTGCTGGGGTGCTTGGCCCAACCAACCGTACCTGCTCTATTAGCCCAGATGTTAACGATCCCGGGTTTCGTAATGTCAGTTTTGATCAATTAGTCGAAGCCTATGTTGAATCAACCAGCGCCTTAGTTGAAGGTGGTGCCGACATTATTATGGTCGAAACCATTTTTGATACCTTAAATGCCAAAGCCGCATTATTTGCCATTGAAAAAGTGTTCGATCACATTGGCGAGCGCTTACCGGTGATGATCTCTGGCACCATTACTGACGCATCCGGTCGTACCCTTACCGGACAAACTACCGAAGCATTTTATAATTCACTGCGTCATATTAAGCCGTTATCGATTGGCCTTAATTGTGCCCTTGGCCCAAAAGAGCTGCGCCCCTACGTTGAAGAATTATCACGCATTGCCGAATGTTATGTGTCTGCTCACCCAAATGCGGGCTTACCTAATGAGTTTGGTGGTTATGATGAAACCCCTGAAGAAATGGCCGAAGTCATTACTCAATGGGCTGAAGCTGGCATGCTTAATATTGTCGGCGGCTGTTGTGGTAGCACACCGGCCCACATTAACGCGATTCGTGAAGCGGTACTTAGACATGATCCAAGACAGCTCCCCGACATTCCTGTCGCCTGTCGGTTATCGGGTTTAGAGCCGTTAACAATTGATCACAACTCATTATTTGTTAACGTCGGCGAACGTGCCAACGTAACAGGCTCGGCAAAATTTTTACGCTTAATCAAAGAAGAAAAATTTGAAGAGGCACTCGATGTGGTGCGTGAGCAAGTTGAAAACGGCGCACAGATTATCGACGTCAACATGGACGAAGGCATGCTCGACGGCGCCGCGTCGATGACCAAGTTTTTAAATCTCATTGCCTCAGAACCAGACATCTCACGCGTACCTATCATGATCGACTCATCAAAATGGGAAGTGATTGAAGCGGGTCTTAAATGCGTGCAAGGCAAGTCGATTGTTAACTCAATTTCGATGAAAGAAGGTGAAGAAGCCTTTATTAAACAAGCCACATTAGTAAAACGTTATGGCGCTGCGGCCATTGTGATGGCGTTTGATGAGCAAGGCCAGGCCGATACTCGTGCCCGTAAAACCGAAATTTGTACCCGTGCATATCGCATTTTGGTTGATGTGGTTGGCTTTGCCCCAGAAGACATTATTTTCGACCCGAACATTTTTGCTATCGCGACAGGCATTGATGAGCACGACAACTATGCTGTCGACTTTATTGAATCAATCAAAGACATTAAATCGACGTTGCCACACGCCATGATTTCGGGTGGTGTGTCTAACGTATCGTTCTCGTTCCGCGGCAATAACCCAGTGCGAGAAGCCATTCACGCAGTGTTTTTATACCATGCGATTCAAGCGGGTATGGACATGGGGATTGTAAACGCAGGTCAATTAGCGATTTATGATGACATTGACCCAGAGCTTAAGCTTAGAGTCGAAAACGTGGTACAAAACTTACCTTGCCCAGTGGCCGATTCAAGCAACACTGAACAACTGTTAGACATTGCCGAAAAATATCGCGGCGATGGCTCACAAGTGGCTAAAAAAGAAGACCTAGCATGGCGCAGCTGGCCAGTATCGAAACGTTTATCGCATGCTTTAGTTAAAGGTATCACTGAGTTTATCGATGAAGACACCGAAGCTGCTCGTCTTGAAGCCACCCGCCCACTTGATGTGATTGAAGGTCCATTAATGGATGGCATGAACGTGGTAGGTGACTTATTTGGCGCCGGCAAAATGTTTTTACCCCAAGTGGTTAAATCGGCTCGTGTAATGAAAAAAGCAGTCGCCTATTTAAACCCGTATATCGAACTTGAAAAAGTAGAAGGTCAATCTAACGGTAAAATTTTGATGGTTACCGTAAAAGGCGATGTGCACGACATCGGGAAAAACATTGTTGGCGTTGTGCTGGCGTGTAATGGCTTCGAAGTATTCGATTTAGGCGTGATGGTGTCGGTTGAGAAAATCCTCGATGCCGTGAAAGAACATAACATCGACATTATCGGTATGTCAGGGCTTATCACCCCAAGCCTAGACGAAATGGTACACAACGTTAAAACCTTCCACCGTGAAGGCTTAACCATACCAGCCATTATTGGCGGTGCTACTTGCTCTAAAATTCATACAGCAGTAAAAATTGCCCCACACTATCCACATGGTGCGATATACATTGCCGATGCATCACGCGCTGTGCCAGTCGTGTCGAAGCTCATTAATAACAACACTCGCCAAGCTACCATTGATGAAACCTATGCAGAATACGACATCATGCGTGAAAAACGCCTGTCGCAAACCAAGCGTAAAACCATCGTATCAATTGAAGCGGCACGTGAAAATCGTTGCCAACATGACTGGGAAAACTACACCCCATTCACCCCTAATGTATTAGGCCGTCAAGTATTCGACGACTATCCATTAGAAGACTTAGTGGAGCGTATCGACTGGACACCGTTCTTTAGAAGCTGGGAGCTGCACGGACATTACCCAGAAATTTTAAAAGATAAAGTTGTGGGCGAAGAAGCGGTTAAATTATTTGCTGATGGCCAAGCGATGCTGAAACAAATTATCAGCGAAAAATGGCTTACCGCTAAAGCTGTTATCGGTTTATTCCCAGCCAATACGGTGAATCATGACGACATTGAACTGTATACCGATGAATCGCGCACCACATTAGAAATGACCACTCACCACCTGCGTATGCAACTTGAACGCGTCGGTAATGACAACTTCTGTTTATCTGACTTTGTTGCACCAAAAGACAGTGGCGTGGCCGACTATATGGGCGGTTTTGCGGTGACAACAGGACACGGTATTGATGAACATGTAGCCCGATTTGAGGCCAACCACGATGACTATAACGCCATTATGCTCAAATGCTTAGCCGACCGTTTAGCCGAAGCCTTTGCCGAACGCATGCACGAACGGGTTCGTAAAGAGTTTTGGGGCTACGCCGCAGATGAGGTGTTAGATAACGAAGCGTTAATTCGTGAACGTTATAAAGGTATTCGCCCAGCGCCAGGTTATCCAGCTTGCCCAGACCACACAGAAAAAGGCTTGCTGTGGGACTTGCTCAAACCCGATGAAACTATCGATTTGAACATTACCGAAAGCTTTGCCATGTACCCTACCGCTGCGGTTTCTGGCTGGTACTTTGCCCATCCAAAATCACGCTATTTTGGCGTGACCAACATAGGTAAAGATCAGGTTGAAGATTACGCTAAGCGTAAAGGCATGAGCCTGGCAGAGGCTGAAAAGTGGTTATCACCGATATTGGACTATGATCCAGAGTAAAGCGTGATTCTGAATAAAGTGTGACCCTGAATAGAGAATGATCCAGAGTAAAGAGTGATTCTGAGTATACTCTAGTTCGCATATCATCTTGATGATGCATTTAACGTGTCATCAAGATGATTTATCTGCGACTGCAATTTTCAGCCTTAATATAGGCAAGCTTTAGCTTTCCCGTTAGAAAGAATCACCCATTACAGATCACAAATTGCTATTTACAAATAACAAAGCTTATTGATACACATTACCATTGTGCTTCAACCAACCGCCTTGGTGCTTTCCGCGTGGATCGTGGTGAGTCCAATGGATAACGCCGCCTTTATTATTAAACTCATACACACCGTAAAATTCTACGGTATCGCCAACATTTAGGCCGTCTATACGTGATGCTAAATCGATATTATGAGCAACCAGCAAGGTCGTTCCACTGGCTATTTTTAAAATAAACCGTTGATGACGACTGCCTTTTAGATCATCGGCGAGCATTTTTGTTACCTCACCAGACCCCGCAACTTGAACATTACTTTGTCGATTATCAATGGCATTTTGTAAGGCACTGTTACTGGCACTATCACTGGCAACGATATCAGCCGCGAAAACGTTTTGTACTATTTGGGTGGTTTGAACGTTTTTGTCTAAATAGCCAAATAACGCGATGCCGAGTAAGCCAATGAGCAGTATTTTTTTCATGAGAATCAGATCCTTTTGAACAATAATTACAATGAAGCGAATTAAAAACGCGAGGTATAGTCGCGTTTTTTATTCTCTAAATTCGGGCCTGATACTGAAATTTTTAATGTCAAAAAGCTATTTCAGCGACTCTAGCCATTGGTTAAACGACGATGCAGGCATGGCACCAGATTGTTGGGCAATCACTTTACCTTGTTTAAATACCATTAACGTTGGGATCGAGCGGATATTAAACTGCGCAGCTAAAGCTTGTTGCTCTTCTGTGTTGAGTTTACCAAAACGAAATTTGGGTTCCCAGGTTTTAGCGGCTTGAGTAAACACAGGCGCAAAGCTTTTACACGGGCCGCACCAACTGGCCCAAAAGTCGACGACTAATGGCAATTCAGACTTATTAGCATGGTGGGCAAAGTTCGTCGTGGTTAACTCTATCGGTTCACCAATAAAGACAGGCTTTTTACATTTCCCACAAGTGGGTTGTTGTTCAAGACGTTCTTCAGGAACTCGATTTAAGGTATCGCAGTGTGGGCAAGCTATTATCATGTTTAGACCTCATCAACTTCATTATTGAGACGATTAAATCATAAACCTAGTTGGTGTGTTAATCGAATTATCGATGTTTGTTTTATTACACCAAACTTATGGCCCTAGACTTATGACACAAGATTGATAAGCACAAACGCTTTCGGATCATAAATGCCTTTTGATCCAAACAATATGTGAACAGCCACGGCTTGCTCACAATAGATGACCTAATCGTGAACGTGACAAATGATGCTTACAATAAATAGCCCGATATTATTTTTGAGATTTCCAGCATTGAAGACTTACCTGTGAACTCAAATTTCACTTTACCGATAGCGGAGAAATAGATTTCTAATTCTGAATCTAAATCGAAAGTGCCTGATGTTTCGATTGAATAAGCGACAATATTTTTATAAGGCAAAGATGTAAAATCTTTTTTGCTGCCTGTAATGCCTTGAACATTTACCGCAATAATTCGCTTATTGGTAAAAACAACGCCATCACGCATCGTTTTATACGAATCGACAATTTGTTCATCATCTAGCAGCAAATCCTTAACCTTTTCAGCAAAATCAGGGTTTTGCTTAAGCTTAAAAAAGCCTTTATTATTAAAATCGATCATAAAACATCCTTGTTATATAAAACATTATCCGCAATGATTATTGTCTTCTCAACACACAAATCTAAGCAGGCAACCAGAGAACTTGCACTTAATACCATTAACACCCAGAAGTCACAGAAGTGATCTCAGGTTCGCCAGCACTCTTCCAGTGGTACTGGAAATAACAATTGGTTGCGATGACTTGTGCAGATGTCGGCTTTGCAATATCCAGTGCCAACTTTGGTGCAGCAGCAACGGCATAACTGCCACTTGACGTATAAATGAGATACGCCCAGTCGTTCATGTCTAAGCCTGCCGCCTTAAAAATTTCAGACGAGGTGGTGTATCCAGCATTAAACCCAATGCCGCTGGCATTAGCCGCTGCTGCCCAGGGTTGATAATTACTGCCTTTTACCCCAGAAAACTCAACCGTATCAGTCATTGCGCTACCGGAGGTTAATGTTTTGGTTTTGAATAAGGTTACCGCGGTTTTAATCGATCCTACCGCCCCATTTATCGCGGCAATGTGTGCATCAGTTTTTAAATTAATAAATTTGGGTGCCGCTACTACGGCCAAAATACCTAAAATAATGATCACCACGACCAACTCAATCAAGGTAAAGCCTGTTGGGTGTGAGGTGTTTGATTTGTTCATACTGCGAAACCTTAACTTGTTATAAATAGCCCAATTAGCGCTTCATAAAACACGGGTATTAATAGAATAAATATTTTAACTCAAAATTTACTCACAATTACATGGGATTGAAATAAATTTATCAAATGAGACTTAGCGTAGTGACGTTGATTAAGACTAATACCAATAACAGTAATTACTGGCTATGATTGTGGTGTACTGCTGCTTTACAGACACTGGCTGCAGCACTGGCTGCAACAATGAATACCTAATATTGCCAAACATTGCCAAACAAACAAAACGAATATTTTATGAGCACTAGGCTTTTTGGGTCTTCAAATCTATTGTCTCTTTTTTCACTTTAGTCTCAACATATGCCTGATAACGGCCGGGCTTATGATTAATGGCAATGAGCACATTTAGCATCGCAGCGCCCATTACCGACAAGAACACCACCTCGACAGGAAACATCAGCAAGGAAGAACTCAAAATAATGGTGTCGACTAATAAGCCAAAATTACCGGCTCGGATTGAATATTTGTTCTGTAAATACAACGCCAAAATACCTAAACCACCTAAGCTCGATTTATGCCGAAACATAATCAACATACCCACTCCAATCAACATTCCGCCAACCGATGCGGCAAATACGGGATGGACATTATCGATATGAATAAGCATCGGCATGTAATCTGTCATCACTGAAATGATGGATACTGAAATGAAGGTATTAATGGTGAAACGCTTAGAGAGTTTGGTCCATGCAATGTAGTAAAAAGGCACATTGACTAAAAAGAATAACACCCCAAAACTTAACGATGATAGGTGCATACCAATAATGGCAATACCAGCAGTCCCACCGGTAATCAGTTGATTACTGTTATAGAGGGTTACACCTAAAGACACCATGACACCTGCACAAAACAAAGCCAATATGTCTTCGTAAAATCGGTGTGTTGGGAATTGCATGAGTTGTCTATCCTTACTGTTAGAGATAATTATTCATGCTGCAAACACAATGCGTTACGCCAAAAGCTTAAAGTAGCAACATATTAAGGGCGCGCAGTGTAGCGAATCGAAGTCGATTTATCAGGTCGGGCCAGAAGAGAAATATTGTGAAGAACACCCCGATTGTACACATTTGTTTACGATCAACATATATACTGTAAATTTAATGATACTAGGTATATTATTGATAATGAGCTCAATATTGAAAATATTCACTCGCACATGCCTCCTCGAACGGTAAACATGTGAGCTTATAGATCAATTAAAGCTCCAAGCAATAAACACGCATGCTAGATATGCATTACACCGTGAGCTGCCACATATCAAAAGCCTCTTGGCAAAGTTGCTCTCTAAATTTTGGATGGGCAATGTCAATAAGCGCTCGGGCTCGCTCGCGCAACGATTTGCCGCGTAGATAAGCGGTTCCATACTCTGTGACGATATAGTGTACATGCGCACGAGTGGTCACTACGCCCGCCCCTGGCGATAATACTGTAGCAATTCGCGACACAGTACCATTAGCTGCAGTACTTGGCAGCGCAATAACAGAACGCCCACCTTCTGACAGCCCAGCTCCGCGAATAAAGTCCATTTGCCCGCCCACGCCTGAGTATATTTTAGTCCCTAAAGAGTCAGCACAAACCTGACCCGATATATCAACTTGTAACGCCGAGTTAATCGACATGACATTAGGGTTTTTACGAATGATTGCGGTGTCATTCACCTGCTCGATGTCCATAAAAATCACCGAAGGATTATCATCGACAAAATCGTAAAGTCGTTGACTACCCAGCGCAAAACCAGTGACCGTTTTTCCTGGATGCACTTTTTTACGACTGTTATTGATTACGCCTAATTCAACTAAATTCAGCACGCCATCTGAAAAGAGCTCAGTATGAACGCCCAAATCTTTATGCGCTGTTAAGCACGACAATACCGCATCAGGAATAGCGCCTATGCCCATTTGTAAGCAATCACCGTCGCGAACCAAGGTGGCAACGTGCTGACCGATGGCCTGGCTGGTTTTATCACTTGAATCGATTAAATGTTGCGGCAATGGCTGGCTTTGCTCAAATACAGCAGCGAGCTTGTTGTAGTGAATAAATCCATCGCCGTGGGTGCGAGGCATCATGGGATTAATGTGAGCAATAATTTTACCCGCCACCTGGCAAGCCGCCAGTGTAGCTTCAACCGAAATACCTAATGAGCAAATACCGTGTTTGTCTGGCGGAGAGACTTGAATAATAGCCGTGTCGATTTTTTGCTCACCTGAACGAAATAACTTAGGTACTTCCGACAAGAAAATTGGCACATAATCGGCATTACCTTGTTGTAACAACGACCGCGTGGGTGTGCCAGCAAAGTAACAACGATGGCGTAGATGCCCCTGTAAACTGGGATCACTTAGCGACTCAGCACCTTCGGTATGCAACTGCAATAATGTTAACCCCTGCTTTGTTAATGCATGTTGGGCTAACGCGTTTAATAATAATGTTGGAGTTGCCCCCATGGAATGAGTCCACAAGGTTTCGCCACTTTCAATTAAGGAGACGGCTTCTAATGCACTACTACAAATAATTGGTTTCATTAATATTACTCTAGGTAATTAAGCTATTTGTAGTGTAAGCGGTTAATTCCCCCTTTAATAGTGTTGGTAGTGGTAACGTTGAGCTAGCACAAAATAGTTGAGTAATTGAGACATGCAAAGAGGTAATTGATGATACTAACAACCTAAAAATACGGCTATTTCAAGCACGTTTAGCTCATAGATTTAGTTTATAGACTTAGCTTCTCCGCCTAGATCATAAATTAAGCTAATGACGTTTTATTTTACCAAAACTTCACTAGGTAACCGTGTAATCAACGAGGAAAAGTCGTTAAAAGAATCCAAAAATAACAATGTGATAATCCTTAAATAGCACCATGTGTATAAACATCGAAAAATAACTTAGGCTTTACTATTGAATATTAATCATCAACTTAGCGTTTAACAACCTCATTACCTCCGCTACTATGGCGACAACAATAAAACAAAAAAACAACCATACCCTTACAATTTGAATAATTAATTACAATTTAAGTAAACTCTTAATTAATTATTTAAATTGCCGACGTTTATTATTTTCATATTCACTGAATGTAAAAATACAATCTTATATCGTGATAATTATACACAATAAACATAACACCAAGCACTTCGGTATAGACTTGATTAAGCTGAATAAAATTATGCATTACAGATTAAAAAAACGATTGCCTATCTGTGTAAGCTCATTATTATGCGGCACTGTTTTATGACGTGATTAATCATTTAATCACTTCGTTAGGAGATTAAATCATCAATAAGTTGCATTTTTATACTTAATTATTAGCGACAATAAAACACCAACAACAATCAAGAATATGCATTGTTATATCGATATGTTACCGTTTTAGATTGCTAATTTAGATTCAACGCAATCTACATAATACAATCTATCAATAGGCCAAAATCGGACGGCGACGAACATAATGACGTCTGATTTATTCTTATGAAAAACAGAGGTGAGATATGGATATACCTAATGCGTCGCGCCGGAGCTTTATAAAACAATGTGTCATTGGTGGGGTCGCTGTATATTCAGCGCCTTTATTGTGGGAAATGAGTCGCGCTAATGCGTCGATCATTTCGCCTGAACTGGCAGCACAATGGCAAACACAGGCTAAAGGCCAATCTAAACCTAAATTTCGCAACGACGGTATCGCTAAAGTCACTGGTCAAAAAGTCTATGGCCGAGATTACCGTGCAATGGACATGGCTGGCTGGCCAAAACAGCAAGGTTACGCCTTTATTTTACGCGCTGCCGATGCATCGCATATTTATCAAGGATTTTCCCTTGAACACCTTCCCGCTTCAGCTAAACCATATAAAGTCATTACCGCGGCAGATCTTGCCCGCGATAAGGTAAAACTACCTGAGTTTTACGGCGACAATATGTTGTTGCCTGAAGGGCAAACTGCCGCTTATCTGGGCCACGCCGTAGCCATATTATTATTCGATAACTTCCATGCGTTTAAACAAGCAAAGTCATTATTACAATTTGATAATGCGCTACTACGTTATGGTGAGAAAACCCCTTTTGTATCTGACACTAAAGACCCTTATGCCAGCTGGCGTCTTATTCGGGTTGAAGGTGAGAATGGTGATCGCGAAGATGTTTATAGCCCGCTGCACGATGGATTGTTTTTCCCTAACATTAAGAACCATCAACCAGAATGGTCTGGCGATCCGAGTGCCAAAGGTACTGTGTCAGAACGCGGTCTTTTTTATGCAGGCGAAATAGAAAAACAAATTGAAAGTGCAAAAGAAAGCCAACAATGGCAAGTATTAGAGCGCGAGTATCGCACTCAAATTATCGACCCGATGATGATGGAACCTGAAGCCTTTAATGGCTGGTTTGATGCCAGTAGCCAAACGTTCCATACGGTTATTACCTCGCAATCTCCACAAGATTTTCAAGAGATGGCCGTGCACATGCTGTCGTCTGGTCCATTAGCAGAAAAAGTTAAAAACCTCGTGGTGCATTCGCCTTATATCGGCGGCGGTTTTGGCGCTAAAGATCATTCAATATTCCCGTATTATGGCGTGCTAGCCACTATTTATGCTAACGGTCCCGTACGTTTAGCTAACGACCGCTTTGAGCAATTTCAATCAGGTCTTAAGCGTCATCCCTTCATTATGAAGAGTCGTTTAGCGGTAGATAAAGCCACCTTAAAAATTCAAGCGTTAACCTCACAGATTACTGTTGATGGTGGTGGCCGCGTTAACTTCAGTCCGTCAGTCACCTCCGTTGGCGCAACGGCAATGCAAAGTATTTACTACACGCCGCGCAACGATATTATTGCCACCTCTTACGCGTCGCGTAATCCAGATGCGGGCTCAATGCGCGGTTACGGTACATTGCAGTCGATGACCGCTATGGAAGGCATGATCCACGAGATAGCCGCTGAGTTAAATGTTGATCCTTTTAAGTTACGCGCGGCTAACGTGATGGAGTCAGGACAGCGTAATACTCAAGGTGCTATCCCTAATGGCACCCTACGCTACCGTGAAATGCTCGACATGGCTGAACAAGCCCCTGTATGGCAAAACCGAGCTGCTGCAAAGGCTAATTATGAAGCTAAAAATCCAGGCATGCGTTACGGCGTAGGCTTTGGTATGGCGACCAAAGATTATGGTACTGGTGCTGCTGCACCAAGTGCGGCAATTAGATTAGCCAAAGACGGTAAAATAACCTTAGAAATTGGCTTTATCGAAATGGGGACTGGCACGCAAACGTCTCAAGCGGTTGTGGTTAGTGAGTCATTAGGTAATTTTGCCCACGAAGTAAAACTGGCTGAAATTGATATTTGGGATGCAATGCAATTGGTGCAAACCGATAATCCATACATTATTTCCCAGCAACGCCAAGATGAAATGGCCGCCAACCCACGCTGGACACCCGTGAAAGCCATGGCATCATCAGCATCTATGTCGGCGTATTATCAAAGCCATGTCACTCGTATTGCCGCCGATATTATTTATCGTCACGGACTTTGGCCTGCTGCAGTGTCGATTTGGAACGAGTTGTATTTCAACACACCAATGGGCGCAACCAATCTCAATGATTCTCGTGATGGTCGTTGGACTGATGGCAAGCTAACTGCCATGGGCTTCCCACCGCTTTCAATCGACATTCTCGCCAAGCGTGCTCACGATTTAGGTTTAGTGGTTGGCGTAATGGGCCATGCCTTTAACCGTTGGGCTTGGGCTGAAGCTGATTTTGAAATTTTCGGCACCAAAGAGCGCATTGCTCTAGATGCATTAGCGCTGCAATACGGCGAAGGTGATAAGTATCATGGTAGCGCTGCTCGTAAAGCCCGCATGAGCTCAAACGGCTATCACTTAATCGATCGTCAAGCCATGAGCTACCCAAAGGCTGAGCTTAATAATGCCATGGTGACTTACTATGCTCCGTGTGCAACCTTAGTTGAAATTGCCGTAAATGAAGGTAATGGCGAAGTCAGCTTGCTCAGTTCTCACACGTGGTTAGAAGCCGGTAAAGTGATTGTGAATGAGTTTGTTGAAGGCCAAATACAAGGCGGTCTTGCGATGGGAATTGGCCATGCTCTGCATGAAGAGTTACCCCCATTTGAAGCTGGTGCCGGTAATGGAACCTGGAATATCAACCGCTATAAGGTGCCGCTAGCACGACACGTTGGGGTTTGGAGCCAACAACATACTATTTTACCGCAGTTGTCTGAAACGGATCCGAGCCGCGGCATTGCCGAGGTGGTCATGATACCTGTAGTTTCTGCGCTAGTTGAAGCTGTTTATCAAGCTACCGCAGTGCGTTTTTACGAATTACCTATGACAGCGAAAAAAATCAAGGAGGCCATGGCATGAGCCAGTCAATTAAGTTAACTATTAACAACCAAGCTATTGGCCCGATTGACGTCGGCGATGGCACCATGATGATTGAATTTTTGCATGAGTATTTAAACCTCACTGGCACTAAGTTTGGTTGCGGTGCTGGGGTGTGTCATGCCTGTACTGTCATCGTAGATGACGAACAAGGCATGAGCGAAGTCGTTCGTACTTGCATCAACGGTGTTGAGCGTTTCAATGGTAAACGTATCCGTACGGTAGAAGGCCATGCTAAGCAAAACGCTCAAGGCGAAATCACTGCACTAAGCCCTGTACAGCAAACCTTTTTGGAACATTTCTCGTTTCAATGTGGTTGGTGCACCTCGGGTTTTGTCAATGAATCGACCGCATTAATTGAACGACTAGAGCGTAAACCTATTGCCAAAGATCAAGTAGAACGCGTGATTGAAGAAGCCTTAGGCGAACATGTTTGCCGCTGTACTGGTTATGTAAAATATTATGCTGGGATGAAAGATTTGATCCTCAAGACAAAGGGGTTAACCCTGTCATGAAGCCATTATACCGAAACTATTTAGCCCGCCAGATAATGGTACGTAAGTTAAGCCTGAATGTATTGCTCAGCTTAAGCCTTGGTTTGTTTGCCAGTGCTTGTAGCGCGGCGGATGACAGTGGCAACAAGCATGACGATATCGAACGTGGTGCTTATTTGATGAAGATTGGCGACTGTGTGGCCTGCCATACTGCCGTAGGCGGGCGAGAGTTAACCGGTGGACTACCATTTGAAACCCCGTTTGGGGCGGTATATTCAACCAATATCACCTCAGATAAAGACACCGGAATTGGCAAATACAGTTATGACGAGTTTTTTGATGCTATGCATCATGGCGTCGGCGTTAACGGTAATTTGTACCCAGCTATGCCCTACACCTCTTACAGTCTGCTAACGGATGAAGATACCAAAGCGATATATGCTTATTTGATGAGTACTAAACCCATTAAGCAAGCCAATCTCGATAATGATGTCTCTTTTCCTTTTAACGTGCGTTTTGGCCTGAAGGCGTGGAACTTAATTGCCCATGATGCTGAAGAGTTTACGCCGAAAGAAGACAAAAGTGAGCCGTGGAACCGAGGTAATTACTTAGTCAATGCGCTAGGCCATTGCGGTGAATGCCATACTCCTCGAGATAGCTTATTTGCCATGGAACAAGACAAACACTTCCAAGGCGCTGTTATCGAAGGTTTAGAGGCATCAGATATTACTCCCGCTGAGCTTAACCGACAAAACTGGACTCATGATGATTTAAAGTCTTTGTTTACTGAAGGTTATTCTCGCAAAGGTACAGTCTTCGGCGGCATGTATCCTGTGGTATACCACAGCTTTAGCCACTTAACCGATGCTGACATGCACGCGGTAAGCAGTTATCTGCTTGATACTGACGAAACCGTTGCAGCTAAAGCGCTGACCTTTAATGGCCACCAGCGTGAATTACCCGGATACAACCTATACATGGGTTATTGCGCTGGTTGTCATAGTCAAAATGGTGAAGGTCGACCTAATGTTGCTCCAGCAATGGCGGGGAACGCCACATTAGATAAGGCTAGCCCACACAATGTTGTCGCGGTCATGCTTAAAGGCATAAAAAGCCAACACTACAACACCACCACCAGCTTTTATGCCATGCCAGGTTATGCCGAGACGTTGTCTGATGAACAACTTAAAGACTTAACCAATTATCTGCGTGTCACCTGGAGCACTCAGCCAGGCGATGTCGATATAAATACAATTAATGATTTAAAAGAAGCGATATTCGAACATGATTAAGCGTTTAAATCATATGTTTTGAATGATGTGTAAAATCTGTGTTTAAGCAAAAGCCGACCCTTGGTCGGCTTTTTCGTTTCGCTAACGATTAATGGCAAAACTAACACCATAACAAGGTTTACCCAACGACGTTACAACACATCGTTAAGGTCTTGTATTGCATCAATCACCATGCCCGTACCGATGCTAATCAACAGCAAATCAGTACCCACACGGACAATCTTTTGTCCTTCTGGCGTACGACCTAGCTGAACAGTAAGCGCAGATGGTACATCGTAGTAAACAACATCAGCAGGCAATGAGTAACCTTTTCGCCATTGTTTAGCACTGCCCGGTGGTTGACAGCCATTATTCTTTTTGGCTAATCCTGGTGGGCAATGCTTAGCATCACGGGTGGTATTATAGTAATTAATAATAATCACCTGGCGATCATTACTAAAATAAGTCTGATAAGTTTCTTCATGCTTTTTATCATGCTTTTTTCCATGTTTATCAGATTTATGTTTACCGCTATTACCCTGCGAGTCGTTGTCTTTAGCGAAGCTGTCACCTGAAGAGCACATCAATAAGGTGCTGATAATGATCAATGGGATGATGTGACGATTCATAAAATGGATTCCTTTGCGATTCAATAGGCGTTGGCTACAATAATTAACCAGCAATAAGCCTTACCGTTAAAAAAACCAAATACTATTAATGATACGGTTGATATGGGTGCAAAGGTAGTCTTATACCTCGCGATTGTCGACTCTAGGTTACATTATTGATTATTAATGTTCGCGTATAATGGTTACTTTTGTTTCAATGCCAATTGTGAAAACAAAATCCCATCCCAACCGTGTTGCATAAACTGACGGATATTTTGATGATCGTTGCCTTCTGGCGTGGCAACCACATCACGATAGTGCTGGCCAAATAATGTTAATGTTTGCTGCGGGGTTAATTGCTGGATTTGCCCGAAAGCAAACACCTTACAAGAACCAGAATTCTGCTCAGCATCATTTAATTGGTCGCCATTTTTAAACGCGCTTGGGGTAAAATCGAAATGTGCATCAATCAATGCCATAGTCTCTTCAAAACGCAGATCATCTGCTCGATCATCTAACGATGTTATAAATTCATTCACTTGTTTTACAGACATAAACGTTACCCTACTTCATCAACATAATGGGCAAAACAATAACAAAATAGCGGCCGTTTCTATAGTGAAAAAACTGAATATATAAACCGACATTATTAAATTCGCAAAAGCTTATGTAGCGAACGTTGAGATCACTTGATTCGCGATACTGTTAATGGGAAATTAACTGACGAATTAAATATCACGGCCTTAAACACAATATATTATTCCCGTTTCATTGCGGCAAAATCTGGCCGTGGTAACGTTTCCAACATGCTGTATAAATAAATCACCACCAACGACAATATGGCGCCAATGATAAACAACCAATAGCCACCAAGATGATCCAGTATGATCCCACCGCCCAATGGTGCAATCGCAAAGCCCACTTCATAAAATGACGACGCCCCAAAATAAGCCCCGCGTAAATGTTTAGGAGCAAGGCGATCGATATGTACATTCATGGTGGGGAATAAAATGGTTTCCGCTAGGCTCATAACCACAATGGCACCAATCCAACCCCAAAATAAATCTATCGGGTTATAAGCGAGCCAAACTTGTGAAGCCATCAGCAACACTAACCCAAACTGAATACGATGAATTAAACTGTAACTCGCCATTAAACGCAGTAATAAAAATTGGGTCGACACAATCACTAACGCATTGGTAAAAATCATCGCTGAGATGAGCTGCAATAAGTCTGGAGCGTTAGCACGGGTAAGATATTGGATAAGCGAACTGTCCATTTGAGCATAAATGAACATGCATAAAATATTGGCAAAAATAAGGCATTGCAAAAGCTTATCTTGCAATAAAATCGCGACGACTTGTTGGCGACTCACATGTGCAGGTTTACGTTTAACGGCTGCGACAGGGTCGCCCATGGCAGGAATAAGTTCATCTGGCACTTGCTCAATAGTGCCATTAACACCTTGTGTAGCCTGGTGTGCAAACCCCCAATATAACAACAATATCAATACCGCAAATGCTGCGGCTGTAATGTAAAAACTCGATTGTTGTCCCGTTAAACCTAACCATACACCTAACATAGGGCCGACTGCGCAGCCAACATTAACAATAAAGTACAATGACTGCATTGCTAACTCACGTGTCTGTGGGTCGTCAATAATATCGCCGATGGTGGCAGAGGTAAGCGGTCGCCATAATGAGGTGGCAATAGAACACAGCGTCATCACAATGGCATAGCCGGAAACAGAGTCAACTTCGGCCAAGAGTGAAAATGAAATAATGTACAAAATGCCGGTAAGGTACATGAGTTTTTGACGACCAATTCGATCTGATAGTGCACTACCAATAAAGCTAGTGAACACGGCAATAAATGCAGCACAAGACAATACCAGGCCAACTTCGGTTGCGCTTAAGGCAAATTTTTCATACAAAATGACCGCCAAAAATGGCCACACCATGAAATAACTTCCGCGGGTGATAAACGAACCAAACAACAAAATCCACATTAATCGGGGAAATTGCTTAAACCGCGCTATAGAGATATCGCTGTGCACTTTTTATCCTTAAAGAGTGACGCTGAAATAGATTATGACAGGCAAAATTGATTGGGTTTTGTAAAACCGCTTAATGCTTTAATCGTATCGAAGTTAATGACATTGAGCCACCATTAAAATGCGCCAGACTAGGCGCATTGACTCGGCACATTAACTCGGCACATGGGCAACGACACTAAATAACCTAATGTCAGAATAATAAAGAGTGAACTTACAGATGCCCTACTTTGACCAAAATCACCGTTTCTTGCTCCACATACGGATTATGCTGACTTAAATGCGGGCTGCGGATCCAGGTACCGGCAGGATAACGCCCCAGCTCATCGATAAACTCTCCGCTAATGACATAGATTTCTTCGCCGCCAAAATGACGATGCGGTTGAAAATGTGCGCCAGCGGGCCACTTCACTAATGCAGTCGATTCTGTACCATGTTGGTGTAACGGCATAACTTGCAACTGACCCTGTCCCTGCAACCACGGAGTTTCATTGGTATTAATAGCCACTTTTTGTGAATCTGTAGGTTGAAACTGATGCAGCTTAACCAACAACGTACAACCTTCAACACTAAACGGCGCATGGACAAAGCCTTCAGGATTGCGTAAATAGGTGCCAGCCGGATAATCGCCGGTTTCGTCAGAAAACACTCCATCAAGCACTAAAATCTCTTCACCTAAGGGATGCGGGTGTGAGTTAAATTTAGCGCCTGCTTCATATTTAACAATGCTGGTTGCATGGCCACGCTCAGCCTCTTCGCGTGCAAGGCGCTTACGCACAACACCCACAGCGGGGCTATTTTGCCATTCAAGATCAGCAGTATTAATCACCACTCGCTGGCTAAAATCCATGTTCAACATATTGATACCTCACAACCTATTAATGACAATAGTGTAAGGCTTTCGCTATCGATAAAAAAGTAGGTACTTTTTGGTACCTACTGCTCGTTTATAAACCCACATCGAAAGCGTATCAATAAAAAAGCCCATTCATTGTCAATAAATGGGCTTTAATGAAGAGTCACTTTTAACAATTAAATACTGTTATGTTGAATCGCTTGGCGTTGTTTTTTATAGGCTTTAGCCGACGCTGGGATGGGTGTTGTCCGCCCCGTTTCTAGCCAGTTCTTTAATCGGTTAGCATCTGCCATATGGGTATATTTACCAAATGAGTCCAGTACCACAAATGCGACTTTGCGCTTATTCATTTCGGTTAACATCACCAAGCAGTGCCCTGCCTTATTGGTAAAACCGGTTTTGGTTAAGGCAATATTCCAGTTATTTTTAAACACCAGTTTATTGGTATTTTGAAAATCTAACGCGTAGCGCGGCGATTCAAAGTTAACGTGCTTTTTAGTGGTCGAACTTAGTTTGCCTAACAGCGGGTATGTTTGACTTTCTTTAAGTAATAAAATCAAATCGTTCGCACTTGATACGTTATCTGGCGACAAACCTGTAGGTTCTACATAATGGGTTTGGCTCATGCCTAACGCGGTTGCTTTATCATTCATGGCACGCACAAACGCCTTAAATCCGCCAGGATAGTGGTGCGCAAGTGATGTCGCCGCACGGTTTTCAGACGACATCAACGTTAATAACAGCATAGTTTCACGAGTCACCACACTGCCTAAACGTACCCGCGAATAAATATTGCGCATGACTGGCGAGTCGGTAATGTTCACTGATATTTTTTCATCTAGTGGGAGTTTGGCATCCAATGTCACCATTGCGGCCATTAATTTCGTTACCGAGGCGATTGGAACAGGTTGATGAGGGTTGCTGGCATACAGCACTTCGTTGGTGGCTAAATCGACCAGCATCGCACTACCCGATGCTAATTCTTGTTGAGGTTTGTTTTGCACAGCCTGAGCTGCAAAAGATACCGCGCTATTTAGCGAAGTAGCACATAATAAGGTGCAGGCAAAAAGGAAACGAAGCTTCATCACTCTCACTTGAAAAATTAGACTCTCTATTTTTCTGAGTATACGATAAAGGTTTAGTCCGACAATAGATAAATACTACTTTCGAGTAGGTTTTTAGCCATTAATTAACGTAGATCAAGTGTTCAAATTTAGTCTCGACTAATATTCGCACAATTTAGACGGTGTGCGTGGTTAAGTTAAGACTCTTTCGCAAACAGGTTTATAAGAGTCGTGAGTCAAATACCGCTTTTGTTAGCTTCATGTTAAGATAAAATAAATCGTTAAAAACAAAGTAAAAAAGAGAGTGTAAATGGACATTAACTTGCGTTTTTTGAGCCGCTGGACTCAATGGGTCAATACCTTTTTTGCACCTAAAGCCACCCTTAAAACTGAGTCTGATGATGCACAAAAAGGACTTATCTCACTCAAAACCATCGCAAACCAATATCAACCGCGAACAGGTGAAGAACCCGTTAATGAAAATATGTCTTCACCGTTCATCTGCACTGCAGAAGATTTTATTGCTCGCGAATCGCAAATAAAACAAATCACAGACGTGATTAATTTATGGCGTAACCATCATGGTGAAATAAGCGCTATTGTGGCCCCCGCTGGCGCGGGGCTGTCAGCCTTTTTAGGCCAAATTCCCTCGTTATTAACAAACATCAATACACAACAGCAAGACGCCTCTACATCTACAGTCAAACCGTTACCCGAAAAAGGGGTAATAATGAGCTTTTACACTGCCCCGCTGAGTGCCCGCGACGCGATTGCAAATGTATGCTACTGCTTTGACATGCAACCACCCGCTGCAATGACGGATACCAGTATTACGGACATCATCATTGCGATAAACAAACTACCAGCACAATTAATTGTTATCGACGATTTGCACAAGTTGATGTTAAGAATGATGGGCAATGCGCAGGCGCTAGTGACCTTTGCCACGATAGTAATGGAAACCCGCAAGCATCATTGCTGGATATTGGGCTGTGAAAAGTTCGCTTGGCAACGATTAAATGCTCAATATGAAATTACTCACTTTATTAAGCATGTCATTACATTCGACTATTTCAATGCAAAAGAACTCGCCAGCATACAGACCAAACAACTGGTCGATTTAGGCCTAATGAGCGACGACTATTTAAGCCAAGAAACCGGCAACACAGAAAGTCATCGCGGCCAAAAATCATCTGAAGCAACGCACAACAAAAGTGACAATGATGATGCCGTCAATCCATACGAAGACCAATTAAAGCAATTGCATATTATCAGTCAAGGTCACCCGAAACTCGCCATATTATTGTTACAGTATTCGTTGACTCATCAAGCCGATATTGCTCAAAGCAGCGGCAGTGAAAAATCTGACAATAGCACCAAGCATAACAGCAGTACAGGCAGTGATAACAACTCAAAACAATGTACTGATATCTGTAAAATTAACGCATCCGCTTTGCCATCATGCCAAGACAGTGACTTGTTTTCATTAGCTGAAATTTATGTCCACGGTGGATTGCGAGTCGCACAACATGCACACATTTTTGCTCAAACAATTGAACAAAGCAGCTTACAGTTGGCTTATTTAGCACGCCAAGGACTGATCATTGCACAATATTCGCAGCGAGATTTTGCTCAACACTTTTATTTTATCACTCCGGCATTATCAAAAATTATCGCCAGCCACTTGGTCAATAACAATAAGCTGTTTCATTAAACGAGGCGAACATGGACGATTCACGCAAAGCATTACAAGCATTTTTAGAGATCATTTCATTTGATCGCATAGTCAGTATTTTACTGCTGTGTTTGATCGCGTGGTTATTGTTAATCTCTATCGAGTTTTTATTAAAGCAGTTAAATAAAGCGCTGCCTAAATACCGCTTAATTTGGAATAGGTCATACCCGTTTGTGCGTTTATTCGTGTGGCTGTCTGTCATTATTTACTCGATTGTTGGCATTATTGACCCGCACGAAAACCTCATTCTTGCCGTCGTTGGTTCTATCAGTATTGTGATCGGTTTAGCGACACAAGAGCCGGCAAAAAATATGATTGCAGGGTTTATTATTATGATAAACCCGCCCTATCGTGTTGGCGATATGGTCACATTGTCAGGCCATTATGGTGAAGTGATAAAGCTTGAATGGAGTGTGACCTGGCTGCGCACATTTGACGACAATACCGTCATGATACCTAATGCAGAAGCCTTAAAAACAGCAGTGTCTAATGCCAACAGTGGTGCATTAGATGAAATGGTCGTGGTTAAGTTTACCTTGCCTATGCATGTCGACCATAAAAAAGCCATTGCCCTCGCCCGCGAAGCCACGCAGTGCTCACCTTATACGTTTTTAAATAAGCCCATTATTGTCAATTTAGGTAACGAATATGACTTAGGCGATTTTTTACAAACCATTACAGTAAAAGCTTACGTGATGGACGTACGCCTAGAGAAAAAGTTTATGAGCGACATTAATATCAGGGTATTAAGTGCGTTTAAAAATGCCCATTTTTATGATGAACAGCAAACGCCGACACCTTAATTTGCGCTATAATCGCGCCAATTAGAACAGTAACGACAGATTATTTAGCATTGGGAATACCATAATGACACAAGATGAAATGAAAAAAGCCGCAGGCTGGGCTGCACTACAATATGTCAAAAAAGACACCATAGTTGGTGTTGGCACGGGCTCTACAGTCAATCACTTTATTGATGCACTTGCGACAATGAAAGATGACATCGAAGGCGCGGTATCAAGTTCAGAAGCCTCAACTAAAAAGTTGATTGAATTGGGCATTGAAGTATTCGATTTAAACAGTGTTGACATGATAGATGTCTACGTTGACGGCGCAGATGAAATCAACGACCGCATGGACATGATTAAAGGCGGCGGCGCGGCATTAACTCGCGAAAAAATTGTCGCCGCAGTCGCGAAAAAGTTTATTTGTATTGTTGATAATACTAAGCAAGTATCCATTTTAGGGGAGTTCCCGTTGCCTGTTGAAGTCATTCCAATGGCGCGCTCTTATGTGGCACGTGAATTAGTCAAACTTGGCGGTGACCCAGTGTATCGCCAAGGGGTTGTGACCGACAACGGTAACGTGATTTTAGACGTCTACAACATGCAAATTTTAGATCCTAAAGTGATGGAAACTAAGATTAATGCCATTGTAGGTGTCGTCACTAACGGCCTATTTGCAAACCGCGGTGCAGACGTATTACTAGTGGGTACGCCAGATGGCGTCAATACCGTCACCTTGTAATTATCCCTAATGGTTTTAAATAGCCTCAGCAATTACTGAAAATGGCCTCGCAAATTTGCTAGGCCATTTTTTTAACGGCTATAAGGATTAACTATACGCTGAACTAAATCACCATTTCCTCAAGATTAGTTCACGGTGCCAAAGGATTTCTGAAATTGGCATCAGCTTTATACCAATTCCATTAATTATCTGGTCATTCAGCGGGAATTCTGTGCCTTCTAGGCAAGTAATAGGATTGAAGACATAGTTGCTCTACGTCAAAATGCTATTAAGCAGCATAGAAGGCACAGAAAACCGCCTTGCAGGAGACACTCAGACCGTTCATTTCTTTGTTGCATTGTCTTAGAAGGGAATAACCATTATTTCAACAATGCGCCTCAAACTGAACAATCTGAGTGACTCTGATTGGTCACATAATTAATGGAAATGGTATTACATCCACATTGAATAAATAATTTACCTCCATATAAACCTTTTACCGACTTGCACCTGTCAAATAACTACACAATCATAATGGACAGTTTGGAATATTAAGGATGCCGGTATCAATCAGCCTAATTCACAGCCAATAAACCACCTCGCGCAGCTAGACGACAATCAACTTGTTGCCATTGCCACAACTGGGTGTCAGCAGGCATTTGAACAACTGTATCGCCGGCACCACCAGCGGGTATACGCGATTTGTTTTCGACTCAGCGGCCAAAAGGCACTTGCCGATGACATCACTCAAGCGTGTTTTATTCGCTTATGGCACAAGCTGGGGCAATTTAAAGGCGATAGCCAGTTTACTACCTGGCTGCATCGGTTATGTGTTCGCCAGGCCATTAACGATTTAAAGGCGCAACAATCGTTATGGCGACGATTTTTACCTGCAGAAGATATTGCACATAAAGACATGCCAAGCGTTGAATTAACCGATTACCATTTACTCGACAAATGTATCGCTAAGTTACCGCAACGAACTCGCATTGTGTTTGTACTGTGCGCGATTGAAGGTTATCAACATAATGAAATAGCAGCACTACTGAACATTGCAGTGGGCACCAGCAAAGCGCAGTACCACAATGCAAAACACTTACTACAGGAGATGCTGGCATGAGCGCTAAAAAGCATGACCTAGACCATTTAATCGGTACTTTGCCGCCTGAGATTGCGCCAACGACAGACTTATGGGATGGCATTAAGCCGCGCTTAACGTCGAAATTAACGCCGCAAAAAGCGCTTCATAAAAATGTCGTTCGCCCGTTATGGGCAATAGCCGCTACATTCCTAGTGTGTTCATTATTATGGTTAACACAATGGCGCGACGAACCTGTACTACCTCAAGAACAAACATTATCACAGGTGCAAACGGCAAAAATCACGACTGCAACAGTAGACACATCTGCATCAATTGATGTGGATAATCACTTAATCGAATTGATAAACCAAGTTGCTCAAACTCATCAAAACCAATTAAATGGATTTATCCGCAATCAATATACCGTGAGCTGGCAGTTATCCGCAGACAACAATGAGCATATTCAAGCAGACATTGCCAAGGCGCTCGCAGAGCTAGAAAGCGCGTCAAGTCAAGTGCAAGCAGCATTGGCACAACAGCCGACTAATCAACAACTTTGGCAACTATGGCGCTGGATAATGCAGCGTCAAATCACTCTATTACAGCAAGGGCAAAAATTGCCTTTTACCCACACACGTACAGCACAAGGAAATACCCTATGAGCAGCATAAAATACGCACTATTAGCGCCATTAATGGCCATAAGCGCCTTATCTATTGCAGCAGAGTCGGTCGACCAGCAACACGATGTCGTTGCTAACCCCAACGTGAGTATCAAAGTACAACGTGGCAATGTGGAATTTATTAGCTGGGACAACAACAGCATCCAAGTTAAAGGCGAACTAGACGAGCTAAGCAAAGGGTTTATATTCGATGTAAAAGGCAATATGGTGGTGATTGAGGACAAACTTCCGCGCAGCTATCAAGGCAGTAATAAACAAGGCTCGCAACTGACCATTTATCTACCCAAACAACTTAACCTTAACGCCGAAGGCGTATCAGCCGATTTTAGCGTTGCCAAGTTAAGCGGGCAAGTTGCAATGGCATTAGTCAGTGGCAACATTCTGGCGGGACAATTAAACGGTGATACCAAGTTAACAACGGTGTCAGGTAACATCACCAGTGACCAATTAAACGGCAAAATTAATCTTGAAACCGTATCGGGGGACATCAAGGATAATGGCAGCCAAGGTCAAGCTGAGCTGAGATTAGTCAGTGGTGAGCTCAATACCGACAGCGACTATACCCAGGTTACGATTGACCAAGTCTCTGGTGATATCAGTGCGACCTTAAAGGCGATATCTGTTTTAAATATGGTCACAATCAGTGGCGATGCCCAATTAATACTGGGTGCTGAACTGGCAAACGCTAGACTAGAAACCATAAGCGGTGACATGAATTTACGATTTACTGAGCAGCCTAATGTAAGCTTTACGATTGATGGCGGCCCAGGTGGCAAAATTGATAATCAATTGACCGACGATACTCCCTTAAAGCAGAAATACTCGCCAAGTAAAACCTTGCAATTTAACACGTTATCAGGTGATGGCCAGGTGAATATCAACACCATTAGCGGCCGAATCATCCTACATAAATAGCTCTCACATAATAAATAGTTCTCACATAATAATGCCCGACTAAGCAAGACAAACACATAAAAACAAAATACCCAACGACAATAATATCGTTGGGCATTTTATTACCACACCTACATTTGGGCTAATTATGCTTAAGCAACGTCACTCACAAACTAGGTTAAGCTGAGGTTTTATTTAACTGATTTGACTTCGTCATCAGTCAAAAAACGCCATTCGCCAGGCGCTAAATTGGCATCTAACTCTATGTTGCCCACGGCTTCTCGGTGAAGATTTACCACTTTATTGCCTACCGCAGCAAACATACGTTTTACTTGGTGATATTTACCTTCGCTAATGGTTAAACGCACTTGAGTTGGCTCTACAATCTCCAGTACCGCAGGTTTTGTTAATCCATCTTCATTACGTAATTCAATACCATCAACAAAGGTTTGCACTAGGCTGTCGTCTATCGGGTCTGCTAATTCAACAAAATAACGTTTACCGCAATCTTTCTTTGGTGAAGTGATTTTGTGCGACCATTTACCATCACTGGTGATCAGCACTAAGCCTGTCGTGTCAGCATCTAAACGTCCAGCGATATGTAAAGTGTCGGCTTTTTCAATTTCCATCAAACTTAACACCGACGGATATTGCTCATCAATCGTAGAACAAATGGTATCAACCGGTTTATTCATCATGATGTAACGATCGCCTACAATGCTGATAGACAGACCTTCTAGGCACACATCCATTTGCGGCAACACCTTAAAACCAGAATTCTTAACCACCTCGCCATCACAGGTCACATCACCACGATGCAGGGCTCTTTTGGCCAACGAACGGGTCAATTCGGTACTTTCACAGATAAATTTGTCTAAACGCACAATACACACTCACTCTAAATACAATGGCGCTATTATGCGGCTTACACGGTTAAATAGAAATCAATCAGTGAATTTTTTACGGTATACGTAATTTTTGGTTACATATCCTCAGTCCATCTGAGGCAAAAAGGACTAAATGCGCCTTGTTTTCTAGCCTAGTAAGGCCTTAACATAGTATTCACAACAATGTTGGGGTTTTCCTTTAGTTAAGGACCAACAATAATAATAAAAATACAAAATGCTCGTACGCCAATATTTGGCGCCTAAAACACAGCAAAGGAAATACAATGAAAAAGTTGGTTATTGGAGGTCTTTGTGCCTCACTTATCGCAGGTCTAAGCGCTTGTAGTGATGACAAGGCTGTCGTTGCACCCGTTGCAGACGTTGCTAAAACAGCCACCGCTGTTGCCGTTGAAAAAGCATTAACGTCTGGTATTACATTCGACAACATCGATAAAACGGTTCGTCCACAAGACGATTTCTACATGTACGTAAACGGTGCATGGATGAAGAATGCTGAAATTCCTGGCGACCGTACCAACATTGGTGCGTTTTACGACTTACGTGAAAATGCCCGTGATGACGTTAAAGTCATTATCGAAGATTTAAGTGCTACGCCAAATCTAGCTGACGGCAGCGATGAACAAAAAGTAGCTGACTTATATCGCTCATTTATGGACGTTGAAACCTTAAATAAAATCGGTATCGCGCCAATCCAAGCTGACTTAGATAAAATTGCCGCCTTAAAAGACAAAAAAGAATTAACCGCGTTTTTTGGTGAAAACCAAGCTAACGGCGGCGGAACACCATTAGCGTTTTATGTCGAAATCGATGCAAAGAACTCTAGCCGTTACGCGACCCATATTTGGCAATATGGATTAAGCCTTCCTGAAAAAGATTACTATTTTAATCAAGAAGAGCGCTTTGTTAACATCCGTAAAGCCTATGTTGAACACATTGAAAAAATGTACACGCTAGCTGGATTACCTAATGCGAAAGCCAATGCAGAAGCGGTACTTGCACTAGAAACGCAAATTGCTGAAAAACATTGGGATGTGGTAGAAACGCGCGACAGCACCAAAACATACAACCTATACCAAGTGAAAGATCTTGCGACACTTGCACCAGACATTAACTGGGAAGGTTATTTAGCGGCTGTGGGTGGTGATAAACAAACAGATATCATCATCAACCAACCAAGTTATATCCAGGGATTAAGCCAGGTTATCAAAAGTAACGAGCTTGATGCATGGAAAAACTACCTAACGTGGATGACGCTAACCCACAATGCAAGCAACATGTCTGAAGCATTAGACAACGAAAACTTTGCCTTTTTCTCGAAAACCTTAAACGGTCAAGAAGAGCAAGAACCACGCTGGAAACGCGGTGTGAGCACAGTAAGCGACACCCTAGGTGAAGTGGTGGGTAAAGTGTACGTTAAGCGTCACTTTGCGCCAGAAGCTAAAACCCGTATGGAACACCTTGTTGAAAACCTACGCGGGGCTTATGGTTCAAGCATCGAGTCATTAGATTGGATGAGTGCAGACACTAAAGTGGCTGCAAAAGACAAATTAGCAAAATTCAATCCAAAAATTGGTTACCCAAACAAGTGGGATGATTACACTAAATTAACCATTAAAGCAGATGATTTAGTGGGTAACGCTAAACGCGCTGCTATTTTTGAACACAACAAAAGTTTAGCTAAATTGGGTCAACCAATTGATAAAGACGAGTGGCACATGACGCCACAAACCGTTAATGCTTACTACAACCCAACCATGAACGAAATCGTGTTCCCTGCAGCGATTTTACAACCGCCATTCTTTAACCTAGAAGCTGACGACGCAGTTAACTACGGTGGTATTGGTGCGGTTATCGGCCACGAAATGGGCCACGGTTTTGACGACCAAGGTGCTAAGTTTGATGGCGAAGGTAACATGCGTGACTGGTGGACAGAAGCTGACTTAAAAGCATTTGAAACCAAAGGTAATGCATTAATTACTCAATACGATGGTTATCAAGTATTTGACGATTTACACGTAAACGGCAGCTTAACATTGGGCGAAAACATCGGTGACTTGTCAGGCGTTACTATCGCTTACAAAGCTTACAAAATGTCACTTGATGGCAAAGAAGCGCCGGTCATTGATGGTCTAACCGGCGATCAACGTTTCTTTATGGGCTTTACGCAAATTTGGCGCGTGAAGATGAAAGAAGAAGCAATGCGTAATCGTGTAGCCACTGATCCGCATTCACCTGGTCACTTCCGTGCACTAGGCGCACTGTCTAACATGCCTGAGTTCTATACTACTTATGACGTGAAAGAAGGCGACAAGATGTATATCGCACCAGAAAGCCGTGTAAAAATTTGGTAATCAACTAGGGCCTGCTGATCTTTCAAGGTTGTTTTTGCAGCGAATTGTTGGCCATTATTCACATTTAGAACTGCGCGGCAGAGACATAGAGGTGTAGTTATTCTACATAAAAAGTCGATAACGCAGTAAAAATGGCCAACAAACGCTTCCCGAAGGGTTCGGCTAAAAATGTTTTACTCTTTGTTGAATGAATTTTGCTTAGATGACTAGGCATCTATCCATTCGCCTCGATTAAAACGTTTTTAACTCGAACAAAATTTAACCAAAAAAGGTCAGCAGGCCCTAAGTAAATAGCTGACCTAGGTCACATTTACACACAAAAAGGGCATCGTTTGATGCCCTTTTTTATAAGTAAAAAAACAATAAGCCACTCATAAATAATAACAATATTAAATTTCGATGCATCAATAGGCTTTATTAAACCTTGTTCATTCAGCCCCTATTCAGCGAAAAAGCGGTACAGTGATTTCACAGACATTTTGCTGGAGTTATTCGATGAATAAATTGTTTCGTACGTTTTTTATCTTCTTAATTTTACTGTCAACCCGAGGCGCGATTGCTCAACCTAACGAAGTTAAATATAACAAGTTAGCCGAGTCATCTGATTTCAGCCAAACGTCGCACAATGACATTGACCAGCTAGTCAGCCTACGCGAACACAATACTCCCGCTGCAATTCAAGATACTCGCGATTTACATGCATTAATGATTCGCGCTCCTGAAGCGCAGCAAGAGCTTGTAGACCTACTAAACCATATTAATCAAATGAGCCATACAACAGCTATCATTCCTGCTACGAAAAGTTATGCTCGTGCCGCGCAAAAAGTGCAATTAAAGTTTAATGGCGACGCCAGCCAATTAACCGATATCGCCCGCGCCAGTGTGGTAGCCAATGATGTAAGCAGCTTACTGGTAAGTTTTGAACAATTGCGCCAACACACTGATATTGTGCAATTAAAAAACCGATTTGCGACACCTAAAACCTCAGGTTATCGTGATTTAAATGTATTGGTTAAATTGCCACAAAGTCAAATGGTGGTAGAAGTACAGTTTCATTTAAATGACATCGCCGAGATTAAGAGCGGCCCAGAGCATCTCGTTTATGAGCAAATTCAAGCGATAGAGTTACAAGCAAAAAACCAGTCAAGAACAGTAAACGATATCGAAAAAGCCAATATTGCTAAGTTACGCCAAGACTCTCACAAGCAATACCATAAAGCTTGGCTAAACTATAAACGTCAAAGTATCTACCCATCATCAATACAAGCCGCGTAGTTATTCGCAGTAACAAACACCCTTTGGCGCTCATTTGAGCGCTTTTTTTTTGCCAGAAAAATGCATGCTCAAACACTTCTGCTATAATCGCGCCCAATAGCTTCCTGCTGGATATACACATGAACGAAATTATTGATCAACTGCAAGAGTTAAGCGAAACCGTACCGGTACCATTAGAGCTGCCTACTTTTGAGCAACTTGTTGAAGTTGAAGAGCAAATTCTTATTGGCTTACCTAAAGATTTAAAAGAATTTCTGCTAGAAGCCAGTGATGTGATTTATGGCACCATTGAACCGGTAACGGTTGCCGATCCTAACTCACATACTTATCTTCCTGAAGTGACCTGCTACGCGTGGTCTATTGGTATGCCGCGTGAACAAATTGCAATTTGCCAAGTCGGTGATGGCTTTTACTGCATTAACGAAGAAGGTGAAGTGCAGTTTTGGAAAAATGGGCGTTTCAAAGAGGAAGGTTGGGAGTCATTGTGGGATTGGATTGAAGACGTGTGGCTTGGACAGTAAAATACTGTTGCCAATACAATAAACGTTAACGCATAGAAATACAGGAATAAACATGTCTAAGAATACCGGCTTGAACGCGATTGAAATGCAATATTTACGCTTATCTTTAGGCCTAACAACTGAACAAGTTGCCAGCCTGAGTGCCACCAGCAACGAAGACGTATTGGCCTGGGAAGCTGGCGAAAAAGATGCTCCCGTACCAGCACAAAAAAAATTACTCGATATCGATGACATTATCGAGATGCAAGTGCTAAACACCACCGATGGTATTGAAGAGTTATTTAAAAAAGAGCCAAAGCGCCGTTTAGCGTTTGTGGTTTACCCAACTCAAGCGCTTTACACTCAATATAACCCAGAGTTTTTAAGCTCATTGCCGCTAACTGAATTGTATAACACAGCAGCATGGCGCATTAAAAAAGAGTGTAAATTGTTGCTTGAAGTCGATGTGAGTTTAGTGGCATTGGATGCCGAAGCGTACAAAGCTTATCGCGCTGACACAGGCGCAAGTGAAAGTCGTGAAAGCCGTGCAAAATGGGCTGCGACTCAGCTTTAATCAATATTGTCGTCAAAATGATTGCGGTCTAGTATTCACTCGATTTTGACGATTAAAAAAGCCACCTAACACGTTGAGTGTTAGGTGGCTTTTTAGTGGTGCTTAATGAGCTTACAGTTAATCCAGCTTTAAAGCCGGATTAACGCCACTCATATCACTATCAAATTAGAACTTCATTGTCACTTTAGTGTAAACATAACGGCCTAGTGGGTTATGTACGCCCATTGCATAACCGTAAAGATCTGCATCGCCGTCACCAATCGCAAATGATGGTTCTTCATCAAACACGTTATTTACACCAACCGACAGTTTAAACATATCATTAATGCGGTATGAGCCAGACATATCAACTAACAACTGCGCGTCAACAGTACGCGTTTTGTTGTAATCTTCAAACTCGCCGATGTAGCTTAAGTTTACGTTGGCAGCAAAGTCGTCCATCATCCAGTTAGTTGTCGCTAACCAACGGTGTTGTGGATACTCGTACTCACCAGTGTAATCGATAGTCTCGCCATCAACTTCTTTTTCGAAGCTGATCAAGTAGCTGTACTCTAAACCGAACTTAATATCGCCATAGTTACTTAGCTCAAGGCCATAATGAGTCGATAAGTCGATACCTTGCACTTCTTGCGAACCGATGTTAACAAATCCAGATTTGATCACATCAATCGACCCAAATGTTTGACCTGCTTGTGGCGCAGTTCGTAAACACACGGTGCTGTTTTGATCGCCACAGTTTTCATCGTAAAGCTCTTGGTTTTGCAGTGAATCAATTTTGTTGTCTTGAACAATATTGAATAAATCAAAACCAATATCAAACTGCTGACTTGGTGCCCAAATCATCCCAACGTTCCAGGTTTCAGACTCTTCAGCATCTAAATCAGGGTTGCCGGCAAAGATAAAGTTATAATCTAATAATCCACAGTCGACATTGTCGGCGGCACAACGATAGCTATCGATTAAAAAATCACTCTTTTCTGATGGGCCTAAACCAATTTGCGCAAGTGAGGGTGCACGGAACCCCGTAGACCAAGAACCACGTGCCGTAATCTCATCGTTAATGCCCCATTGGAAGGCAATTTTAGGGTTAGTGGTTGAACCAAAATCGCTGTAGCTGTCATAACGACCGGCTAACTGTAATTCAAAATTATCTGCAACAGGAATAGATAATTCTACGTAGGCAGCATGTTGATCACGCGAACCAAATGCAGATACCGCTTCAGTTCCAAAAATCAGACCTCGCTGGAACTGCTCATCTGGAATGTCACTGACACTTTCTTCACGATACTCTGCACCTGCTGCCATCATGATATCGCGATCTGCGATAGTAAATGCATGGCCAGTAATACTCGCATCATAGGCGGTAATGCTCGACTTACCCTGTCTCACTAAACTAGTGGTAATACGGTCAATCACATCTTGCGAGTTAGCTACGCCACCAAATGGATTGTAATTACCCGCATCGATTTCAGCTTGTAAGTAGTCAGTTCTTACCCAGCCTTGTGAACGATCGCCTGTTTGCGTTGATTCACTGCGGCCACGCTGCGCAGACACTTCCCAATCCCAATCATTTATGACGCCACGAAGACCAGCCACAATACGCATGGTATCTGATTCGATGTCCCAACGACGTGCGCCGGCATCAACGGTACGGTAACGGCCAATATCAATATCCTGCCCAAAAGGATTGTCTGGATGAGTACCAGGTACGGTCATTTTTGCTTTTTCATCCAATGGCGTTGGTGCACCGCCGGCTTCAGAAGTGTTGTGTTGTACAGACAATTCCAAAAATGCCGTTAAATCTTCACCTAACATGTAATCAAACTGGCCAATTGCTCCTACTCGTTCAGAAGTAGGAATGGTCATGTTGTATGGGCCATAGTCAAACAAACAATAATCATCACTGACGCTATCTGCAGGGCAATCAGGGTCAATGGTTTGCACGCCATTCACATAAAAATAGCCAGGATAGCCACGTGATGAACGGTAATCTTCACCACCGTAAGGTGATTGATAAGCTGTGCCAAAACGGCCCATATCTTCTGCAGATAAAGTACCGTTAGTAAAATAATCTAAAATAACTGACGCGCTGCCTTTATCGGCTTTTACGCCCCACACTAAACTTGCTGTGGTTTCGTCATAACCCGTACCACTGTCGTCGCCATAACCTAAGTTAATTTCAATGCCTTCAATGTCTTTTCTCAAGACAATGTTCACCACACCCGCGATAGCGTCTGAACCATAAATGGCTGACGCGCCATCTTTTAGGATGTCGATACGCTCAATAGCAGAAACCGGAATGTTGTTAATATCAACAAATGAGTTTGAAATACCTTCGGCAAATGCACTCGAACCAACCCGACGACCATTGATTAACACCAATGTCGCATCTGGGCCTAAGCCGCGTAAACTGATTGATGCACCACCGTTTGCGGTAGAATCCTGGCTGTTACCCCGGGTAGAAAACGCACCAGAGCCGTTAGCAGGCATACGTTCAAGTAATTGCTGTAGGTTGTCAAAACCCATGTTAGCAATATCGTCTTTGTTGAGTGATTGTACTGGCGAAGGCCCTTCAATATCAGTCCGTTTGATACGAGAACCCGTTACTTCAATGCGTTCAACTTTTGCTTGAGCGTCATCAGCCGCTTGAGCAATAAGTGAAACAGGAGCAAAAGAGAGTGAAACAGCGATAGCGCAGGCGCTTCGTAATAGGGTAGTTTTTTTCATGATCATCCTTAACGTTAATTTATTGTTTTATATCCATGACTACTGCAAACTGCGGCAACAACATTACCGCTTACTACTTTCTTGGATGCTAATCTACGTGTTCAAGTTATGTTAAATTTTAACAATGTCAATACATTGTAAGCGCAATGCCGTAATGTAAATGCAACCAATCACTTAATCAAGAATAAACAATCAAAAAAAGTGAATTTAAATTCTTTTAGTATGGAGGTCAGATGAGTGATCAAAAGCAAGTTAGTGCACACTTTCATGCAAACCTAGGCCTATACTGGCTTGTCTCAGGTGCGTTGTTAATTTCAGTGAGCATTGTTGGTATTCCTTTGTTATTGCTGTGGTTTCCTTTAGGTTTACTGGCAACCAAACGGTATATTGCCAATATGAGTGCTGAGTTGACGCCCCAAAAACTGATTGTCCGTAAAGGATTATTAACCCGCACAGAGAACACGGTCCCTTTGGATAAAATAACCGATATGGCGCTTATTCAAGGGCCGTTAATGCGGGTGTTTGGTATACACAAACTCACCGTTGAAACGGCTGGGCAATCGGGTATGGGGTCGTTGATCAGTTTAGTCGGCGTTGTCGATGTGCAAGCGTTTAGAGAAAAGGTGTTATTGCAAAAATCATTACTAACAGAGCGCCAATCTACGGTTGTAGATAACGTCGATATCGATCAATTATTGCTTGAGAACCTGCAACAAATGAATGCTACTTTGCTGCGTATTGAACAAGCGTTAGCGCCACACTCTCCACAATAGGTTTTTGCTATTTATCATGTCGAATAAAAATAAACATAGCTCTTTTACTACTCAAATTCATACTCTTTTAAAAGCCACAGGCCCGGGCATTTTAATGGCTGCCGCAGCCATTGGCGCATCGCATTTAGTTGCCTCAACTCGTGCTGGGGCCGAGTTTGGCTGGCAGTTAGCCTGGCTGATTTTACTCGTCAACATCCTAAAATATCCCTTTTTTGCTGCAGGCGCGCGCTATACCGCCGCCACAGATGAAAGCCTACTTCAAGGCTATCAAAAGCAAGGTAGAGGCTATTTAATGCTATTTACGGGGCTTAATGTCATCGCAGCCATTGCCAGTACGGCAGGGGTTTGCATGTTAACCGCGGCAATGCTGACGCAATTTGTGCCATTATCAATTGATGTTTTAGCACTGATGGTTTTACTCAGCTCGCTAGCGTTATTGATTTTTGGTCATTACACACTGCTCGATAAAATGACTAAAGTGATTATGTTTGCCCTTACCCTGACGACGTTAATCGCCGTCGCGTTAGCCTTTAATCACCAAACGGGTTTGGCAACGCCATTGGCAAGTGAATCACCCTGGCAATGGGCTTACGTGGGCTTTTTAGTGGCGATGATGGGGTGGATGCCGGCGCCCATTGAAGTCAGCGCCTGGAATTCATTGTGGCTCATTGAAAAACGCAAAAGCCAAACCGTCACCGCAAAACAGGCCATTTTCGATTTCAATTTAGGCTATGTCACCACCGCCATTCTCGCGATTGTGTTTTTAGCATTAGGCGCACTCGTGATGCACGGCAGTGGCGAGCGTTTCTCTGATTCAGGCGCGGTATTTGCCTCACAACTTATCACTCTTTATAGCCAAGTGATGGGCAATGAAACCCGTTATTTGATTGGTATTGTGGCTTTTTTATGTATTTTCAGCACCACAGTCACCGTCATAGATGGCTACAGCCGTACTTTGGATATGGGCTGGAAGCTGCTGTCTAATAATACGTCGCCACGCAGTTATTTAACGCCGGTGATGTTAGGTGTGAGTGCACTCGGCTTAATGCTTATTTTATTCTTTAAAGGTGCTTTGCTTCCATTACTTGAATTTGTGATGATCCTTGCTTTTATGACTACTGTGATTTTTGCCTGGCTAAACTTCCGCTTAATGACCAGTAAAAACTTACCTCAAGAGCATCGTTATGGCCCTGTTATGGTGGCTCTGTCTTGGCTTGGGTTAGTGTACTTAGTCAGTTTTGCACTGTTGTTTATTTATTGGTATTTAACAAAATGATTGGCTTAAAAGCGATGAGCTTAACCATGCTTGAACTCAAAGCCATAAAATCAATAACAGCACAGATTTGCGGATTAATCAGCTTAAGCTTATTGCCTTTATCTGCTTTTGGAATCGGTTTTACCAACACAGATGTACAAACCATTATTGATAATGACTCAAGGCCGTTTAGCGGTAGGATATTGATAAGCGATAATCAACAAACCTATGTCGATTATCAAGCAGGAGATGGCATAGTCAAAGACAGCCGATTCATCATTGGTTCAATCTCTAAAACCATCACTGCCACTTTAGTTTTAGGTGCGGTTGAGCAGCAAAAATTAACCTTATACGATGACATCACTGATTATTTGAATATTGTGACCGAACATCCCGTCACTGTTGCGCAACTGCTTAACCATACCGCGGGCATTTTGCCGCCCAAACCGGCCAGCTTAAATGCGAGGTCACAATTTATTCCTGCGAGCCAATTTAGTTACTCTAACTATGGCTACAAATTACTTGGCGATATACTGAGTCAACGCTACCACATGCCCTACTCTGATTTAGTTAATCAATTCGCCAAACAATACCAACTCGACATCAGTGCTGATGTCGGTGAAATCACGGCTATGTATGCGAATCAGCCGCGTTTAGTCCCCGGGTTTATGGAGCAACAACAGCAACGAGTGCTTTTAGATGAGCTCACAATCGATGATAGTTTTATTGCTTTTGGCGCCATGCAAGCCAGTAGTCAAGGTATTGCCGCGTTTATCGCAGGCTTACAGCAACAGCGTTTTATATCATCAGACAGTGTCAAAGCCATGTCGACTGGCAGTGCCAAGCGACCACATCGCTGGGGTGAACTCGGTTATGGCTATGGTTTGCAAATTAATCATCAGGATGGGCTAATCGAATACAGCCATAGCGGTTACTTACCAGGCTACATCAGCCTGATGCTCTATTATCCGCAAGTACAATTAAGTGTGGTTATTTTAGAAAATACCTCATGGGACTTAGACAACATGGATCGTGTTTTTGGTTTACATGACAAAATTCGCCAGGCAATAAGAAATCGACTAAAAACTGACGAATAATCTGACGGATCGCACATAACTCGCTATAATAGCGCTTCGTCACTTGACCTAAACCACTTATGCGCAGCCGCGCCAGAGAACCTTATGATTAACAATGATATTCTTCGCCGTATTCGTTTTGTTTTTGACTTTTCAAATGCCAAAATGATTAATATTTTCAGCCAAGCTAATACCGAAATCACCACAGATGAAATTATTGCGCTGCTGAAAAAAGAGGAAGAAGAAGGTTATCAAGCTTGTAACGACAAATTAATGTGTCAGTTTTTAGATGGTTTGATTATCAACAACCGTGGCTTAAAGCAAGGTACAGAAGTGCCTGCACCATTAAAGCAATTAACCAATAATCTTATTTTCAAAAAATTGCGTGTTGCACTAGAAATGCGTGAAGAAGATATTATTGCAGCATTAGCCTTAGCAGATTTTGCCATGTCTAAATCGGAGCTAGGTGCACTTTTCCGTAATCCTGACCACAAAAACTATAAAACATGCGGCGACCAAGTGTTACGTAACTTTGTAAAAGGGTTATCGATTAAACACCGCGGTATGTAAGCTTTCTGAGAAAGTCGCAATGACCCACATTGCAACACGCTAATAATGCGTAGCTTAGGCTGCGCATTTTTGTTTCTAGCGTTTGAATTCAAACAAAGCTTATTGAATGTATGCATTTGAAGTAGGACTGTAGTTCATAATAAAAAACGTGATTTTAGTCACTTAACAGACCACAAAAAACATCAGACGTGATAATCTATCTTGAAAATATTCTAATCACAAACACACTTATAAAGGTTACCCATGGACGATAATAAACGCCCCCTATATCTTCCTTTCGCTGGTCCTGCGATTCTTGAATCTCCTCTGCTTAACAAAGGCACTGCATTTAGCGAAGAAGAACGCATTTATTTTAACCTTGAAGGCTTATTACCTTGGGTAATTGAAACTATCGACGAACAGGCATCGCGTGCATATGACCAGTTTAAGAGTTTCAATAACGACCTTGATAAACATATTTATCTGCGCAACATTCAAGACACCAACGAAACGCTTTTTTATCGATTATTGCGTAATCACATCACCGAAATGATGCCGATTATCTACACCCCTACAGTGGGTTTAGCCTGTGAGCGTTTCTCAAAAAACTATCGTCGTAACCGCGGGTTATTTATTTCATACCCAAACAAAGACCGTATAGATGACATCCTAAACAACTCTACTCGTCATAAAGTAAAAGTGATTGTAGTCACTGATGGTGAGCGTATTTTAGGCCTTGGCGACCAAGGTATTGGTGGAATGGGGATCCCAATTGGTAAATTGTCACTCTACACCAGTTGTGGTGGCATCAGCCCAGCTTACTGTTTAGCCATTACCTTAGATGTGGGTACCGACAACCCGAATTTGTTAGAAGATCCTATGTACATGGGCTGGCGTCATCAACGTATTGGCGGTGAAGAATACGCTGAATTTGTTGAAGAATTTATGCAAGCTGTTAGCCGTCGCTGGCCAGATGCGTTAATTCAATTCGAAGATTTTGCGCAAAAAAATGCCATGCCATTACTGGAACGCTACAAAGATCAATATTGTAGTTTTAACGATGACATTCAGGGTACTGCTGCTGTAACAGTAGGTTCATTGCTGGCAGCCTGTAAAGCAGCTAACAGCAAACTAAGCCAACAACGCATCACCTTTTTAGGTGCCGGTAGCGCAGGTTGCGGCATTGCCGAAGCCATTGTGGCGCAAATGGTTGCTGAAGGCATCAGTGATGAGCAAGCACGCTCTCAAGTGTTTATGGTTGACCGTTGGGGCTTGTTGCTAGACAACATGCCTAACTTGCTACCATTCCAACAGAAGTTAGCTCAGCAATGCGATCGCGTTAATGGCTGGGATAACTATAGCGACAACATTTCGTTATTGGATGTGGTTAACAACGCCAAGCCAACCGTGTTAATTGGTGTATCTGGCGCGCCAGGATTATTTACAGAAGAAATTATTCGTGCCATGCACAGCCACTGCGAACGCCCTATTGTGTTCCCACTGTCAAACCCAACAAGCCGTGTAGAAGCAACACCAAAAGACATTTTACACTGGACCTCAGGTCAAGCTTTAGTGGCAACAGGCAGTCCGTTTGAGCCAGTTGTTGTTAATGGCGTAACCTATGAAATTGCCCAGTGTAATAATAGCTTTATCTTCCCTGGCATTGGCTTAGGAGTGCTATCTTGCGGTGCTAAACGCGTGTCAGATGAAATGCTAATGGCATCAAGCCAGGCGTTATCTGAATGCTCACCACTGGGTAAAAACGGTACGGGTTCGTTATTGCCAAAACTTGAAGATATTCAAGAAGTCAGTAAATACATTGCCTTTGCGGTTGCAAGAACAGCGATTGATCAAGGTTTAGCGTTACCGTGCACCGATGAGCTTTTACAGCAATCGATTGAAGCAAACTTCTGGGAGCCAGAATACCGTCGTTATAGACGTACCGCATTTTAATTAATATTAAGCGTCTTAAAACAAAAAATCCCAGCCTAGCTGGGATTTTTTATGTTCACATAACATAGCTTAAGCTGACATCACCTGTTTAAAACTGTTAAACATAGAACGATCGGTACGGGCTTTTTTAAGCTTACGGATACACTCTTTAAGCGACTGCTCAGCTAAACGACCGAATACGCCATCGTATTCATTATTATTCATTTCTTCTTCAGAATCCGCACTGTCTGCAATTTCTTGTGCAACTCGGCTTAATTGCATCCACGCATTGGCAATATAAAAGCCATGGAATTCAGCTTTGGTCATTAACTTCTGTGCACTGCCTGGCAGAGCATCCCAAGCGTGAGCAAATGCGTTAGCGTTATCTTCAATCAGCTCTTTAAATAAGCCTTCGTAAGCCTCTTGAAGTGTTTCTGGTAATTTGTCCATGGGTAGCACTTTATTGGCTACATTGTACGAAATCTGTTTGGCTACATCTTGATATTGCTGATCAACGTTACTCATGGTGTTCTCTCTACTTTTAGCAACTATGTACATAATATGTGGTCAACACTCAGGCGCTTTTAAGGCGACTCTGCAAGGCTATTCAGAGCAAAGTGTATATAAAGCCACAATCACAAAGGCGTCTTTATACTCGCGTACTTATGTGAATGCAAACGTCAACATCGATATTATTATTGCAAAAAGGATACAAAAACGTCTGCTGAACATGCCAAAAACAAGTGTAACAAAACATTAACATGATATAATAATCGCGAAAAACTCATCCGCAAGACATTAATACAAAAAAACGCTATTCTTGGAAACGTTAAGCCTAAAATAATAATGAATGCTGGAACTCTGACACTTTGTTTACGCTAAAAATAACGCAATTGACTCGCACTATCGTACTCATGCTTTTGATGGGATTGAGTACTATTGCATATGCCAATCCTATCGAAAACGTTCGCGCTGATGAAATTTATCAGCTGTTTGATAGCGGCAAATTTTTACCCGATGACGAAGTGAGCGCACTACTGCAAGAGTACAAAAATAGTTTAGTCTTAAACGATTCTATTCGGCAGCAATTACATATCCGCTTAACATGCTGGAGCTTGCCTTCTGATACTACTGAGCAAATGACGGCAGCTATAGCTTATGCCGATGAATACCTTAAAATATATGCCCAACCCAGCCCATCTCTTATCCAGGTTGATCTGCAATTATGCAAAACATGGTACTTACATCATTTAGGTCAAAACAGCTCACTATTTGAGGCTTTAGATCGCGCTATCGACAATGCTTATTTGCTTGAAGACCCACGTCTTATTGCGGACGGACGCAGTATTAGAGGCTCAATACTATCTTATATGGGTAACTTTTCAGCCGCATTAGAAGATCTCATCACAGCGCAAAACTTATATGAAACCCTTAATATTCCTTATTGGGCCAACGTCAATTTAAGTGAGCTAGCCAACAGTTACAGGCGCTTTGGCGATGCGACAACAGCGTTAAAATATCAATTAATACTTGAGCAGTACTACATTGACAACCAACAGAAGTTTGCAGCAAACCAAACGAACAACGAAATAGCCATGTCACTCGAAGAGCTCGGTCGGTTTCAGGAAGCGATTGTGCGCTATCAAAAAACACGCGAGTTTTGGCTCAACGAAAAAGAGTTCATTGCCGCTGCAGATACTTCGATCAGTATCGGTGGTAATTTAATTAATTTAAATCGTTTAGATGAAGCAAAATTGGTACTTGAACAAGCCGAAAAACAGATTAAATCTGATAATGATGGCAGTTATAGTTATATGAATTTATATCTTGCCCAAGTCCACTCCAAACTCAACAACAATACCCAAGCGCTAGAGTACATTCAAAAAGCCGAAAAAGCCTTTCTTTACAGCGAAAATGCTCGAGGGTTAAACAAAGCATTACGTTTAAAAAGCGAGATTTATCAAGCTCTAGCGCAATGGCCTGAGGCCTATCAATCATTATCGGCCTATATTGACTCACATTTAGCACTCGACAAGCAAACCATGTCAGACAGAAAGTCTGAAATGCAAACTCGTTTTGATACCCACAAAATTCAAACTGAAAACGACTTGTTAGTGCAGCGAGATAAAGACAAAGAGCAACAATTGCAGATAATGCAGCGCAACGAAAACATGCAAATTATCATTATTATCTTAGTGGCGATTATTTTAATCATTGTGTCGATTTTCGCCTATAAACAATTGATGCGGAAACAGTTGTTTAGACGCCTCGCGCTCACCGATGAGCTAACTAAATTATCAAATAGGCGTGATACCTATTCACAGGGGCAACACTTTTTAAAAGTGGCTCAACTCTCTGGCAAACCTTTTTCGATTATCTCTTTCGATGCCGACCATTTTAAACGTGTTAATGACCAACTTGGTCATGATATTGGTGACAAGGTTCTGGTTAAACTGGCATCGATTTGTGCCAGTATGATGCGAGACACCGATGTTGTTGGCCGAGTGGGTGGTGAAGAGTTTTTAGTATTATTGCCTAACATCGATAAAACCAAAGCCATCGAAATTGCAGAGCGCTTAATCGAAACCATAGCACATTACGATTGGCAACAAATTGCGCCTAACTTAGCACAAACCGTCAGCGCTGGGGTTGCAAGCTACAGTAGCGAAGTAGAGCTATCGCCATTGTTACTCAAAGCCGACAAAGCGCTCTATTCCGCCAAAGCAGCGGGCAGAAACTGTGTTAAAGCCGAGTAAAACGGGTATAATTTCTGCGTGTTTACTCAATGATAGTGTTATGACTGCAACGACCCCTGAATCAAATCCAGATCAACATCTCGATCTTACCAGCCAATCAGCTGAGCCATGTCCATTGACAGCGGCCCAGCTTGATGCGCTCAACAGACAAATCAAACTCTGGGGTAAAGAACTCGGTTTTGCTCACATTGGCGTGGCAGACATTGATTTAAGCCAACACGAAGCGGGATTGCAAGACTGGTTAGATAAAGGCTATCACGGTGAAATGAACTACATGGCGAGCCATGGCATGATGCGCGCCAGGCCTAATGAGTTACATCCTGGCAGCTTACGAGTCATTTGTGCACGTATGGATTATTTGCCACCTGATGCCGGTTTTGCCAGTAATTTAACCAACCCAAACTTAGCCTACATCTCGCGTTATGCAGGTGGACGTGATTACCATAAAATGATCCGTCAACGGCTTAAAAAACTCGGTGATAAGATTACGGAACACTGCAAAACCCTTGGATTTGAAGACACCGACTTTAGACCATTTGTCGATTCTGCACCGATATTAGAGCGACCACTGGCAGACAAAGCTGGACTGGGCTGGACGGGCAAACATTCACTGATTTTACACCCCGACGCTGGCAGTTGGTTTTTTCTCGGTGAACTGCTCATTAACCTGCCTTTACCGTTAGATATTCCAATAGAAGAAGGCTGTAACACTTGCGTTGCCTGCATAAAGTCATGCCCTACAGATGCGATAGTTGCGCCATATGTCGTTGATGCTAGGCGCTGTATCTCTTATTTAACGATAGAGTTGCAGGGCGCGATCCCTGAAGAATTTAGACCTTTAATCGGTAACCGAATTTATGGTTGTGACGATTGCCAATTAGTCTGCCCAGTTAACAGCAAAGCACCATTAACTCATGAAAGCGACTTTCATACCCGTCCATCTCTCATCCAACCGGACTTAATCAGCTTATTTAATTGGTCTGAGGCCGTGTTTTTACGCCAAACCGAAGGCAGTGCAATAAGACGTATCGGCCATAAACGCTGGCTACGTAACATCGCCATTGCATTAGGTAATGCACCTGCAAATCCCGATATCATTGCCGCACTCGAGAAACGTAAACTCAGCGACGAAGTCGATGACATGGTGCTAGAGCATATCGATTGGGCGCAGGCACAACAAAAGCAAAAAGCGCCACAAGAGGCGCTTTCACGTAAAACTCAACGAGTCATCCGCTCAGTACAAAAAGGCTTACCAAGAGACGCCTAGGCTTTAGGTGTTTTCGTCTGAGTCAGGCTAAACAGTCATGATGTTAAGCATCTAATGTAAAGCCCACTTTTATGGTGACTTGCCAGTGGGCAAAATACCAATTCCAATAATTATCTGGTCATTCAGCGGGAATTCTGCGCTTTTTTAGGCAAGTAATAGGATTGTAGACATAGTTGTTCTACGTCAAAATCATATTAAGCAGCATAAAAAGTGCAGAAACCCGCCCTTGGGAGTCACTCAGGCTTCCCATTTCTTTGTTGCATTGTTTTACAAGGGAACAGCCATTCTTTCATCAATGCGCCTCAAACTGAAAAACCTGAGTGACTCTGATTGAGCACATAATTATTGGAATTGGTATCACCCCTCTTCCAAGTGGCCACGGGTTTCTATTACTTCAAACCAGCGTAAATGCTTAACCGTTTTATTGGCCTGAGCAATGGCGTTTTTTACTGCCTCGTCGCTGCTGATTGGCGATGAACCGACAAGTTCAATAATCTTGTAAGTATGACTCATGCTAACTCCTTATTTTCAGATCATTAAAGCGGTATTAATAAATGATTAATCCTTTATCAGTATAGCCTTAAGCTTGTCTGTTCGCTTTTTTCTATCGTGCGAGGCGTTATGTGGTTTCAATCATATGACGCGGTCAGGAACGACGTTTCTCTCTCGTATGGTGTGTTGGTTAATCGCTTAACTTGCTCTGCAATGATCAGTTATCGAATATTGTATACAGCAAAGTCGTTTCATTAACTAAAATTAATAGTTAAATATGTAAAAAAACTCATACAGGCGTCTGGACGTCTAGAAGTTTATTGTGTTACTCTGCTGCCAAGCAATCGAATTGATTTCATCAGCTAGTTGAGCAAGATTCATGTGGAGAGAAAATGATAGAGCTTAGACACCTTCGCACCTTGATGGCGTTAAAAGAAAGTGGCAGTTTGGCGGGCGCCGCTAAAAAGCGGTTTGTAACCCAGTCGGCACTTTCTCATCAAATTAAAGAGTTAGAGACTCGTATTAACTCAGCTATTTTTGTTCGAAAAAGTAAACCGTTAACTTTCACTCATGAAGGTTCACGACTGCTGAATTTAGCAGAAGAAATCTTACCAAAGGTGATTGCAACAGAGTCAGATCTTAAACGCGGTCTTGAAGGAGAAAGCCAGCAGCTTAAATTGGGTATTGAATGCCACAGTTGTTTTCGCTGGTTAATGCCGGTTATTGAGCAATTTAAGCAACATGCTCCAGCAGCGCAAATTGATATTTCAAGCCGCCATTTATTTGATTCACTTAATGCGCTAGAAACAGGCGGGTTAGATATTGTGCTCACTTCTGATCCAGTTCCAGGACACAGTGTGGCGTATCAACATTTGTTTGATTTTGAAGTAAAACTCGTGACATCGAGTGAGCATACGTTAGCGAAAAAAGCCTACGTAACGCCAACAGATTTAGCGAAACAAACCTTGATTAGTTATCCTGTGCCGTTAGCTCGTTTAGACATTTACAAGCACTTCTTAGAACCTGCAGGCATTGAACCTGGTGAGCAAAAGCAATGCGACTTAACGTCAATGTTATTGCAACGAGTAGCTTGTAATGATGGCGTAGCGACGTTACCAACATGGTCAATTCGTGAAAGCCAGGGCTTAAGTTTGGCGGCGGTAAAACTAGGTTCAGAAGGGCTTAAGCGTCCGTTATTTGGCGCTTATCGCCGAGACGCCACTAATGCTAATTTGATTCAAAAGTGGCTTGAGCTTGTTGCAAGTGAAGGCATGGCATTACAACGGATTAATCAATAGTTTCCGTTTAGCTAACACGCGTCGAAGCACAAGTCCTGCTGAGTCAGGGTTTTGTGTTTGACGTAAGTTATGCGCGATTAAAAACTCTTCACGTAAATCATCATCTAAGCCTAAAGACTCAAATGCCTCTAAAGACAGTTTTTGTTGTTGCTGGTCAATCAATGATTTAAGCACTTTTAATGATACGGGTCTTGGCAACTCTGCATTTAAATACGCAAATGCCGTTAAAGCAATCACTTGTCCAAACACACTAAACAAGGCCAAGGTTTGCACTTCATCAGCATCGACTTTTATCCCTGCTCCAGCTTCGTTTTCTGCCCGCAGTAGCTCGATACAATCATGTGCAATTTTTTCGTTTAACGCCCAGTAACCCTGCACTAACTTTTTGTATGGCTCGGCGAGTTCATCAAGACGTTCTTTTAAATAAAACGAAAAAGCATAACGGTAAATATTCACCTGACCTAAACGAATTAATGCGTCTTTTACACTGCGGCTTTTGGTCGACACAACCCCTGCGGTTTGCGCTGTATTACTGCGTTGTAATAAATGAGCGGCAAGCGCGGGATCGGCAGAAACCGTATCAATAACAATGCGAATATCTGCTTCGTTAATCAGTGCTTTTTTTAATGGTATCAAAATACCACGACGGCCAATCACTTGCTCTTCATTGCCAATAATCGCTTGAACTTGAGTCAGCACTTGTTGTTCAAGATTTGTCATATGCATCAGTTACCTTTGGTGAAAGAATCAGGCTATAAATTAATTTAACGATATATCAAAACGAAAGCCAGTAATAGTTTACTGGCTTTGGTGTTTAAGCTGAGTTAGCTGAGTTGATTAAAAGCGGTAACCCGCGGTTAATCTAAACGCTCGGCCAGTGCCTGAGTAATAACCATTACCAAAAGACGAGTAATAACCTGTACCAACATACTCCTCATCTAACAAATTATCGACACGTAAACTCGCAGTCCAGGCACTACGCTGATAGTTTAACGCGAGATTAGTGAGTACATAACTGTCTAGCTTATCGCCAGCATTACTGTTGTCGCCTTCCATGTAACGCTCGCCAGTGTAAACGCCTTCAACAAAGGTTTGCCAATGATCAGCAAAATCGTAACTCATGTACGCTTTACCTGAATGCTCAGCGACCCATGATAGTGCTTTACCCTCGTTTTCACCTTGAGTAAATTCGGCATCAATATAGTCGTACGAAGCGCCTAACAACCAGTCATTTGATAACTGCACTTCATAACTCGTGTTAATACCAAAACGGCGAGATTCGTCGGCATTAACGTTTGCACCACCACCGTAAGGTCCGTCAGTACGGCTACCGTCGTAAACAATCTCATCTTCTAAATCAAGACGATAAAGGTTTAACTTAACGGTTTGCGTTGCACCAGTCCAATCCCAGCCGGCCTCAAAAGAACGCCCGGTTTGCGGATCTAATCCTTGCACGTCTAATGGCGTATAGGCTTGTTCATCCACTTTCGCAAAACGGAAGTTATCATTGGCGCGAACATAAAAACGATGTTCTACACTTGGACGATAATTGACACCTAACTCCAATGCATGAGCATCGTTATCGAGCTCAATACCTTCTGCATACAATAATTGATCAGTTAAATCGTCGGTCACTTCAGAATAACGACCACCAACTACATATGACAATGTTGAGGTTAACGGCACAGTCGCTTGAACATAAGCACTTTGCATGGTTTGTTCGTTATTACGTTGAATATATAAGGTGTCAAAGTCAGCCTCACCTCGGCTTACATCAATACCAGCAACCATAGTTAAAGCACCATTTGCTAACGGATAATTCGCGGTCGCTTTTGGTGAAAAACTCAATAAATCACGATCAATATGCCCTGCACTGCCAAACAATAAGCTGCTCGTTGAAGTATCGGAATACGTTAAATCAGCACCCAGTGCCCATACATCAGTAAGTTGATATTGATAGCCACTGCGAACAGCGGTAGTGATTTCGTGAGAATATTCACCGTCTGAAAAAGACGCGACTTGGCGAGGATTATCTTCATACTGCGCTAAACTTAACGCCCCTGGAGCCTGGCGATCATTATCGAAGTAATTCACTTCTACATAAAAATCTTCAACATCGGTTTGGTACTGAATACGACCTAGAATAGAGCCGGTTTCGTTGTCGTTATTATCACGATAATTATCGCTTTCGTTATAACTGCCCGCTAGAAAGTAACGCCAGGTGTCGCTGATGGCTCCAGAGACATCGCCTTTAACTTCATAGGTATCAAAACTGCCACCACTGACTTGTAAGCCACCAGCGGTTTCTGTTGGGGCTTTAGTAATAATGTTAATCACGCCGCCTACCGCTTGGTCGCCATACAATACACCCGCACTGCCAGACAAAATCTCAACGCGTTCAATTAAGTTAAGTGGAATGGATTCAACACTTGGTGCAGAAATATCGATATTATTTAACCGACGGCCGTCGACTAAAATAAGGGTATTATTAACCGCTTGCGAAGCTGAAAAACCGCGCATCGAAAACACAGTACCAGAATTATTATCGGACACTTGAATACCGGATTGGCCGCGCAGTAAATCGGTTAAATTATTTGCGCCGCTCATTTCGATGTCAGCTGCATCGATAACATTTACATTGGCAGCAATATTTAACGGATTGGTTTGATTGCGACCAATCACCACAATCGTCTCATCCATTTTCACATCTGCATTAGACGCGTTTGAGGCACTTGGTATTGATTGTGTTGAGGTTGGTGCTGCAACAGCATTAAGGCTCGTTGCGCAAAGCATGGCACTGATTAATAGTGCGATTGTAGTTGGTTTAGTACCCATTTACCTTTAACTCCTGAAAGGAAAAATGGGGCAATAGCGCCGCAACATTGACCACCACTTTGCGGCTTACTCATCTGAGTAAACCAAAAACGGCATAACATCACATCTCGAGATCTGCCCACCGAAATCATCGAAATCACCTTTATGGCCGGTCTCCGGACTGAGGTTGCGGTACCTAAGAGTACACACGAGCCAAGCAAATATGCATTGCATATTGGACTCTCACCTATCACCGTTGCGGGGGCAGTACCAGACTTTCACTGGTTTCCCGATTCTCCAATGGGTCGATATGACTCAACATTGGCACCGTAAAGATTGACTAAACTGAATAAATATAGAATAACGGTCTAATGGCTGAATAGATTGATAAATACAGCCATAAACGTCGATAGGATTATAACGGAATCAGCACGTTGCTGATAGTCGCTAAGCATTAAAACAACGCGCAGATTACTCACGTTAGCTCAATTTAAGGCTCAGCCATAAACTCGCGATAATTGCTTTGGGTGACGGGAGCTGACTCGGCAGTAAATACGGCGGTACGAATGGATTTGTGCACTAAATAAATATCTTCATCATCGCTTATTACCGTAAAGTAGCCCATCTCGCCACGCGGACTGGTAACGTAAGACTCAGACACAATAGCAGAAGCATTATGAATGTTAGGCATACTCGTACACCCTAGCAAACCATGCACAGCTTCATAGCCTTCCACTTTCATGCTGCCTAATTGTTGATAAATCACTTCACCCTGGCAATGTTCTTTATAGGTGTCTGCCATTGAATCTAAAAATTCATCCGGGTCAACATCTTCGGCAAGCCCTTTAAAGCCTTGCATACACACTAGGCTAGACCAATCATTAAGGGTTTCGTTGGCGGGGATAAATTCAGCCATGGTCATATCACCGCGCTTTTCGTTAAAAGCGAGTTTCCATGAAAGAGGAGGTAAAAAGCCGAAGGTTTGCGACACAGTCGTTAGCCGTTTGACGTCGCTAGACATGACAAGCACGCCAGAAGCATCATTGTCAGATTCTAATGTGACCAATGCTGGAAAAGTAGCATACGCGGTATAGGGGAATAAGCTAAATATTCCAACGCACCCCGCGTAGCTGATAACTGCAGCAATCTTGTTCATCCCAATGTCATCCTTGCTAGGTCAAGATGTGACGATAAGTTGATTAAAAATCATTCTAATTATGTATATCCTATCCTGAACATACAAAAATTGAAACTTATCTATAACATTTACACCATTGTAAAATGTTAGTTTAACTCTTCGTCGTCTTCGTCTTCTGCGTCAAATAGCTCATCTTCATCAACGGCAGATTCAGCTGCAATCGCTGCTGCTAAGCTTTTCGCTTTAAGATGCTTTTCAGTTTTGCGCTTGTTACGATCTGCTTGCTTAGACAGGAAACCCTGTAGAGACTGCTCGCCCCATGCAATGGCTTCTGCTTCTGAAGCAAAACCATCTTGGCTTTTAGACACTAAGGTTTTAGTCGCTGTCATACGACGAGTGATTTCGGTTTTCCACGTGTTTTCAACTTGTGTTACACGTAAACCATACTTTTTGCTATCGCTCATAATCTTTTCAATCCTACTTTGGGTATCACGGGACAAAACCCATGAAATTTCAGCCGCGCAGTGTACTCGATAAGCACGAGTTTGGGCAGCTATTATTGGTTATTTTTAACGCTTTTTTTGATGGCGTTATTGCTGCTTAACTAACTGGTTTGAGCCCACAATCATCATTTCACATTTATGGCAGTCAAACACCAGCTTTAATTTATCTTTACCTACATCTAAAAACATTGGATCAGCTTTAATGCCTTCAACTTCTTTAGGGCACAAATTAAAGCTGTAACGTAAGCAATGCTTGGTGACCATCAATGGCGCATCATGCAACACGGTGTTTTTTTCGTAGGTGTCTTCGATTTGAATCACACCATGCTGTTCATAAAACGATTTAGCTTTTTCGTTGGCCACGTTAGATAAAAAGCTCAAGGCTTTTTGCGGGAAACGCGCTTCTTTATCATGCACCCAACGCTCTGGGCGTTGATAAGCCGCAACCCTTGCTGCCATTAATTCACTCACGGCATCACGGCGCAGTTCGTTGACCATCGATGACGGTAAAAACCACATTTGCTCAGTTTGCAGGTTGATTTTGTTTAACACAAAATCGCTACTGCCTAATTTACCTAATTGCTTCTTTAAGTTTTCAGCCGTTTTAGCCTGGTCATTTGCCGGGGCTTTATCACACGCTAATGTCGCTGTAACACTAATGTTATGCGCATCCGTCACCGTTAGCCCTACACCGTCATCTGTGTCAAAAAATTGCATATCGACACTGATTTTACGCGTGGCAGAGTCTTTGTTTAATGTGGCCTCAAACTTATGGTCAAAGTTACGGAACATCATTACACCGACTTTCAAATCTCTTGGCACTTCGGTTAAGTACAAGGTGTTACCATCAGCACGATTAACGCGTAAGCCAGACAACTTGTCATCAGACAGGCGCTGAGTTTCATAATGCTCAACGAAATAGCACAAGCCATCGCCGTTGTTAAAGTGAATATCTTTGCCGCTTTCGCTCGGATCGATTTTGATAAAATCTTTACCAACTTGGGTAATCCGGCCAATTTTTTCACCAATAAACTTAGGTGAACTAAAATGCTCAATCGCTTCTGTTCGCTCGTTAACGAAATAGTCTGTTTTACCGCGGTTAAAGCTCTTATCTGGATCGGGGGTAAAGTTAAACTCGCAGCGGCCATGAGATATCGATTCTAGATCATTGCGCTTGGCAATAATCGCATCTAACTGCTGGCGATAGTGAGCGGTCACGTTTTTAAGATAGGTAATGTCTTTTAAGCGGCCTTCAATTTTAAACGAGCTAATACCTGCATCAATCAAGGCTTCTAAATTATCAGTTTGATTGTTGTCTTTAAGCGACAGCAAATGCTGATTTTCTGCTAATACGTCGCCGTCACGCGTGGTTAAATTACACGGTAAGCGACACATTTGTGAACATTCACCACGGTTAGCACTGCGATTTGAGTACGCATGACTTAAGTTACATAAACCGCTGTAACTGACACACAATGCCCCATGAATGAAAAACTCTAACTTCATTTTTGTGCTTGCGGCAATATCACGAATTTGCGGAATATTCAGCTCACGCGCTAATACCACCTGCGAGAAACCCACCTGTTCAAAAAACACGGTTTTTTCAGGGCTGCGGTTATCTGTTTGCGTGCTGGCGTGCAATGCAATTGGCGGTAAATCTAGCTGTAATACGCCCATGTCTTGAATAATCAAGGCATCAACACCGGCTTCGTAAAGTTCCCATATCAGCTTTTGCGCTTTGTCTATTTCGTTATCCATTAAAATGGTGTTTAAGGCAACAAACACCTGGGCATGATAACGATGAGCAAACTCCGCTAAGCGAGCAATGTCTTCAACGCTGTTACCAGCATTATGACGCGCGCCAAACGCAGGGCCACCAATATAAACCGCGTCGGCACCATGACGAATAGCTTCAATACCGTAATCAGCATTTTTAGCAGGTGCGAGCAATTCAAGTTGGCGCTTTACCGGAGCCTCGGGGGTAAACAATTCTACAGAAACCATAATGTTAACTAAATTTCGCTCAATTCGGATAAAAAAGTGCGCCAACATACTGATATCATCTAATTGACATGAGTATGTTGGCGCACTCGCATAGTCTTGTATTTTAGCAAACTTTAAACAAAGTTCTAAGTAAAATCGCGACTAAATATGCCGCACGACTTTTACACTGTTTTGCTTATAAAAATAGCTCTTGAATGTTCTTAAAGTCGGCTTTACCTTCCGCGATTTCTTGTGGGTTTAATCCTGATACTTCGTGCGGGAACACTAACCAATCTTCAGATGAATGAATAAAGTAATCTGGTTTCAAATCGACTTTGGTATTTTTTGGCTTGTAATAAGGACAAGCAATACGGATGTCGTTTGGCATGTTTAGGCGCATAAACTTTCTTAACTTACCGATTAAGGCATCAATACTGCGGCCAGAATCAAATACGTCATCAACAATTAACAAACCATCGCTGGCATTGGCATTTTCGATAATGTAGTGCAAACCATGTACTTTAATGTTTTTGTCTTGCTTATCAGTACCAATACCGTAATAAGACGAAGTACGCACGGCAATATGGTCGGTTTCGACTTTTTTAAAGTCGTAATATTCTTGAACAGCAATACCAATTGGAGCTCCGCCGCGCCAAATGCCCACAATAAACTGCGGTCTAAAACCACTGTCATATACTTGCGCAGCCAGTCTAAATGAATCTTCTAAAAGTTGTTGTGCGCTAATATAATGTTTATCTGTCATTGGTTAAGCCCCTTGTTAATTTGTTGCGGAGAATTTTATACCAAATAAAATTATCTTGCCTGTAAGAATCAGAATTAATTGATCAAAATCTACATTAATTCCCAATGCTCATAAATAACTTACCATTAATGTGCTCACATGGTGACATTGACCGAGTTATTTCGGTTAAATTAAGGCACCGAGGGTATGCCTCGCAGTTCGCGTCTTTGCACGCAACCAATTGATAAAATCTACTTGTCATTCACGGCGGCTATGGCATAGTGTTTTTTAACCGATACGTTGATTTTACCGCCAATTCAGGATGAATACGCCACTATGTTGCTCGACAAAAACTCACAGAATCATTTTGCAAACGCGCAGTCGTTAACAACTGATGCCCGTGTATTGAGTGTGCCTAAAGGCGACAACCCCTTAATTTGGCCAGTATTAACCTTGCTAAAGTCATCGAATACCAGCTGGAAAGTCCATCACTTAGCCAGTGAACTGCAATCAAAAGGGTTAATGCACGACCTTGACCCCATGCCGGAAAAAGATCTCTTCAAACGTAACTTTCTATTAATGAATGCCCTATATGAATTGCAAGACATGTTAATGCCAAGACAATGGCTGCAAGTAAAAGCAATGGAAATTCAAATTTTTAGAATCATCCCCAGCAATGCCGATGTCGAACATACTCGAGATGGCGCTCTGCGTGACTACTACCTTGATTGGGCTAATTACGATGCTAGCGTTAATGTGGTGCGTGAGATGCTCGAGTCTTTCTGGTCTAGTTACCAACAATATATCGGCGTTAATGTTCAATTAATGCATAAAGGTCATGCTTTAAAAGTGTTCGAGTTAGATGCCACCGCGACCGATAAAGACATCCGCAAGCAATGGCGTAAACTGGCGCTAAAATGGCACCCGGATCGTGATGAAGGTAACGAGGAACGATTCCGCGAAGTCTGTGAAGCCTGGCAAACCCTGCGAGACTAAAGCTTAATGGCTTAATGGCTTAATGCCGACTCATTATTTAACGTAAATCACTACTTGATCACACAAATTTTGCGCCTAATTTTGGCAATTTATGCCATCATTAACGGCATAGCTTTATCCATTTCCATCTCCATTTTGAGGTATTCATGTTTAAATTTTTAGCTTTAGCCGTCACATTAGCCATTGCCCCTCTCACCAGTTTTGCTGCGCAATATGTTGAAGGAACACACTACACTCAAATATCAAATAACATGGTGCCTACTGAGCCAAAAGTGACTGAGTTTTTCTCTTTTTATTGCCACAACTGCTTCAACATGGAAAGCCAGTACCTACCAGAAATCAAAAAAGGGTTAGACAAAAGAGTCACGTTCGACAGTAAACACGTCGACTTCATGAACAGTGATTTAGGCACAGAAGTAATGCGCTCGTTAGCGGTTATCCATGAGCTAGATAACAAAGAAGCTTTAAAAATTGCCATGTTTGGTGCGATACAAGGTAAAGATAACAACGCTGGCCATGACCATAGTGCTGCGGGCCATGAGCACAAATCGTTGATTAATAACCGTGATGACATTAAGAAAGTCTTTGCTGAATTAGGCGTTGATGCAAACCAATACGACACCTTAGCCGACAGCGCTGAAACCGATAAAAAGCTGGGTTTATGGCGTGAACAACAAGAGATGTATGCCGTACAAAGTGTGCCGGCTTTTATTGTTAACGATAAATACGCGATTAACTTAAATGAAATGCGCACGCTCGATGACATCATCGGGTTGATTAACTATTTAGCATTACAAAAGTAGTTTCAACGCCTTTAAACGGAAAATGGCTATCCAATTGATAGCCATTTTTTATGTCTGCTCGTTAAGTCGCCTTGGTATAATCAAAAGCCGCTGGCAGCATTCTGAGGGTGCACTTATTAGTGCCGATTGGTATAAATCGCATAACTTAATCGAGGTAAGGTCACGCTCAATGCTGCTGCCGGTGCACTCACATCATCCGATGAGACTATCGCAACAGGCCATGAAGTCATTAAACGATATGTGTTCCCTTGTGCAATGACATTAATCGTTTGCGCTTGTTCGCCGCTGTTAAATACCATCAACAGCTCGGCACCCGTTTGAGGGTCTACTCGCGCAAATGCAAACATGTCTTTATCGGCTTGGTAAAAACGGTCTTGATATTGCCCACGACGCAGTATTGGATATTGTTTACGCAGTTCGCTCAGCTGAGCAATGGCTTGGTACAGTGGATGCTTTTCATCAAAGTTATCAACCGCAGTAGTGGCATTACTGCCGAGTAACACGTTGTCATTGTAGTTCGCCACTTTAGAGGCAAACATGTCTTCCCGCGCGTCAATATCCTTACCATCGCCAGTAAACCCTTGCTCGTCTCCATAATAAACGACCGGAATACCCCGAGATAAAAACATAAACGCATGCGACAAAATACTCCGTTGCAGTTTATCTTCCGCAGGTATGTTCGCTTGCGCTTGATTGATAAAATAGCCCGTACGCCCCATGTCATGATTACCTAAAAAGGTCATTAACAAATCGGCTTGGCTATCGCTGTCTTGATAAAGCGTATCTTGGGCAAATAATTGCTGTGCTAACAGCGGGCTCTTTTTACGATAGAAAATATCAGCCGCGGTTTGTTGAAAAGCAAAATCTAATACTGACGGTAGTTTGCCCTCTGTGGTGTATATGCTCAGGTTTTTAGGATCGGTATCGTACACCTCGCCAAAAACATGAAACTGAGGAATACCTTGCGCCTTGGCAAACTTAACGATTTCAGGGCTAAAGGTTTGCCAAAATGATAAATCGACATGCTTAACGGTATCAATCCTAAAACCATCAGGCTTAAATTCTTTAATTAAGTTTTGATATATCTCAACCATGCCTGAAACGACTTCAGGATCCGCGGTATTGAGATCGTCTAAACCATTAAAATCACCCTTTAACGAGCTTTCACCTTTAAAGGTACTGTCGCCTTGATTGTGATAAAAACGTGGGTCGTTTAACCATTCAGGGACTTTCACATTCGCTTGTTCTTGAGGTACAAACGGCGTGTAACTGTCGCCATTTGCAACTTGAGCTAATGATTTAAATTCGCACTGAGTATTCGGTTCTATAAACTCACCCGAAGCTTGATGGCATTCCTGATACTTGATCACGTCGGCTGTATGATTAGTAATAATGTCAAAAAACACTTTAATACCACGTTGATGTGCTGCTTTAATCAACTGTTTTAAATCAGCATTGCTGCCAAAATGTGGATCAATTTCAGTAAAGTCGACAATCCAATATCCGTGATGGGCTATGCCGTCAGATTGAATCGCTTTATTACGCAATAATGGCGTCATCCAAATAGCGGTTATACCAAGATTTTGTAAGTAATCCAGTTTCTGCTCAATGCCGTTAATGTCGCCACCATGAAAACCACGAGGGTGAGTTAAATCTAAGCCACCTGCTGAAATCTGTTGCGTTGTTGAGCCGTTGTCATTACTTGAATTACCGTTATAAAAACGATCGGGCAGTACAAAATAGAAAATGTCATCGCGGATATCACGGTGTAAATAATCCTGATATATATCAGCTCGATCGGTTGGCTGCAACAAAGGCTGAACCACCGTCGCTGCCACTTCTTTTTGCTGACATCCACTTAACACCAATGCTGCACTCAATAATGCCCATGTTGTCTTATTCATATTGTCTTAGAATCCTTTCATTGAATGGTATCGATTAAATGCTCAGATATTGAACAAACATGTTGTCGTAATGGTTAAGGTAGCTCTTGTCCTTTGGCACTGACATACAATGCATACCAATGCTCACGACTGAGTGATACCTGAGTCGCCTGGCTACACGCCTTAATTCGCTCAATATTAGTGGTACCAATAACCGGTTGAATTTGGCTAGGGTGGCGCATCAGCCAACTTAATAAAATGGCTTCTGGAGTCGTATTATATTCAACCGCTAACGTGGCGACCAACTGACTGGTCTGCGTTATCGCATCAGACTGACCTACCGTGGTGATACCACTATAAACACCTTGGCATAAGCTACCCCAAGCTTGAATTTGTATGTTGTTTTGATTGCAATACTCAAGCGTACCAGGGGTAAAGTTTATGTCTTTTCCCTCTTGATTACCGGCATAAATGCTTTCGTCTAACCAAGCATGTTTTTGCAGGCTCATTTCAATTTGGTTGACCACTATTGGCTCATCAAGCACACGTTGCAATGCGCTAATTTGATGTTGCTGCATATTCGAAACACCGAGAAAACGCACTTTACCTGCTGCTTTAAGCTTATGGAAAGTATCGGCTATTTCGGTCACTTGCATTAAGGGATCGGGGCGGTGAAGTACCAACACATCGATATAATCTGTGTGTAATTCGGTTAAACTTTTATCAACACTATAGTGAATCCAAGCCGACGACAAATCGTAACGTTTAGGGCCTTTACCGTCTTCAAATCGAATGCCACATTTAGTTTGCAGGTACATATTATCGCGTAAGCCAGGGCGCTGTTTTAAGACTTGCCCGAATACGGTTTCCGCTTTGCCAAAGGTGTAAATGTCGGCATGATCAAAGTAATTAATATGACTTTGCAGCACAGTATCAATAACATCATGTGTTTGCTGAATATCTGCAGCGCAAATGGCGTTACTATTCCACCCGCCGCCTAATCCCATACAACCATAAACTAACGAACTAACATTAGGGAAAACACTTTTTAATGGTAATGCCGACATTGAGTTAACTCTCTTTAAACAAGTAATATGGCTTAGTGTAGAGGTTTATCAGTACAGATGAAGAGTAAAAAACAAAATCATTGTTTGATATAGCTACCAATAAGGAATTAAAGTTCTTTATAAAATAATATCCTGGGTGGCTAACATGAGTCGTGAACACAAAAAATTTGAACGATTATTCCTATTCAGTGAAGTAGCCAAACAACTGAGTTTTACCGAAGCGGCAGCCTCGTTAGGAATATCGAGAGGATATTTGTCTGAGCAAATTAGGCAACTTGAAAAGGAAGTCGGTCGTCCATTACTTATCCGCACTACACGCAGTGTTAAACTGACGGTGCAAGGTGAAATGATTTTAGCCAGCATGGGACAAGTGAAAGCAGACTTATTAGATCTTGACCGAAAAATTCGTCATGACAATGAGGATATTGCAGGACGGATCCGTATTACGGCTCCTAGCCAATTTACTCAGCGTTATTTACTCGATATTTGCCATGAATTTAGCGCGCTGCATCCGCAAGTGCATTTCAGCATAGATTGCAGCTATACCTTATTTGATTTGGCAAAAAACGATTTTGATTTGGCCATTAGAGCGACGCAAAACCCACCACAAAATATGGTCGCCAAAAAGTTATTTGAGTATCAGCAAGTCTGTTGCGCCGCCCCCGAATATCTCGAAAAAGCCGGGATACCAATACACATTGATGATTTACGTCAGCACAAATGTTTAACCTCAGCAGAACAAACTCACTGGACATTTGGCAATCAAACCATCGCGATTAACAGCTTTATTAGCGTCAACGATAACCACATGCTCAAAACACAAGCCTTACTCGCCAGAGGCATTATGTTAGGGCCACAATATCTGGTGGATAAGGAGTTACAGCAAGGACATTTACGCGCAATTTTTCCTGATGAAACCACAGGCCAATCTGCGACTTATATAGTGCACCCACAAATGATTAATCAGTCTGCTAGGCTCAGCAGCTTTATTCAATTTACCCTTGAATGGTTTAAGCAAAACGGAATCAGCTAAACTAAGGTTATGATAAGCAGGGGTTATGATAAACAGGGGTTTTGATAAACAGGGGTTTTGATAAACAAAAAATAACAGGAATCATTATAAGGCATGGATATACTGATAACAGAACAGCTTAATTAAAAAAGTCTCTTAAGTGTAATAACGCTAATAAGCAGTGCAGAACAATAAAACCAATAAAACCATGAGCAAAAACAATATGGTAATAACGCCACGTTAAGGCATTACTGGGATCTGCCACGTACCAGGCCGCGCCGGTTAACGCCACCAGCAAAAGCAATATCACTCCAAGGCCTTCAATAACGCTGATTAATCCCTTGCCACCAGAATGGGGCAATTGGCCGCGCATTAAGCCGCTAATATCAGCGAACAGCGGTTTAACATCAAGCGTTAACCAAGGGAAAAACTGCCGCCATTGCCCACCGATACACACCTTAACGGCAAACATTAATGCCAATATACCGGTCAATAATCCACCGTAAACATGAAGTAAATCCCAAAAACTCGCACGCGACGTTAACTGTCGACCGATTAAGACCCACGAACTGGTACACACCAGTAGCAACGACAACAGCAACACTGCAGGATGCAGCATTGCCTCAATACGTTGCCACAGTTGTTTCACTGTCATTAACTCGCCTCAATCATTTGCTGAGCAAATTGGTCAACTTTGTCCCAATCGGTAAATTCAACTTTGGTATTGGGATCGGTTGGGCCTTTGGTTATCCACATAATAAAGCGAATAATATTACGGTCCATCACGCCGTATCCCTGGTAATCTAAATTACCGCCAAAAACTTGCAGTACCTTAGGTTGCCAAGGGCTTTGGCTTAAAAACTGTTGCATATAACTATTAGTTTGCGGCGTATTTTTAGCCGGTTTACGAGCCACTAGACTCACCGAAAAAAAGCCATTCGGCTTAGATAATAATTGTTGCTGATGCGCATCAATAAACTGATATAACGCAGGACGATGCTTACCATGGCGAATACTGGCACCAATAAACACTTTATCGAATCCATCAAGGTCTGGCACATTGGACAAGGGCGCAACGGTCACTTGCTGATGTTGTGCCTCGAGTTTATCACGTAAATATTCACAAATTTTTTGAGTGTATCCATGGACACTAGAATGAATCAGTAAAATATGGCTCATGCTGACCTCAAGTTGAAATCATCTAAAGTAATACAGTATCTTAGCCCACTGCGATTAAAATTTACATGAAACTGATCACGCCATGAGTATCGCGTTACTCCTTAAAAAGTGCGTTAACGAAAAATCCCTCAGCCATGAACGACAAAGGGATTGGTTATAAGCGTATTAAAACTAAATACGGTTTGCTTATAGTGACATTAAAAATGCCAGCAGTTGCGTGCGTTCATCTTTGCTTAACGTCATAAAGTCGTCGGTTGATTGCTGCGCCTCTCCGCCATGCCACAAAATAGCTTCTTCTAGCGTTGCGGCACGGCCATCGTGTAAAAATCCGGCTTGTGGATTAACGGTTTGAGTCAGCCCTATTCCCCATAAAGGCCGGGTACGCCATTCATTTCCGTCGGCTAAAAAGTCAGGGCGACCATCGGCAAGTCCCTCACCCATGTCGTGTAATAACATGTCGCTAAACGGATAAATAGTTTGGCCTTTTAAGCTTTCACTCATTGGTAAACCGCCAATATCACCGGCAGTTTTGGTGGTAAATGACGGTATATGGCATCCGGTGCAATTAATTTTTTCAAATAATCGTGCACCTTCACGCACCTGAGTATCGTCAACATTACGCCTTGCTGGTACTGCGAGGGTTTCTGCATAAAACACTACCGAATAACTAAACTCTGCGCTGGCTTCTGGTTCACCATTAATGTCTTCTCCGGTATCAACAAAACCGGTACGGGTTAAATAAGAATCATGTAAACTTGTGCCAAGGATACTTTCTTGAGGAAACAATGGATTAGTTATACCTATATCACCACGTAAAGCCCCTAAGGATTGTACTCGAACACTAGGCGTATTAGCTTTCCAGCCGAAACGCCCAAGAGATACAGGATAGTTATCTCCTTGTTGCGCTTTAACCGCATCAAACACCCAATTAGCTCGACCAGAAATACCATCATTGTTGCTGTCGTCAGCATCTACATTTGCCAAAATAGTCGCCTCAGGGATAGCCTCAAGCAACCCTAAACCAAATACTGGCATACCATTACGCCAGCCCATTAACACATCATCTTGCAATAAGTTGGATGTGACATTGGCACTGAGTTTGGTTTCACCTGGGGCATCATAAGGATTTTCGACATCAAAAATCGGTTTTTTCAGATTAATCACAGTCCCGTCAACATAAATAACATCATGCCGTTCGTAAGATAAATACACATCAGCTTGGCCAACAAAGGCATTGTTTTGCCAATCGGGTCGCGCTTTTAGTACACCACGATGAAATAGCTGATCGCCAAAATCAGGCACTTTGATGGGCGCACAATATTGATTGTCTGCCGTACCTTCTGTACACGTTTGCGCTGGAACCTTACTGATCCGTAAAAAGATCCCTGCGGCAGAATCTAACTTAACTCGGTTTTGATCCGCGGCTAAAAAAGGGGTGGAGTTTCGGCCGTCACGTTGATGGCATGAATTGCAGTCTGCGTTATTAAATACCGGACCCAAGCCATCTTGATCTGGATGTTCACTATTAGGAGCTGTGGTAAATGACACCTCAAAATTAGCATCCCCCTCCAAATGCAACGCTAATTCATCGGCAGTTAAGTTTAACGATGGGGTAGAAAATCCGTGCCCTGAATTGCTGGCATCAAAGGTTGTGGTGTCACCACCTAATGCAATAACGGTGGTGTAAGCAGGATAACTGACTGTGGGCACCGTCGGTTCAGTATTGTCATCACCACTGCCACCACAGGCGGTTAATACTAGCCCCATCAAAGCTAGCAACAGATAAGATTGTTGCGAAAATTTGTTCATTTATGTCTCACCAATTCACTCAAAATGTATCACGCCTACTCTTTTATTGTATTTTTTAAGCGTTCACTGATGTGTTTGACCTACATCATTACGATGTAGGTCAAACAACAAATACTTATGAATTCCACTCAGATAACAGCGGTAGCACATCAGACTCTAAAGAGCTTTGTAATGTGCTTAACGCATCAACAGCCGTTTGCACTCGAGCACGTCCTGCTTCATCTAAAATAGCTTGGCGAAATGGCATGTTTGTGCTGCCAGAAATCGCTTGAATGCTAATAATGGCATCGTCAATCTCACTCGCTACACGTGTTGATAACGCAGGATCGGCAGCCGCGACAAAGTCAATAACACCGGTTTTATCGGTAGAACCGATAAATTCACCTTGGTACACGTTACGTACACCTATAATGTTGTCTGCAAAGTCGGTGAGTGAGTTCCAAGAATACTGAGATTCAACTTTAGAGGTATCGGCAGTCGCTAAAGACTCGCCAAATGGATCGGCAATTTTGCCGTTACCGACCTCATCAACAATGCCAATCATGCCGTTAATGAGCTCTTCAATGACAGAGAGTTGTGATGAGTAAATGGCATTGTTAACATCGCCAGGGGTTTTAAGTAACTCGGCATAAGGTAGGGCATTTGTATCTTGTGGGTTGTAGCTCACTTGCCATGCATCATCAAGCTGCACCGCATAGTCACGAAACACTTCTGCTAACGCAATTAGATACTCACGCTCACTGGTAGTAAGATCTGCAATTAGCTTGGTATTGCTGTCAACACCATTACCAAATAACAAGTATTCCATGGTGTGAAAGCCTTGAACATCATCGTTCCAGGCTTTAATGGTTTCGGCATCAAAACCACTATTATTATCTAGCTGAGTCTGTAGGTCTGTGGTGTTTAAAGGCCAGCTGTCTAAATGTGGATCGATACTTAAAGAATCTACAGGGCCAAAAATATGCGATTCACCTTGCTCCCATGGCTCACGTGCAGATTTCCATGCATTCTGTGCAGCCACGAGATCGGCTTGAGTTGCCGACGCACTTAGCAAAGCTTGTGTCGCTAATAATAATGCATCACCTTCAGCGGCTAAATTGGCATAACCGGCCACAATAACATCATCGGTCAAATTGGTGATCATTTCTGTAGCGGCAAAGCTAAAGCCCGTTGTCGGTTCCACTGGTGTTTCGGTACTTGAATCATCAGAACCTGAACCACCACATGCAGATAAAGTCGTGATTAAAGCCAATGTTATTGCTGTGTGTTTAAAGCGCATAATAAAACTCCATGTAAAAAAATTAAAACAAATAAATAAATTTATAGCGAGAATTGATATCCCACACCCAAAGCAAAAAAGTGAGTGTCTGGAATACTGGCAACAGCCACTTGGTGAACACCACCTTCGGCTTTAATCACAATCTCTGGGATAGGGGAATAGTTAACACCTACACTGCTCCAGGTGTTTTCATAACGTTTAGTTGCGGTGCCCGATTCAACGGCCATGAGTGGATTGGAATAATCAACATTGGCAAAAATAGTCATCGGAAGATCAAACCATTCGTCAAGCTTTACACCTGCCTCAACAAAGAACGACTGTGACTCTGAACCCAATTGGGCAAAGTTACCCGGTTGTAAGCCTGGGGTGGTTTTATTGGCTAGAGTGATCGCATCGGCGTTGTCTAACGTGCCATATAAATATTGACCGCGAAGTATCCAAGGTCCTTCAACAAATGCACCCGCAACAGAAACAATGCTTAGCGCACCATCAACATCTAACTTATTACTTTTATGTCGATTACCACTGGTATTGCCATAGTAATAAGCCACACCAACAGCACTGCCGGTTTTAAAGTTGCCGTAATCAAGACGACCTGCAAACGCTAGGTCATCGGTATTGACTTCCTCAAAGCGTTTTTGATGACCAGATGCCACCCAATCATAAGTACGGAAATACTCCGAATTTAAGCCACTCACAACTTGGGCTTGATAATGAAAATCTGAAATTTCACCATAAACACCAATACCATTTTCATTCCAAACGGTTGGCATCATTGCAGCCTCACTCTTATGGCGCTGCACGGTTAAATATTGGTTCGGCTTGTGTAAAATGCTTGATAGGCCAATTGGCAAATGAATATTACCGAACTTAACGCCAAATGCTTTGCTAGGACGGTAGCGAATTTCCGCTTTTTCAACGAGCACTTCGCCGCCCGCCTCAACTTCAGACTCAAACTCGCCAAACTCATCAAAACCGTCATATTCTAATGCTGTACCTGTGCCACCGTGCTCATACTCAATTTCAACTTCCATGCTCCAATCATCACTAAATTGATAACCAAACTCGGTGACAATACGCTCTAAATCCGTGCGATTACGTCGCTCACCTGACGTATCTTGAACGTTATCGAAATACTCATCACTGGTGTAATTCGCGGTACCATAAGATTTGAAGCTAAAACGACTTAAGCGATCATCGGCTTTACTGGCATGATCTGAAACTAGATTAACTTGCTTAACGACTTCAACATTATTTTGCTGCTGTTGTTTTTGCTCAGCAGCGAGTATGGCCAATTGCTGTTTAAGTAACGTAATTTCAGCTTCTTGCTTGGCTATCGCTTTAGCTAACGCCTCAGGATCTGTTGCGGCTTGTGCATTAGTCATTAAACCTAATATGCCCGCGACAGAGACAGTCAGTAAGGTTAACTTTTGATTCATTTATCTCTCCAACAAAACGCACAATGCGCTAACAATCTCGAAAAACTTCACACAACAATATACGAATTGATAACCATTCGCATTAAAATTTACATTTGCGTTTACTTTGTAAGGATTATTATAGACTCAGTATCACTGTTTATTATTTCGTCTAATTATATTTTTGATATGATGATTAAGTGTGAAACGTGAGGCTGCGAGAGTCTGGATTATCGCGATTGAATAACAGATCTATTGGGTTGGAAATGAGATAAATATAAGGCATAGTAAAACTCTTCATCAGGCTTTACATTACATTGATATGCCATCGATAAATTCACTTTAAACAGTGCTTTTATTAGATTTTGTTAACATCATATTTCGAAAATTTTTAGGATAACTATGGCTGATACAGATGTAATCGATGTACAGGATGATCAAAACCAAGTATCGGCGCGAAAAAAAGCCTTGTTACTCGGGCGCGTAATCGGTTTAGCCAGCGAAGATGATTATCGTCCATCATCGGCATCAGTAGCGGAACGTGCAGATCATCGTCAGCGCAAGCAGCTCAGCCAACATCAAACTAATCTTGAAAGCATATTTGCATTAGCACTCAATTACACTCCGTCCGATGTCACAGGCGTCGAGCTAGATCCTGACTGGCGTTATCAATTTTTTCAAATGGCTGAGCAAATTCATAACCGTAAAATGCAAGATTTATGGGCGCGGATTTTAGCCAGTGAAATTGTCAATCCTGGTAATTTTAGTTTGCGAACCTTGGCGGTGCTAAAACAACTGACATTGCGGGAAGCGCAAATATTTGAAAAAGCACTAGGCATGTCGGTAAAAATTAACGCCGAACCTAGATTCAAGTTATTTAGTGGTTATCGCCTTAACGGTGGGCTTAATCAATACTTTAGAAAGCACAGCCATACCAACTTTGGTTTGTCTCAGTTTGGCTTACCTTATTCGAATATTTTAACTTTAGTTGATGCGGGGATTTTACATAAAAGCGAGTTTGAAACCGGTTTACTAAACCGCAATGAAGATATCCAATTAGCCTTGTGCCATGCCAATATCAGCTTAAAACCCAAAGGTCAGCATTTACTGTTTACTTATTATCGATTTACTACTGTGGGTGATGAGCTTTGCCAGTTAATTCAAGCTAAAAATGATCTTGAATTTATTAATGCTATTAAAGTGATGTTAGCTAAAGACTTTACCATTAACGGTTAATATCTTCATAAAGATGAGCGTATTGAGCTTTGTGTTGGTTAAATAAAAACTGTCTCAGCATTAGGCGTGATTCACCTTCCGCGCTAATTTTAGCCGCCATTACCCCGTTTTCCGTTCTAACAGGTTCAAACTCCATCTCAACATGGGTGCCATTAGGTAATATAAGCTGAGTAAGACGCGGGGTTTTGGTGTCGAGCTCTTGCGGGACTTTGATGGTGATTCCAGAACTGGATAAAGACAACACCTCAACAAATTTAGCCGTTTGCCTGTCAATAACTCGTACATCTTTTAAGTTATCCATGCGCCAGCTTCTCTCACCACCTCGCATATCGATAACTTCTGGTGTGCCAAGCTCTGGCGTAAACTGACCTAATTCATCTTGCTTTAGTTGCAGTGGAAACCACAAACGGTAATAGCTTATTTCAGCCAATAGTGTGAGCTTTGCATTTCCCAAAATATGCGACAGTACCTGCGGGATTTCAGTGGCCACACTGAGTGAATGTCTAGAAAAAGCATTATCTTCGGAATCGGCAGATGACTTTGGCGAAAATACATCGCTAAAGTACGCTAACTCTTCATTAGATAAAGTAGACATAAATAATCCTATACAAAAATCTTACCAATTATTTTTTATTCTAACACCTTAGTATGATGCTGAACAAACTTTGCTCAATAACTTTACCGGTATTTACTGTGTAACGAGTTTGTTTGTTTTTTATACGCATTAAAAAGGCGAATCGAGTTCGCCTTTTTCATCTTGCCAATATGTGATTAATTATCGGCTTCGATTCTCAAGGCTTTCTTAAACGCTTCATGAGTCAATAATTGTTGATAATACTTAGCAATATTAGGGTATTTTTCAAACTCACCATTTTGACCGACTAATTCGGCAATAAACGACATCATGATGTCGGCACCGCTGAGACTATCGCCCACAAGATAACGTTTGCCTTCTAATCGGTCATTTACATAGCTGATGACTTTTGCGGTTTCTGCATCAGCATATTGGCCAATAAAACGGGTATCGGCCCCTTCCATTTTGACAAAAATTTTCAATAATAATGGTAAGGCAGCAGAACTCTCAGCAAAGTGCATCCATTGCAGATAATCGATGTAATCAGCACTGCCAACCTTAGGCATAAGCTTATCTGCACCGTAGGTTTGAATAAGGTATTCGGTGATCGCTCCCGATTCTGCAATGGTAAACTCACTGGTTTCTAATACTGGTGATTTGCCTAACGGATGGATTTTTTTCAGTGCTGCAGGCGCTAAAAAAGTAGTCGCGTCGCGCTGGTAAGCCACTAATTCATACTCAACGCCCAGCTCTTCAAGTAACCAAATAATGCGTTTTGAACGTGATTTGTTTAGGTGATGTAGTTTAATCATTAAGCCATCCTTTTCAATTTTTTAAACAATAAGCCCCATGATCAATCACAGGGCTTATCATTACTTCAGCGTAAACGAGCCAAGCTGAAGTCAATTAATATTAACTCAATAGTGCTAACATTTTTTCAGCAACCAACTCTGATGATGCAGGGTTTTGCCCAGTAATCAATTTACCGTCTACAACCGCATACGGGTGCCAATCTTCACCTTTTGAGTATGTGGCACCATTTTGCTGCAGCATGTCTTCCACTAAAAACGGTACAACGTTAGTTAATTGTACGGCTTCTTCTTCACCGTTGGTAAAGCCAGTAACATTTTTACCGGCCACTAATGGCGAACCATCTGGCTTTTTAGGGTATTTCAGTACGCCTGGAGCATGACAAACTAGGCCTAATAACTTGTCTGTTTTATAACACGCTTCAATCAACGCAATTGAGTCTTTGTCGTTGGTTAAATCCCACAACGGGCCATGACCACCTGGATAAAACACGGCGTCATATTCTGCAACGTTAATTGACGCTAGCTTATGAGTATTGGCTAACAATGCCTGAGCTTGCTCATCGGCAGTAAAGCGGCGAGTAGAGTCTGTTTGAAAATCTTCTTTATCGCTCGTTGGGTCTAATGGTGGTAACCCCCCTTTTGGTGAAGCTAAAACAATCTCAACACCTTTATCGATAAAAGCGTAATAAGGTGCGGCAAGTTCTTCTAGCCAAAAACCGGTTTTATGACCCGTGTCGCCAAGTTCATCGTGCGACGTTAATACCATTAATACTTTCATGTTAAACCCTTAATTTATTAAAAATCATCTGTGTGAACATTGAACATAATCGTTAAAGCGGATCGTTCACCTTAATCACAAGCTTGCCAAAGTTTTCACCTTTTAGTAGGCCAATAAAGGCCGATGGCATCTTGTCGAGACCGTCTACAACCTGTTCACGGTATTGTATTTTTCCGTCGTTAAGCCATTGCCCCATGTCTTGCGCAAACTCAGGGTAGCGATGACCATAATCGTCAAAAATAATAAAGCCCTGCATTTTAATGCGCTTAACTAATAAGGTGCCCATTAACAGTGATAAACGATCTGGGCCTGCTGGTAATGATGTGGCGTTATATTGTGAAATCAAACCACACACAGGCACTCGAGCACCGGTATTTAACAGCGGCATCACAGCGTCAAACACTTTACCGCCCACATTTTCAAAATACACATCGATGCCGTTATCACACACTGCCGCTAACTGTTGTTCAAAATCAGCCGCTTTGTGGTCAATACACGCATCAAACCCAAGCGTGTTTACCGCAAAGTCGCACTTGTCAGTACCACCTGCAATACCTACCACTTTACAGCCTTTAAGCTTAGCGATTTGTCCTACCGTAGCCCCAACAGGGCCGGTTGCCGCGGCAACAACAATGGTTTCACCCGCTTTAGGCGCACCAATATCTAATAAACCCATATAAGCAGTAAAACCAGGCATGCCCATAATGCCCAACGCATAAGAAGGGTTACTTGGATTCTGGCCTAAGTTCATTAAGCCTTCGCCATTAGAGACACTGTAATCTTGCCAACCGCCATAGGCTAATACCCAATCACCGACTTGATAATCAGCATGATTTGATACCTCAACTTGCGCAACACAAGCGCCGACCATAACATCATTAATCGCTACTGGCTCGGCGTATGATTTAGCATCATTCATCCGTCCACGCATATAAGGATCAAGTGATAAATATACCGCGCGCAGTAATACCTCTCCTGCACCGGCAAGCGGTTTGCTAACGGTTTCGAGCTTAAAATTACTGGCGACGGGTTCACCCTGAGGGCGACTTGCTAATACAATACGGCGATTTTGACTGTTCATCGTGCATCCTTCATCTTTGTTGAACCATAAATGGTATAAAAAACCAACAAGGCTTTGTTGTATATGCAAGTATGCTGTTATAATTCAATACTGTGCCAAAACAGCCAGGCCATGTTGTACGTTTATTTTCTATGGATTGATCACATCACTGTGAGCAATCATTTTGCTAAATCGAGTACCCGATAATGACTAAACACACCCCGATAAAACTCGATAATCAATTGTGCTTCTCGGTTTACTCAACCTCGTTGGCCATTATCCAACTGTATAAACCACTACTTGAGTCGATTGGGCTGACTTACACCCAATACCTCATTATGCTGATCATGTGGGAACAGGACGGATTAAGCTTAAAAAATGTCGCCTCTCGTTTAGGCCAACAATCTGGGGCGCTCACGCCTGTCATTAAACGTCTTGAATCCGATGGTTTACTTAAACGCATTCGCGACCCATTAGATGAACGTATGCTGTGCATGCAATTAACCGATAAAGGCCAGCAATTACAATTACAAGCTCAACATGTTCATGACTGCATTATTGAACAATGCGGTATCAACCTCACTGAAATAACAGAGCTTAAAGATCAACTCGATCAATTCAGAACGAAGCTTCCTACTCATATTGACTTTTAAACGGTTAAAAATCGCTACGGCGCTTTAGCGTTGACTATCGCGAATTCTCACACCCCAATCTCAATAAGCACTCAATAAGCACTCAATAAGCACATGATAATTGCAATAACTAATTGCGCACAACTTAAATTAACAAATTTTAAGAATTAATTAAACCCCATTCCAGTTTTAGTTCACCTACCTAAGCAACATTAACGCTATTTCGTCCAACATGTTTCGATGAATATAGCGCTTTATCTGCACGTACAAACATATCTGCAAACGATCGATCTTTTACTTGTATAGATGCGACCCCAATACTAATTGTGATACCGGGTAACGCTTCGTCATTAAGCATTGTGGAATGCTTACCGATTTGCTGTGCAAGCCTTAATCGCTCTGCAAGCTTAAACGCCGAATCGATATCGGTATCGGGCAATAAAATCGCAAACTCCTCACCGCCAATCCGCGCCAGAATGTCTGCCTCACGGATATGCTCATCACAAACAGCAGCGACTCGCTTAATCACTTCATCCCCCACTAAGTGGCCATAGGTATCGTTAACGTTTTTGAATAAGTCGATGTCGATAATCATCAAAGATAACGAGTTAAAATAACGCATTGCTCGAGAAAATTCATGTTCGCTAAATGCATTAAATGAGCGACGATTATACAAATCAGTGAGTGGATCGCTATTGGCGAGTTGTTCGAGTTCGGAACGTAAATTGAATTCTTCTGTAATATCTGTCGAAATACCAATTAAGCCAATCAACTTGCCTTTTTTGTCATATAAGGGCTGTTTTACTTCATGGTAAACATTATGAAGGCCATCGGTATCAACCATAATGTCGTCTGCCATTTTTCGTTTGAGCGATAACACTTTATGGTCATTTTTCAACAAAACATCGGCAACAATGGGTGAAAAATATTGGCTATCGGTTGTGCCCTTTAACTGTTCTTGGCTAATCCCAAAATAGTCTAAAGTGAGTTGGTTACCATAAACATAACGGCAATTGACATCTTTAACGTAGATATATGCGCCAACTTGATTGAGGATTTGTTCGTAGGAATTTAGCAGTTGTTTTTTTGTTTGCGCTTTACGATACACAGCCAAATTGACAAGTATAAGCAAGGCAATAAAGCCTAGTAGTACCGTCACTATCAACGCGATATTATCAATCGGCATGAGCATTCCTTAGCATTAATCCACATCCATGTGCTTTACTATTTAATCACAACATCTGCAGTTGTTCTGTTTTGATTAAATAGTAAATAGTACTGTATAAACAGCATTGGCAAGTATGTGAAAACAGCCCGCAAAAATCAAACAAATAATGAACCTAATGAATAAATAATGAATAACTTTCTTCGAAATCACATAACGTTAAGGCAGTATGCTTATTAAAACGCCGTACTGCCGCAACAACATAGCATCAGCGTTTATAAATAACTCCGGCTTTCATCACAAAAGGCACATCAAGTAACGTATCAATGTGTTTAAGCGGGCTTGCGTTAAGCGCAATGATGTCGGCTTGTTTCCCCTTCTCTAATGACCCTAATGAATCAGACATATCAATCAACTTAGCGGCGTTAATGGTCGCGCTTTTTAAAATGTCGCTATTACGCATACCTGCTTGGCTCATTAACAGCGCTTCTTTGGCATTGTCGCCATGATGTGACACGCCGCTGTCGGTGCCATAAGCGATGTTGACTCCAGCTTTATAGGCAGCAGTGAAGTTTTTCATCATATCGCCGCCCACTCTTATGGCTTTTGCTTTTATCGCAGGCGACATAAAATCAGCGCCCGCAGCATTGGCCATTGCCACAACCGTATCACCGGCTAATAATGTGGGCACTAAATAAGCCCCACTTTGCTTCATCAGCTTAATACTTTCTTTATCGGCGTAACTGCCATGTTCAATGCTGTCCACGCCTGCACGTAATGCTGCATTAATGCCTTGTGCAGCATGAGCATGGCTGGCTACTTTACGCCCTAGAGCATGGGCCGTTTGAATCACTTCGCGTAGTTCATCATCATCCATTTGTTGGCCAGTACCTGTGTTGGTGTCTGATAACACTCCACCTGTAGAAGTAATCTTTATCACATCAGCACCAAATTTAATGGCTCGGCGAGTCGCACGGCGACAATCATACGGGCCGTCACAGATGGTTTTAGAGGTGAATTTGTCGAGCAAATCAGGGCTCATGCCATCTACGTCACCATGGCCACCGGTTACCGAGACGCCGCCCGACGCAATAATCCGCGGCCCATCAACCCACCCTTTGTTAATGCCATCGCGTAGTGCATAAATTTGTTCTGGTTTAGCGCCTAAATCTCGTACGGTAGTAAAGCCGGCTAATAACGTCTTTTTGGCAAAATAAGCACTGCGCATTGCCACATCGGCATCCGACATCCGCAATGCTTCGCTGTCATTATTTGGCCCCAGTTCACCTTGTAAGTGCACATGCATATCCATTAATCCGGGCATTACAAATTGTTTTTTTAAGTCGACAATTTCAATTGTGTCTTGCGCTGTGGCGAGCGGCCCTGCGCCGTAGCCTTTCTCAATCGAAGTAATCACACCATCGGTAATCACCAACGTGTGCTCAGTGAGTGGAGACTCACCGGCAAGGGTTAATAATGTGCCAGCATGGATCACTTTTATATCAGCAGCACTGACCTGTGCAGGTATAGCGATAGCGCTCAGGGCGAGTAAAGCAAAGGAATATTTTTTCATTTTATTTTTACCTTATTTTAAAGTTCTACACTGACAAAAAGGCTGATATGTTACAAGTGCTGATATGTTACAACAATTAACAAACATGGTTCGGTAAAGCTGAACCCAATAAAATAAAACAATAATAAAAAGAGAAAAATCAATGAGAATCGCTATTTTTGGTGCAGGATCGACAGGCTGTTATCTTGCTGGACAACTGTGTTTATCAGGATTTGATGTTAGCCTCATTTGCAGACCGACAATTAAGCAAACCATCCTCGCAAATAACGGCATCACCATGAGTGATTATCAAGGCTTTTTACAGACGGTGATGCCACAAACCATGATCACCGATATAGAACAAGCCCCAACAGCATATGCCGCATTTGATGTGGTATTTGTCACGTTGAAATGCCATCAAGTTTCCAGTATTACCAATACCTTAATCGCAATCACTCACAGCAACAGCAGCATTATTTTTATGCAAAATGGTCTCGGCAGTTTCGATACCATCACAGATGCCCTGAGTCACTGTAACTTACTGCAAGGCATCACGCCTTTTAATGTGTTGCAACAACCCAATGGGCGCTTTCATAAAGGCACTGAAGGCGTATTTACCTTACAGCAAAATGAACATACCCAAACGATACAAACCGCAATGCAGGCTCAAGGTTTTGGCTGTGACTTACACCAAGACATGACACCAGTAATTTACGGTAAACTATTGTTAAACCTTAACAATGCATTAAATGCCATAACCGACCTACCGATTAAACAACAACTCAGCCAGCGTGACAGTCGCCGTCAACTAGCCGGTGCCATGACAGAATGGCTCAACGTATGCCAGGCGGCCAATATCACGTTACATCAATACACTAAAGTGAAACCCCAATGGTTGCCGGTCATATTATCGTTACCCAATATGTTATTTACCCTGCTGGCTAAACAAATGCTCGACATTGACCCACAAGCCCGCTCATCAATGTGGGAAGACATCCAAGCTAAACGTAAAACCGAAATCGAATTTATCAACGGTGCGGTAGTGCGTTTGGGGCAACAATATGGCGTAAAAACCCCTATCAATAACGCCATCGTTACCAAAATTAATCAATTAGAACAATTAGTTTAACCAGATATCATACTCAATACATCAGTCGATACGAGTGGAAAGCTAAGATACAATTTAGCCACAACCATTATAATGGCTGACTTATTATCACAATAACGTGATAACCCATAAGATGTTGGGTTGCAGAGTCATTTAAGGCCTGTTTAATTTGATCAATGGATAACACATGAGCGACAACACTTTCTTTTTTGGCGATTGGCAAGTTAATCCACAAAGCAATAGTATTCAGTCGGGTGACATAATCAGCACCCTCGAACCTAAAGCCATGGACGTATTAAAACTACTGTGCCAACACCAGGGAGAGGTGCTCACCCCTGACGATATTATTCGTCAATGTTGGGGAGACATTGCCATTGGTGATAATCCACTGCATAAGGTCATAACCCAACTGCGTAAAGCTTTGGGCGATCAGGCATCAAACCCCAGTTACATTGAAACCATCCGCAAACGCGGTTACCGCACCCTTGCAAAAGTTGAGTTCCCCATTGGGCACCACACCCGAGTTACAAAAGAGCCCTGGCAAGGTCAATCGCCCTTTCCTGGTTTACGTGCCTTTGAAGCAAACGATGCTAACGTGTTTTTTGGCCGTGGTGAGCAAGTAGACACCTTACTCAATCGTATTTCTAAACAAATTCAATTCGGTCGTGCATTTTGCTTAGTGCTTGGCCCAAGTGGTACGGGTAAATCGTCGTTAATTAATGCGGGGGTGATCCCTAACCTCAAAAGTGCCAGCGGCTTTAACGGCGTAGGGGTACTCGATTATGCCAGCCTGGACTTAGCCGATGTCATCCAGGACCGCCTGCTTATTGATATTGCCGGCGCCATGCTCGACTGGGAAATTAACGATATTCCAGTGTTTAACCAGTTAAGCGCACAACAACTTGCCATGCAGCTAATGCAAGATATACCTAACGTTATCGACCAATGCCAACAGGCCATAACCGCAGCCAAAACGAGCCATCAATATAGCCAACCGCAATTTTGTTTATTTATCGACCGCTTAGAAGTGCTGCTGTCATCACCTATTTATAGCGAACAGCAACGCACAGAGATTCTCGATGTGCTCGAAGCATTAGCAACATCAGGATCAGTACTGATTATCAGCGCCTGTCGTAATGACTTTTACCCCCAGGTGGTCAGCCACCCAAGCTTAATGGCAGGTAAAGCCAACGGTTCACACTTTGATTTGTCGACACCAAGCCGAACCGAACTCATGCAAATGATCCGTTTACCCGCCAATGCCGCTAACCTCACATGGTCAGTTGATCCCAATACCGCCATGCCACTTGATGAACTGCTTTGTAGTGACGCCGCATCAAACCCAGATGCACTGCCCATGTTGCAATACACCTTAGAGGCGCTATACCTCAAGCGCGATGAAAATGACCAGCTTTTAGTGTCTGAATATCATTCTCTTGGCGGCTTAGAAGGGGCTATTGGTAAAAATGCCGAGCAAGTGCTTGCAAGGTTAAATGAAGCAGAACGTACTGCGTTACCTAACGTGTTATCGATGTTAATCACTTTATCCGAAGACGAAAAGTCATTGACCAGCCGCGCAGCTAATTGGGAAGGATTAAAAAATGAAGCAGAACAAAATCTCGTTAAAGCCATGGTCGACAACCGCTTGTTTGTCTCGCATCTACAATACGATAAAGCCTGTTTCAGTATTGCTCACGAGGCCTTATTAAGGCGCTGGCCGCGAGCAACCCAATGGATAAACGAGCATAAAGACAGCTTAGCGATTAAAAGCCGCTTACAGCATCAAACACAACGTTGGTTAACGGAGTCAAAAAGCCCCGCCTATTTACTCACCGAAGGGAAACCCTTAATTGAGGCACAAAGCTTAGTCACTAATCCGTTATTTATGATCGATCCACACGAAGCGGCGCTGATCCAAGCGTCCACCAAACAGGCCAATGCCGGCCGTTGGCGTCGCCGTTTGACTATGCTCACCTTGGTCACCTTAACCGTTATTGCTGTTGCCATGAGCGTTCGCAGTATTGAGGCCGAAAACCAAGCACAACAAAAACGCCTGGCGGCAGAAAACTTACTCGGTTTTATGGTGGGAGAATTCGCCGACAAAATGCGCGGTATTGGTCGCATGGACTTGCTCGATGGGATCAGTAATAAAGCATTAGAATATTTCAGCGACTTTTCGGCCGACGATGCCAGCTATTTAAGCTTTGAAGCGCAGTTTCAACACAGCCAAACCTTAGAGGCCATGGGCGAAGTGGCCTACTCCCGCGGCAATACCGACGAAGCCCACAGCGCCTTAATTGCCGCCCAACAGCGCATGCTGCCGTTACTCGAAAAACAACCGCAAAACCTCAGTTTACTTAAAACTTTAGGGGCCAATGCTTTTTGGCTCGGCCAGCTTGAATACGATAAAAGTGATTGGGCTGCAACGCAGCCTTGGTTCGAACAATATTTAACATACAGCCAAGCCATGTATCAATACGCGCCAAACGATGACGATGCCATTATGGAGTTGTCGTACGCACAAAACTCTCTTGGCTCGACACACATGAAGCAACAAAACTTTGCTGCTGCACGAGTGGCATTTGAGCAATCATTGCTGTTAAAACTAAAAATATGGTTTAAAGATCAAACTAATAGCCAGCTAATTGCTGATATAGCAGATACACGTTCATGGCTTGCCAGCGCCGCCTCTGCTCAAGGCGACATTACCGCGGCAATACAAATACATCAGGATATTCAGCAACAGTTGGCCAATAAAGCATTAGAAAAACAGCCTTATTTACTTTATAGGCTGTCGAGTAGCTACCAATTACTGGCTAATTTATTAAGTTACCAAGGCCAGCGACAACCTGCCGTTGAAAAAACAAAACTTAGTTTAGTGACGATTACTGACGCACTAAAACAAGACCCTGAGAATGATATTTGGAAGATCCAACAATATTATACTTACCTTGATCTATTAGTATTTAGTTCTGAACCCATCGAACATACAATGAAACAGAGCATTGAATCTTTAGCAACCATGCTTACTGAGAATGCTATCTTGGCAACCTCCAGTAAAAATAATCATCTACGTGCAAAATATCAGCTGGCTGCAGCAAATTATTTAGCGTCACGAGGGCTGCTTTCAGAAAGCCTTGTTTATGCGCGTCAGGCAATATCCTCTTTTAGCAAGCTAACCACTGAGTTTAAGCAAAGTTCACTTTATGTGGCGAATTTAACTCAAAGCAATATGTTAGCGGCGTCATTACTGGCTTCCCTAGGCCAGCCACAACAAGTTGTCACCTTGTGTCGGCAATCTAAAAGTCTGATAGCAACTATTGTTGAAAAAAATAACGACCCACAATTTACAATTCCTTATGCTCAAGCTCTCGATTGCCTTGGCGAATTGAATCAGCATCCTGATTTGTTACAGCTGTTAGATAAATCGGCAATAACCAATTATAGATTTACCACAGCACCGAAAACCCTAAAACCTTAAACTAACAAAAATGGACAACACAATGACAAGTACTGAAGGCCAAGCAACATTTATTAATGTGATAGTGACTCTAGACAATAAAGGTGAGCCTGAATTTGCTTACACTAACCTCGATGGCACGCCTTTATGCGGCAATGTGGTAGTGACTCAATTAGGTACTATTTCATACCAATTGATTGACCATACCGACAAGGGCCTCAAATTTGTCGGTGCTGCTTTCATTACTCCTTTTGACCATATAATTGATGCAACGACTATCAGCAGCGATGGCAGCTTACTCCAATTAACTGACTTAGATGAAGTATCAGGAAGCACTCAATTCCAGTTTGTGCTATCAAATAACACCAATACCTTAATGCTACTAAGTCCAGACCCACAAGTTATCAATCGTCCAGAAAATTAATTTTCTTGATCAAAAAAGCTCAGGGATTTCCCTGAGCTTTCTGTTATCGATAAACGGCAAAATAGTTTACCGTAACATCTCAAGAACACTCACATCTGCCCACCCATTAACACACTCGAACACGATAAAACGAGCTCAATAGCGAACAACTTTATTGCACAAAACTCAGTCTAAAAATAAATCCATACAGCTTTACGCTTGTAGCAAACACATTTCGAATCAGTAATCATTAACCCTAAAAAAACGCTATAAACCCCAACGTTTAACCAACCGATGAGCACACCAAACAGACCATTTCCACTCATAAATGGATAGATGCTCTATCAACCAAAACCCAAATACCAAACAAAACTTCACCCTCAAACAGCAAACACCAGTGAATACGAACAAATTCACACAATAAGAAGCCACTTTAAAAACTATTAAATCAACAAGTTAAAATCAGAAGATTACCGAAAGGTTAAAAACCGCTATTACTAATAGAGTGTTTGACATCAACAAGGGGTTACCAATACCAAACGCTTAAGGGAATGCACCATGTTTACCAATGATAAATTAACTGAACTCAATGACACGATTTCTCGTGTGACTAAATTAACAGACTCATTCGCTAAATTTCCCAGCGCGATTAAAATACCATTGCGAGTTGAGGCTGAACCACAATCCAACTCATCAGCAACAGATGTCATTTTTGATACCACTTTTAATGCAACTTCTGATGCCACTTCAGCAAGTCATAATGGCAAAATGGCAGTAGCAGATAACCTACAAATTAGCACCTTGCTCAATGTGATTACGGCAATTTCAGAAGCGATTTTTGTGATTAACTCTGCGGGTGTGATTGAGATGATTAATCCGTTAGGCGCTAAATTATTCGGTGCCCCAGCCGAAATGTTAATCGGTCAAACCTGGACCGATTATCTGCAAAGTCCTTTTAAAGATGAGTATCAATCTTTATTTACCTTGTGGAACAGCATCAGCAATGAAGCCAATAAAGTGACTCAGTTTAATCATGGCCCTAAAGAAATTATCATAAATCGTGCCGACAGTACGTTGCTCGAAGCAGACTTATCCTTGTCATGTTTACCGTCAATGCGGATAGGGTCTGAACCGTTATTTATTGGCATCATGCATAACCTCACTACCCATAAAGCCGAGTACAACAAACTGCGCCACTTAGCGCATACCGACAAATTAACCGGCCTTGCCAATCGCCACGCTTTTGATGATGCCCTGCAAACTAACTGGAACGACAGCATTAACCACGATCAACCACTGTGTTTAATCATTATCGATGTCGATTACTTTAAAATGTTTAATGACCAATATGGCCATGTTAACGGTGATAAATGTTTGCAAAAAATTGCTCAAGTACTGACAGAGGTTCTCCCCTCTAACAATGCGATGGCTGCCCGATTTGGCGGGGAAGAGTTTGTGGTCATTTTACCTAACAGTAATCCGCTCATTGCGGAATATATAGCAAGACAAATTCAACAAAGGGTTAATCAGTTAACCTTTACCGATATCGGGTTACCCGCACAAACCAAAATCAGTGTCAGCCAGGGTATTGCGTGTGAGCGCAGTGGCCAATACCGCACCCCAACAGCACTGATTTGCGCCGCAGACACAGCACTTTACCGTGCAAAATCAACAGGCCGTAACCGCATCAATATGAGTAGTTAACATACCCAATCGACCTGAAAATGCATGTTTCAAAGCGGCTTCAAGTCAAACCGCCACAAAAAAGTATTAAGCACACGTTTGGTAAGCTGCAATCCCACTTTTTTGATTAGCTTGCTGGGCCATTTGATATTCAGCTGGTGTGGCAAAATGTGCATCCCAATGTTGTAATTTAGGCAGCATAAGTCGATGCCATAGTGGCGGAATGAGGGTTAATACAAAGGTGCTAAGGTATCCACCAATCATTTGTGGTGCATTGGGATAAGGTGCTAATTGATGGTAAGGCAGTTGCCCTTGAGCATGGTGATGAGAGTGCCGGGTTAAGTTAAACATGGCCCACGAGCTTACCCGCTTATTGGTATTCCAGGAGTGGTGAGGTTTTACTGGCGAATTAAGTTCGCGAACCAAACCATAATGCTCCATGTAATTGACGATCTCTAAGGTCGCTTTAGCCCATAATGCCATTAATACAAAAAAGCTTAATCCCTGCCAACCCGCAAGCCAAAATACCCACATCATAATAGCTAAGCTCATGGCGTAGCCTCGTAATGCTTTATTGTGCCAACTCCATACCGCAAGCTGTTTACGCATTAGCCTTTGCTGCTCAATGTGCCACGCACTTATATTGCCCTTAATGGTCGAAATAATAATATGGGCATAAACACCACGACCACGAGGTGCGGTCGCCGGATCGTTTAAAGTACTAACATATTTATGGTGGCCATACACATGTTCAATAGCAAAGTTTGCATCAAAACTAAATGCTAACAACCAACGCCCAATCAATAATGACACGGGGTCCCAAGTGCGATGCGTTAGCTCATGGCCAGTAATGGTTGCCATTACGCCAACCACTAAGCCTAAGTAAACCACCATCACACCATATTGAAATACACTCGTATTTTGACGCGCTTGCAAGGCATCATAGCCCGTTAAACTGTTTATCCATGCACCATATTGCCCGATATCTTGACTGGCAAACTGCCAGCAACACACAAACACCAATATCACGGTTAAAGGCAATGCCAACCATAACTGCCACGTCAATAAAGCCGGAAATCGATAGCTTGGTGTGTGCACGTCGTCACCAAATAAAATATCGCCACCTAAATACACGGCCACCCAAATAGCAAACCCAATACTGATGTACGACTCACCTAAGGTAATACTGACAATGGCAATAAGTGCCATAAGGTGAAACGACATAAACTTAAGATACTTAAACATGACAGTCTCCTCACTCTTGCGGCTCATCGGCCAACTGGCGTTGACGCAGATTAACCTTAATATTAACCGCAGATTTAGGCACGCTTTGACAGGCCAAAATCATGCCTTGAGCTATGGCCTTAGCTGACAATACATAAGCACTGTCGGTTAATTGCTTAACTTCACCAGACACTAACTGGCACCGACAAGCGCCACAACTGCCTACCTGGCAATGATGAGGAAAAGCAATATCGGCTGCCAATGCCGAGGCTAAAACGGTTTGTTTTACGCTGGCTTGCTCAACCACAATGGTGTCATTAATGGTTAAGCTCACAGCTTTAGCGGTAAACATTGACAACATAAGTAATCCTTTAAAGGTTAAAGGGTCACTTTACGTCAGCAGACAAAATAGAAAAGAGGGATAAATAGACATAAAGGGGTCATTAATAGACAAGCACTGGTAAATCCGTTACAACTGATGAATAGGATTGATATATACCCAAACAACCTGAAGATGCTCGATTTCAGCAAGAATTTACACGCGTTTAGACAAGGCATTGATTGCGGGTAATGGTTATTCCCTTTCCAAAATCAGCTAAATTAACAAAAGCCGCAGCATAAACGCGTGTAAAACTTGCCCTTTGGGAGTTTCACCGTGCTTCCACTACGTTGTTACGTTAATTTATAAGGTACCTACATTACCGCATTAACGCGCCTAGTATTGAAAACACGGTGAAGCTCTGAAACACGTCTCTTCAAGTTGATTGGGTATGAAAGCGATTGATAAGGATGCTATGCAGCCACTGCCGATTTTTTATTTAAACCAAGTTTATCAACAACTGCGTCAGTGGGGCTGTGATGTTAACATTTGGTTGGTGCATAACGGCATCACACTTGAGCAATTACAAGACCCACACTTTCAAGTAAGTTTTGATGATTATCAACGCCTAATAAATTCTGCTATTCATCTTTGCGCCAGACCAGAGCTCGGCTTGCATGTAGGCAATCGCATAGGCATTAACACTCATGGCATGATGGGTTTCGCCATGCTTAACAGCAGCACACTTAAACAAGCTATTGATACATTGAAGCAGTTTATTAACACCCGCACGCCACTGGTAAAGATTAATACCCACGAAACGGCCAACACTACGGTTGTAACCCTTGAGGAAATACACCCGCTGGGAATAATACGGCAACCCTATATGGATGCATTGCTGGTGACGATTGCCAAATTGCTACAACAACTCATGCCACAACTCACGCCGCTATCGACGCCGTTATGCCAAGTAAACCTCAGCTTTGCAGCGCCCACTTATTGGCAGCAATACGCGGAATTATTTAAAGTGCCGGTGCATTTTAATCAAGCCAACACCCAGTTAATATTAACTCAAGCATCAATGACACAACCTCTTGATATGGCCGACCCGGGTTCATTTATGCAAGCCAAACAATGGTGTATTAACGAACTTGAACAACTTAACGGCCAACAAAGTTTAAGTGATAAGGTGTATCAATATTTACTCCAAAGCCCAATACCATTACCAAGCTTAAGTGACACAGCGGCGCATTTTTACATGACGCCCCGTACTGTTCATCGCCATTTAAGCCAACAACAAAGTAGCTATAAGCAAATTGTCGCGTCGGTAAATCACCATATTTCGAAGCAATACTTGTCACAAACCAGTGGCAGTATTAAGCAGTTAGCTTATCAATTGGGTTATGTTGATGTGGCTAATTTTCGGCGGGCATTTAAACGCTGGCAAGGCACAACACCCAGTGAATATCGCCAACAACAAACCTAGGGTGTGTGTATTATATTAATGTACTATTAAGCTGATTAGTTAAGCTGAGCGCTGTTATGTTGCTTTTGTGTATAACTAGCATAAGCAATGAGCAACCCTGCACCAGCATACATGGTTAAACTGTACACGCCGGCAACGACGGCATAACTTGGCATGTTCAACAAGCTAATACAGATGAGCATCGCCATGGTTGAGTTTTGCAAACCAATCTCAATCGCCAGCGTTAATCCATCCTTATGCGAAAGAGAGCATGCTTTCGCACTCACGATACCGATCAACATTGCGCCAAAGTTTAACAATAAACAGGCGATGAACACTTCATTAAAAGCATCAACGATAATGGCATGTTCCTGAACTACCACGCCGGTGATCATCAACAACAAAAACACTAACGCAAAGCGCCTAAAGTACACTTCAACCTTAATCGCCCACGATCTGAAATAACTACGAACCAACATGCCAAATACAATCGGCAATAAAGTAATCACGAGCAATCCTAACGAAATGCTACTGAGCGACACATCTATTGGCGCTTCATTGGCAAAGTAACCCACAGCAAATTGAATCACAAACGGTGCGCTGAATACGCACACTATGCTGCTAATGGCCGTTAAACTTACCGACAACGCTAAATTGGCTTTGGCCAAATGGCTCACCACATTCGATGTCGTGCCACCCGGACATGCCGCCAAAATCATTAACCCAATAGCCATCGGCATAGACAAGTCCATTGCCAGGCAAATACCAAAAGCCAATAAGGGTAGCGCAATAATTTGCCCCACAAACCCAGTAACAATGGGTGCTGGTGTTTGCCAAAGGCGTAAAAAATCAAACCGCGTTAAGCTTAAACCCATGCCGAACATGATAAAGGCGAGTGCAAGCGGTAGCAGTATTTCGGTAATAATCGAACCTGTCATAGAGAGACATCCTTGCTCGCCAAGTCATACGGCTTAGCGAGAGTGGTATTAAGCTAGAGACTAATTTAACCTGAGCTCGGGATAATAAACGCCTTTCAAACAGTCCTTTGCCCTGCTAACTGCGTTGAATCGACTTACAATAGGCTAGCTATTGACGCGTCAATTCGCCTTGTTAGCTGAACAAATGACAAGTTTGAAACTGAGAAGGGGTAACATGTTGATTTTAAATTGTATAAGATCACCCCTTATCCCGAGTACAGGTTAATCTAAGAAGCTGTTGTCTTGTGCTAGTACCACTTGATACATAGGTTGGAAGTTGCCCCAGGTGACTAAATCTGAGCCGTTCATTTGACGAGTTTTGGTCGCTATCTCATGACCAATGAGTTTAAGTTCGCCAGCCGCTTGAGCCAATAACTGGCTATGACAACAACTGTCTAGCATCACAAAGTTTGCGGTAGCTGCATCAACAGATTTACCCACGGTTAATAAACCATGATTTTGTAAGATAACCGCGGCATGACCTTGCAGAGCATCCGCAATCATGTCGCCTTCAGATAGGTCAGCCACCACACCGGTAAAGGTGTCAAATATGCTGTGGTTTTCATAAAACATGCAAGCATCTTGCGAAATGGGCTTTAGTAACTCGCCTAAAGATGAAAATGCACGGCCGTAAGTGGTATGGGCATGAGCAACGGCATTCACATCTGGGCGAGCGTGATGAATACGAGAGTGAATCGCAAATGCGGCATTATTGATTGGGTGCTTCCCCTCCATAATATTACCTTTATGGTCAACACGGACAAGATCTGACGCTCTGACTTTTGAAAAATGTACCGCTAACGGGTTAACCCAAAAGGTTTCAGGGTCAATGCAATCTCGCAAGGTAATGTGGCCAGCTAAACCTTCGTCAAACCGGTAATGAGCAAAGACCCTAAACGCAGCTGCTAAACGCTGTTTTTCATATTGTTGTTGCTGTTGCTTGGAGTCAAATTTAGGCGGTAATGGCATTGGGTATTTGTCGGTACCTATGGTCATTTGTTTAATCTGTAATTCTTCTTGTGATGTTGTCATGTTGAGTCTACTTTTTATTGGTTTAGTTTGACTTTAATTTAACCAAGCCTAAAATAAATTCAAATGATACTAAATCATAGATAACTATTAATATGCTACATAGTAAGATAGACCTTAACTTATTCCTCATCATGACGACTGTTTATCAACAAGGCAGCATTACCGGCGCTGCAGCTAAACTGCATTTAACGCAGCCCGCAGTCAGTCACGCCATTGCCCGTTTACGCAGCAAGTTTAACGACCCATTATTTGTTCGCCATGGCCGAAAAATGGTGCCAACGCCCTTGTGTCAAAAAATCATTCCCGATGTATTACAAGCAATGGATTTACTCGAGCACACCATATCAACGCCCGCCAATTTTGATATTCAGCAACATAAACGAGAAATAAAACTCGGATTACGTGACATATTAGAGTCAATGTTTTTTCCCGTATTAGTGCCAGATTTACTTAATAACACGCCAAATCTGACCTTAAACAGCCGCCAAATAAAACGCACCGAGCTTGAGCCATCATTGGCACAACAAACCTTAGACATCGTCATTGACGTACTCATGCCAACCCATAAAGACATTCGCAGCAGCTTAATTTGCCACGAGTCATTTTCGCTCATTTGCCGTAAAGACCATCCGATATTGCAGCAATTAACGCTAAGCAATTATGCCAAAGCATCACATGCGTTAGTCAGTTTAAAAGACTTTACCATCGACACTGTCGACATGGCGCTAGCGACTCAAGGCATTACCCGCAATATTGCCCTACGCTGCGAGCACTACTTTGCCGCCATCAATGTGGTGAGCCAATCTGACATGATAATGACCATGCCAAGCAGTTATGCCATGTTGCTGCAACAATCTATGCCTATTGTAGTATCGCCTTTACCGTTTGAAGTACCCGATCTTGCAGTGCACATGTATTGGCATAAACAAGCAGAAGACGATCCCGTCAACCAATGGATAAGAACAAAACTGCTTAATATTTCAGCGCAGATTTTCCATACACCCACTGCACATAAAAAATAAAACCCTTTTTAGGTTTTGCACCGTTTACACTCATAACAGACCCACTTTACCCGTGTAAAAACAGTATTTAGCTAACCACTAGCGGAGTTATCAATGAATAGACTATTACTCACCAGCTTAATTTCAAGCTCATTATTCGCCTTAACCGCCACCAGCAACGTAGCCACAGTGCAAGCTGCAGAGCTGAGTTTTGCTCATATTGAAACCGTAGGCACCAGTACCATTGAAGCCAGTGCAGACATGGCCATTATTAATGTGGCAGTGTCGATTGAAGCGGCCAATGCAAAGTCAGCAAAAGATGAAGCTGACGAAGCAGTTAGCCAATTTATGCAACGCTTACTCAAGGCCGGTATTGATAAAAAACACATTCAAACAGCCAATTTACAGCTCAATCCACAATATCGATATGTGCAAAATGAGCCAAGAGTACTCACGGGTTATAGCGCAAACAGACAAATCACCGTCACCGTGATGGAGCTTAATATGCTCAACGAACTGCTAGACAGCGCGTTAGTAGAAGGCGTTAATCAGGTGAATAATATTGAGCTTAAATCAAGTAAAGAAGGCGACATGATTACCCAGGCTCGCCAGGCCGCCATTAAAGATGCCAAACAAAAAGCAGATTCGTTAGCCAAAGGGTTTGGTGAGCAAGTGGCCGGAGTATGGGAAGTAAGATATTTTCCAACACAATCACATCAACCCGAAATGTATCGCGCCAGCATGAAAATGAATGCCGATGTGGCGCAAACCTATCAACAAGGTCAGGTCACCGTAAGCGACAGAGTTGAAGCGATATTTAGGCTTAAATAAATTAGGGCAAGCTGGGCTGATGAATAAACTGAGCCAGCTCAGCCACAACCACTTCACATCATTGCGATGATCAATTGCAATAATCAATTGCAATAATCAATTGCGATAATCAGGCCACTTTTTTGTCTGTAATTAAAAACAATCATGCCAAAACCAAAGCGAACAGGTAGTACCACTCAAGCAATAAACACTCGCAACACTCTGTTTAGTCTAAATTAAGTTAATACCTAACATTTAATTACGACAAAAATGATCTAAATCACATCTGTAAACCACCGCGCGCACTACACTGAAATTATTGAAGGCGAGAGATGTAACTGTAATAAATGTTCCACAATAAACGTCCTCCTCGCGTAACACTCCAATTCAGCAGCTGTGCCTTAATAAAGTCCTTCTCGTTCGCTCCCAAAAGGCATGAAGACTTAGCCAATAACTCAAAAATTTAACAGGCCTTGTAATGATTGATATCACCATAGACGGCATTTCCTTATCACTGCCTCAAACAGATAGCTTACTCAAAGCTGCCATCAGCGCTGGCATTAACATTCCGAGCCTATGTGACTTCTCCCACAATCAAGCCAAGCAACACTGTAATTTGTGCCAAGTACAAATCAAAAATAACGATGGCAGTTTACGCTGTGTTCGAGCCTGTGAAACCCCACTCGAAACAGGCTTAGATGTGATTACCCAATCGAGTGAATTGAGTAAAATACGCAAACAAGCGCTCAAAGATATTCTCAGCGACCACTTTGCCGACTGTGAAGCGCCTTGCCAAACCGCCTGCCCTGCTGGGGTTGATGTGCAGTCTTATCTTTATCATATTGGCAGAGGCGATCATAAAGAAGCAGTAAAAGTCATTAAACAAACCCTGCCTTTACCGCTATCGATTGGTCGTGTTTGCCCTGCCTTTTGTGAAGCTGAGTGTCGCCGCGGCCTAGTCGATGAACCTGTCGCCATTAGGCAGCTAAAGCGTCATGCTGCAGACCTAGACTTACACGACCTAGAGTCTTATGTACCGCCAAAAGCGCCTGCGACCAATAAGCGCATTGCCATCATTGGTAGTGGTCCTGCTGGCTTAACCGCCGGATATTATCTGTCAAACAATGGCCACGATGTCACCATCATGGAATCGGCCCCTAAAGCTGGCGGATGGTTACGTTATGGTATTCCGGAGTACCGCTTACCCAAAGATATTCTGGATAAAGAAATTGAGCTCCTCACCCGTAATGGGCTTAAGATTAAAACGGATTATGCATTGGGCCGCGACACTAACTTAACCGAGTTAGTCGCTAACTATGATGCCGTTTGTCTTGCCATTGGCGCACAAAAAGCCGTCCCCATGAATTACCCAGGCAGCGATTTAGCCGGCTGTTACTTGGGCGTCGATTACTTACGTGATTATTGCACCCATAAAAAAATGATTACGGGTAAAAAAGTGGCGGTGATTGGTGGCGGCAATACCGCAATTGATTGCGCCCGTACCGCACTAAGAGATGGCGCCGATGTTACCTTAATTTATCGCCGTGGCCGCGATGAAATGCCCGCAGAACCTTACGAAATTCACGAGGCAGAAGTGGAAGGGGTTAAGTTTCACTTTCTTACCAACCCCATTGAAAACCACAGCGACAGCCAAGGCCGTGTCAACGCTGTCACTTTTGAAAAAATGGCTCTGGGCGAGCCCGATGCATCGGGTAGACGATCACCAAAAGCCACTGGCGAAACCTTTAAAGAGGCCTTCGACACCGTGATCCCAGCGGTATCTCAACAGGTCGATTTAGATTTTTTAGATCAGCCCGAAAATCAAATAGACACAGGTCACTTAGCCCTCACCCGTTGGCATACATTCTTGGGATGCGAACAAACCATGTCTGCTGGGGTTGAGAAACTGTTTGTGATTGGTGATTCACGTACCGGCCCTGGCACAGCTGTAGCCGCGGTTGCCGATGGCCGCAAAGCCGCCGAAGCCATTGAAGGTTTACTCAAAGAAGGCTTAACATGTCATTTAGAACCGGGGCTGTTTAACGCTCGCAAAGCCAATAAAACGGCATCATTAGCCACTAACACCTATCCAGTGCTGTATCCCAATACCCCTAAACGCCCTCGTTTAAAAATGCCTGAGCTACACCAATTAAACCGCGCACTTAATTTTGCCGAGGTAGAACTCGGTTTCATTCCCGATGAAGCAATGCAAGAAGCCATGCGGTGTTTAGAGTGTGCCTGCCAAGCCAATACCGATTGTAAGTTACGCGACTATGCCACCGAATATAAAGTCGATGGCAACACTCTTGAGCAAACTCACGCACGTAAATTTAACGTTGATAATAGCGCCCCCTTTATTACTTTCGACGCTAACAGATGTATCAGCTGCGGAGCTTGTGTTGAAGCGTGTCATCAACAAAGTGGCCATAACGTGATTAACTTTGCGCCCAATAGCTATCAAGCGCTCCCAGATGCAGCAGGTACAATTGATAGCAGTCGTAATGCACCGCGAGTTGGCTTTAGCGCATCAATGAACGACAGTGACTGTGTTCAGTGTGGCAATTGCGTACAAGTTTGCCCAACGGGCGCATTAGTCGATGCCAGAGATAAAACCCAAGGCACGCACAGGGAGCTGATAAAAACCTCAACAGTGTGTACTTATTGTGGCGTCGGTTGTCGAGTCGAGCTGCATGTAGACCCAAGTAAAAACCGCGTGGTACGCATCACCGGCGACAGCAACTCATTAGTCAACGAAGGTATGTTGTGCGTAAAAGGTCGCTCCGGTTTTGATTTTTTAAGCAGCACTAAACGCCTTACTACACCGTTAATCCGTAAAAATGGCCAGTTACAGCCGGCAAGCTGGAGCGAAGCAATTAATTATATTATCGAGCAACTTAAACCGATAAAAGAGGCCACTGGGCCAAGTAAATTTGCGGCGTTATCTTCAGCAAAATGCACCAATGAAGAGAACTATTTAATGCAAAAATTTACCCGCAGCATTATGGGTACTAACAACATAGATCATTGCGCAAGATTGTGTCATTCATCAACGGTTGCAGGCTTATCCGATACTATTGGCGGCGGTGCAATGACCAATGATATTCCCAGTATTAAACAGTCTGATGTTATTTTTATTATCGGCTCCGATACTACCAGCGCCCACCCAATTATTGCCTCTCACATTAAACGAGCTGTCAGCCAACATGGTGCGCGCTTAATCGTGGCAGACCCTAAAAAAACAGCCATTGCTGACAGTGCAAAACTCTACGTGTCTCACCGTCCCGGTACAGACGTTATGCTACTTAATGCCATCATGCAGCAAATCATCCTTAATGATTGGCAAGACACCAACTACATAAATCAACGAGTTGAAGATTATGAGTTACTCAAACAAGAAGTGCTCAAGCCAGATTACAACTTAAGCAATGCGGCATTAATCACAGGTGTAAGTGCTGAAGACATCGCCGCAATGGCAAAAATGATTGGCACCGCAACTAAAACCGCCTTGTATTACGCCATGGGAATAACCCAACATACGTCTGGTTATGACAACGTGGTGTCCACCTCTAATTTACAATTACTGTGTGGCAACATCGGCGTGATTGGCGCTGGTATAAATCCGCTTCGCGGCCAAAGTAATGTTCAAGGTGCGTGTGATATGGGCGCACTACCCAATTATTACCCGGGTTATCAAAAAGTCGACAATCCAGATAATAGCGCTAAATTTGCTGCGGCCTGGGGTAACACTTCACTGGCTAGTGAACCCGGATTTACCGCAACAGAAATCATGCATGCGATTGTCGAGGGTAAACTCGAGGCATTATATGTATTAGGCGAAAACCCTGTACTGAGCGACCCAGACCAGGCTCATGTCATTGCAGCGCTGTCTAAAATCAAATTTATGGTAGTACAAGACATCTTTTTAACTGAAACGGCGCAAATGGCACACGTGGTTCTGCCCGCCACCGCTTTTGCTGAAAAAGAGGGGCATTTCACCAATACTGAACGCCGGGTACAACAGCTACGCGTAGCCTTAACTCCACCGGGTGACGCGAAAGTCGACTGGCAAATAATCCAAATGATAGCCAATAAGTTAGGCGCTAACTGGCATTACCAAAATGCGAAAGACATTTGGCAGGAAATTAACCAGGTCACGCCGCAGTATCAAGGCTTAACATGGCAACGACTTGAGCAAAAAGTTGATGGACTACAATGGCCCTGCTTCGATGAAACTCATCCAGGTACAGACGTGTTACATACCGAGAAGTTTTTACGCGGCCAAGGCCGAATGATACCCGTAAGCTATCGCTTACCCGCCGAAATGCCAGACAGTGAGTATCCATTAATACTGTCAACGGGACGTTTGCTAGAGCAATTCCATACCGGCACCATGACCCGTAAAACGCCAGAATTGGATATTAAAGGGTCGCCAAGAGTAATGATTTCGGTGTATGACGCTGAGCAACTCGGCGTCAACAATGGCGACATGTTAACCCTCACAACGCGCAGAGGCACCATCGACATCGCCGCATTTGTCACTAAACGCGCGCAAGTAGGCGTGTTGTTTTTACCTTTTCACTTTGCCGAATCGGCTGCGAATAAATTAACCATTAATGCACTCGACCCAATAGCAAAAATCCCAGAATATAAAGTGTGTTCAGTTAAAGCGGAAAAGTCACAACAAACGCTTACTGTGGCATAGTGTTAATTATGAACGAAAAATGCCTCGTCCTAATTAGACGAGGCATTTTGTATTCGTATAAACTTAACGTTAACGATTATTCGAACAAAAAACGATTAGCGACTATCCATTAACCGTTGTTGGCGCGATCTCGATATCTTTTTTAAGCACAAGCACAACAAGGTAAACCAAACCTAAAATAGGCACTATCGATAACCCTGCACCAATCACACCGGCTAAAACCGGCGATTGTGTTTTACGACGACCTAAGTAATAACAAATACAGCCCATCACTAATGCAAAAACAATAATCAACTGGCCGACCACAGTTGCATTAACATCCATTTACCCTCTCCTTATTAACGGTTCGATATAACACCATAACGTTCATCATTTAAACGCATTTAACAATAATGTTACATCCATATATTGCTCACAGTAAAGTGGAGTATTATTTTTCGCTAAATAAGCGATAGTATCGGCACGGTTAACTCTTACCCGTTACGCACTAAACTTGCCATTTTGCTGAATTATCGGTAGTTTTAACCACATTGAAAGACGTAAAAATAACAACAAAGGATTACGAATGGGAAACATACTTTGGGTGGCCTCTTACCCTAAATCGGGTAACACTTGGGTACGCGCTTTTTTAGAGAACTACATTCAAAATCAAGATCAGCCTATCGACATTAATACCATGCACACCATATCTACTGCAGAATCGGCCGCGCATCGTTATCAAGCTTATTTACCTAAAGATAAATCAGCAACAACCGAACTGACGTTAGAAGAAGTCAGTGCAATTCGCCCTCAAGTGCAAGCAGATATTGCGCATCAGGCTCAAGGGACCACCTTTGTAAAAACCCACAACTATTTAGGCGAATATAACGGCCAACCGTTACATAACTCCACGGTCACTTCGGGCGCTATTTATGTTGTGCGTAATCCACTTGATGTGGTTATTTCAATGGCCAATTACTTTGATTACACCATCGATGAAGCCATTGCTTATATGGCAGAAGAAATGACAGGTACCCCAAATGAGGCAGCGCATGTGCCACAAATTATCACCTCGTGGTCGATGCATGTGTCGAGCTGGACAAGCGACGATACCTCAAAGCTCATTTTACGTTATGAAGACATGCTAGATGACCCTAAAAAAGTCTTCCGCAAAGTTGAGTCGTTTTTAGGCTTAAAGAAAGATCCTGCAAGGCTTAAAAATGCCATTAAGCACTCATCATTTGCGCAATTAAAAGCTCAGGAAGCCAAACGTGGATTTGTTGAAAAGCATGAAAATGCTAATGCCTTCTTTAGGCAGGGCGGTAAGCATCAATGGCAATCAAAGCTCACACCAGAACAGGTAAAGAGCATTGTCGATACCCATTATGAGCAAATGAAGCGCTTTAAGTATTTACCCGCAGGGATGTAACTCTCCAACCTTAACACGGCCACATATACCCATAAAAAAAACGTCCTATTGCTACTGCACTAGGACGTTTTTATTGGCTGTAATGACAGCGGTATTGATTAATGGTAAATAATGGTTAGCTCTGTTTACGATAAGCCATCACTAACAGCACAACACCCGTCAATAAAAATGGCAAACTTAACCACTGGCCAGCACTTAACATCGACTCATGGTAAGCCGCCTGGCTGACCTTAACGCTTTCAATCGCAATACGCGCACTAAATACAGACACTAAAAACACCCCAAAAATCGCACCGTGTTTTTGTTTCATGTTGGTGTATTTATAAATAGCGTATAAGCCAATAAAAATTAAGAGATAAGCAAGCGACTCATACAACTGCGCCGGGTGACGCGGCAGCATATCGATTCGTTTAAAAATAATGCCCCAAGGTTGAGTGGTTGGCTCACCTAAAATTTCAGAGTTTGCAAAGTTGGCCATACGAACAAAAAAGCCGAAGATGGCTGTAGAAATGGCTAGGCGATCAAGCAAAAATAAAAACGGTAATTTCACCTGACGTTGGTAATAATACAACGCCAAAATGGCACCTAAACCGCCGCCATGGCTGGCTAAGCCGCCTTCCCAAATGGCCAAAATTTTCAGAGGATTAGCAAAATAATATCCAGGGTCATAAAAAACACAGTGCGCTAAACGCGCGCCAACAATAATACCCACCACACAATAGACTAAGAAGTTATCGAGGGACTCAACATCCAATCCTTCTTTTTTAAACATGTGCTTTAATACTTGAAAGCCTGTGGCAATCGCTAAGGCGAAAAGAGCACCATACCAATGTACGGTTAAACCCATAAACGAGACTAATATAGGATTAAAATCCCAGACGATGTGTTCCAAATCACCTACTCCAAAGTAAAACCGTATTTTATCGCGTTATGCTAAAACAACTTTATGCCAGATGATACAGAGATACGTCATCTAAAAGAAAGTTTCATCAACCTCAAAGCAGGTTAATTAACATTGAACGACCAAATAAGGTAACATTTACCCTTATTAATTACAGATACATTGCATTGTTAGAGCTAACCCAAATGATGGCCGATAGAACCGAATTCCATATTGATGTGCTTGAGCACAGTACTGATGCCATTAATTTGCTGGCACAAGCAAGTGGTTTAGGTAAGCAAGTGTTAAAAGATGCCATGCAAAAAGGTGCGATTTGGCACTCTCATGGTAAACAAACCAATCGAATTAGGCGGACTAAAAAGCCCTTACAACCCGGCGATAAGCTACACCTTTACTATAATCAGCATATTCTCAATGAACAGATATTACCGGCAGAGCTGTTGTTTGATGAAACTGACTACAGTGTGTGGTTTAAGCCTTACGGTATGCGCTGCCAAGGGTCAAAGTGGAGCGACCACACCACCATGAATCGCTTTGCTGAGTTAAACATGCAGCCACAGCGTAATGCATTTATTATTCATCGCCTCGACCGTGCAGCCACTGGATTATTAATTCTTGGGCACAGTAAAAAAGCCACTGCGGCTATCGCTAAATTATTTGAAACTCGCGCATTAGAAAAACACTACCAGGTGATTGTTCACGGCAAATTCTCTAGCGAAACGCTGCAAATTGATACGCCTGTAGACAACAAGCCTGCGCTGTCTCATGCAAAATTAATCACTTATCATTCAGGGCTTAATCAATCTAAAGTGCAAGTCAAAATTGATACTGGTCGTAAGCATCAAATTCGCATTCATATGGCCAGTTTAGGTCATCCTGTGGTGGGTGACCGATTACACGGCGCTGCAGACGATAGCGCGCCAGATCTTAAATTAACCTCATGCTATTTCAACTTTGTTTGTCCATTAAGCGGCAAACAAAAAACCTTTGAATTACCTGAGCGCTATCGACCTCAATTTGCTGACTAACAGTCGTTATAGCCCTGCTGAACACAGCATCAGCTAATTATTATCATAGGAAACGTTTATGCGTTTAATCATTTGTACTGCACTGTGCTTAGCCACATACATGTTTTGCCACAGCAGTGTGGCTGCCAGCTTACAGCTACCTAACAATGCCAATACGGTATTAGTGAATGGTGTCGCAACTGAACAGCAACAGGTCTCGTTAGACATCAATACCCCACAGGGATTACAGCAAATAGCCTTTCGCTATCATGCCCGCTTTAGAGATCAAGGCAGCCAGCATAGCTTCAGTTCAGATGTGATTATTTTGCGTTTTAGCGCCAGCGATCAAGACTACCAGTTATCACTGCCCAGCATTCGCACACAAAGCAGTGCTACACAGTTTAATGACTCACCCACACTGACATTAACCGACCAGGCTGGCCTCGCGGTTGAATTCACTCAAGACAAGTTAATGAAAAAAGGTTTACAGATTGGCCGAGATTTTGAACAAGAAATCACAAAATATAATGCCGCCGCCAACCCCGCTTCATGGAGTGCAGCTAAAGTATCTGCAACGGTAGCTGCGCCCGAAATGTTTAGCTCGCCAGCCAATTCAGTGGTCACTACAGCGTCAGTCACGTTAGCCATAACCGATGTTCAATCTGAAGGTGCCGGCCCAGTTATAAGCGACAGCGTAGAGCAACCAAACCAGGCTGAAGTGTCTAACATGCTCGATTACTGGTACCAAAAAGCAACCCCACAAACTCAAGCTGAGTTTAAGGCCAAAATAAATCAGTAGTTAGCTATTTATTGAAGGTGTAAACGAACCAAGCGATAACTGAAAGTAACAACCATAAAATCTATGAAAGCGATATACCCACTGGGGTATATCGCTTTTTTATTAGGCGCAAATATCGGCAAATGTCGCATTAAGCAGGCGTTGTAAATCATCAGGTTGAAGCGAAATATCTAACCCTCTTTTACCGGCACTGACATAAATGTGCTCAAACTGTTGCGCCGAAGCGTCAATCACTGTCGCTAAGCGTCTTTTTTGCCCTAACGGACTAACGCCACCAAGCACATAACCACTTGAACGCTCAACCGCTGCCGCCTCTGCCATATGGGCTTTTTTAGCGCCCGCCGCTTTGGCCATTAACTTCATGCTCAACATCGAAGACACTGGCACAACTGCCACAGCCAATGTTTGATTATCAAGGCTCACCACCAGGGTTTTAAATACCTGCTCGGCTGGTAAAGCCAATTTTTGCGCAGCCTCTAAGCCATACGACTCGTTACTGGCATCATGTTGATACTCGTGCACCTTAAAATCAATCTTGTGCTTTTTGGCCATATCAATTGCTGGAGTCATAACCGCTCACTTATGCTGAAACTAATTTTCTGGGCTGATAAAAATGTAAATAACGCACACAAACATAACTGACAACCGCAGTCGCAACAACTAATTCAAACTCAGCTAAACCTCGCACCTGGGCAATATATTCAGCGCCAACATCCATGCTTTGCATCCAAGCTTCCACTTTAAACAACGCCGTGGCCCCAATCACCATCGGGAAGGTAAATGCAGCATAACCAGGACTAAACGGTAAACGCATCAGTTTAAAAAATGATAAATAAATAATGCTGGTCATCAACACGCCAATGCCAAATAGCAAACCAATAATCACTGGCGAAGGCTGCGAGCTAATGGTTAAGTAGCCTGCTAACGATAAACTTGCTGGTGCGGCTAAAACGGCTAATGTCGGCTTAGCGGCATCGGGGATTTGCTCAGTAAAAATAAGTCGATAAATCATCATAGGTAACATTACGGCATAACTCAGCATGCCAAAAATCAACGCGCTATCGGCTATCCACAATAAATGCGCATTACCTGAAAAAGACACGTCTGCGACCACAATCCCAATCGGCGGAATAAACCAGCTTGGCACCATTTGAGGTAAGCTAAAGTGCTGACTGCGATGATAAATAAACCCGACTAAAAAGCTGATGTGCAGTATGACCGCAAAGCACCACAATAAATCACCGGCCATGGCTGAGGCATAACCCAGCGAGTTAGATACCACCATTAATGCCATCGCAAAAGTCGGCACCACACTGCCCACCACCGGATGAGCAACATCCTGGCGCAATAGATCATGATGTAAGACAAACTTACTGGCTAATATCAGTAACAGTACACTGGCAATCGCGGCACTAATCCACTGGCCATAGTGCTGTAAATCAACGGCATTTTCCCAGCTCCAGCCTAAACTGGCGATGCCTAACGCTAGCCCGGCCATGGGTGTAGGTACGCCCACTATTTTTCGTTTTACTCTGTTTACCATAACAACCTCAACGGCTCTGTACGAGACATACCGCTATATTACGCTTGCACTTTGTTTATATATATCCAATTATATAAAACACATGTTCAGAAAAACTAAACAATTAATCCACTATCATTTACCTAAATCACTATTATGAATATCTCACTCAAACAACTTAATGTGTTCAGCAGCATTACCCAGCACAACACCTTAACGGCCGCAGCCGAAGCCTTGTATTTGTCTAAGGCGGCAGTGAGTATGGCGCTCGCTGAATTAGAAAAGCAGCTAGGCCATCCGCTATTTGACCGGGTCAATAACCGATTAATTCTCAATCAAGAAGGTCACAAGCTTTTACCACTTGCTGATGAGCTGCTTAGTAGAGCAAATAACATCAGCCAATTGTTTGATGCAGACCACGCTTTTTCAGGTCAATTGAAAATAGGTGCCAGTGATACTGTTGGTAATCATGTGGTTCCCGGGTTGCTGAGCCAATTTAGGCAACAATCACAGCATTATTCACAAAGCGTGGTGATTTCAAATTCACGGTTAATTTGCCAAAAGCTGCTCGACTACGAGTTAGACATTGGCCTTATTGAAGGTAAAAGCCATCACCCAGAATTAGTTGCCCATCAGTTTAGCCACGACCAAATGTGCATTATTGCCGCGCCTCATTTAGCCATAAGCCAACAAAAACCCTGTACATTTACCAATTTAGAACACAGTGAATGGGTATTACGTGAGGCTGGCTCAGGCTCGAGAGAGTTTTTTTTACGCACTATTGCACCGCAAATTGAGGCATGGCATGAGGTATTTGAGCTCAATACCACTGAAGCGCTCATTAACAGTGTCGCGGCAGGATTAGGTTTAGGGTGCTTATCGACGTTAGCCGCGCAGTACGCCATTAACGATGGCCGAGTCACTCAACTACAATTACCTCACAGTATCGATACGCTCAATATGCAGCGCCCCTTTTGGCTAGTGGTGCATAAAGACAAGTACCATAGCCCGTTGTTGAAAAGCTTTATTGCGTTTTGCCATCAATGGGATAATACATAAAGAGGTTGTTTGCTGAGTACTCGCTCTACTGTTTATGGCCTGAGTTGAATTTGGACATTTGAAAAATAAGACTAAAACTAAAACTAAGACTTACTCGTTTTAGGCCAAAACCTGTTAATCCCCTTCTCGTCGTCCCGGCAATGCTTTTGAGCCGGGATCCAGGTGTTTCTTTATGCTTTGTACTTATGCCTTACGACCACAAATATCCTTATCGGCCAGATATGCGTGAAAGGTCATGACCAGCTCACGTATTCTTTTGCAAAAAGCCTTCAACGACCTCAAGTTCAAAGTTAAAAGCTGAATTTGGACTTTTGAAAACTAAGACCAACTTGACCCACTAAAGCTTGTGATTCCACTATTGCTTGAGCCATGGCTATACCAGTTAATTGACAAAATAACCTTGGTATCCATTAACTTATTATCTGTGATTGCCTGCGAATTTGGCTAAGTAGATTATAATCAATGTAATTGTAATTTTAGTCGGCACGGAGACAAAGCATTGAAACAACTAAGTGGATATTGTCGTAACCCTCGGGCAAAACTGACTTGTTACTCTAAGACTCTAACAATCAATTTTCAGCAGCGTTTATGACAAATGACCAACTATTAATTCTGCTGATCTTGTTCGCTACCGTGGGCCTGTTCCTATGGGGGCGTTGGCGTCACGACATGGTGGCTATCTGTTCGCTGGCGGCATGCGTACTCACTGGGCTAGTGCCATCAAGTGACGCTTTTATTGGTTTCAGTCACCCTGCCGTAGTTACTGTGGCTTGCGTTCTTGTACTCAGTCGAGGTCTGCAAACCTCTGGGGCTGTCGATGCGCTATCGCGTGCCGTACTGCCTGCTAGTGCCGGCGTGTTTCTTAGTATGACAACGCTTTGCGCACTAGGTGCGGTGCTTTCCGGTTTTATGAACAATGTCGGCGCGATGGCGCTGCTAATGCCTGTCGCCGTGCAACTCGCTGGTCGCCTAAACCTGACGCCTGGGCAACTTTTAATGCCGCTAGCGTTTAGCACGATTCTCGGCGGCATGACGACAATGATAGGCACACCTCCTAACCTGATAGTTTCAAGTTTTCGTGACCAGACTGGCACGGGTAGCTTCGCCATGTTCGACTTTCTACCGGTCGGGCTCGCAGTTGCCGCTGCGGGTGTCGGCTTTATCACTCTGATAGGCTGGCGACTGGTGCCTGCTCGTAAGCAGTCCGGGGTAAAAGGCTTTGAATCAGAGGCTTATATAACCGAAGCCCGCGTACTCGAAAACAGTAAAATTGCAAGCATGAGCCTGCGCGATATTGATAAAATGATCGATGAGATCGATGCCCAGATCATCGGTATGGTTCACAATGATGTCCGTATAATGGCACCCAGTGCTTGGCGTAGGGTTCGTGTTGGCGACATTCTCGTCATCGAGGCTGAAGCTAAATCACTGGCGGTTGTACTCTCTACATTAGGCTTAGAACTTGAGGAGGCAATTGAGCAAGAAGAAGCTGAATCGGACAAGGCTAATGACGCAGCAGACAACCCAGAAAATGACACAAAAGATGACGCTGATGGAGCGGTAAACAAGAGTAAAGCACAAGATCAAGCCAAATCCTCAGACCATACTGTGCTTATGGAACTGTCAGTGTTACCTGGGTCTCCGTTACTTGGACGTTCGGCGACCGATATCATGTTACGTACGCGCTACGGCATGAACCTGTTGGCAGTGTCACGCTATGGTAAACCTTCATTGTCACGATTACGCTCAAGGCCTTTTCGTTCAGGCGACCTGCTATTGATGCAAGGCCCTCCCGAAGCTATCTCTGAATTTGCAAGTGATAACAACTGTGTACCCCTAGCCAAACGAGAACTGCGTATACCAAGCAAACGTAAAGCCTGGGAAGCAGGAATTATTATGACTTTAGCCGTTGGCGCAGCAGCCTTTGGTTTACTTCCGGCAGCAATATCATTTTCTCTTGGCGTACTAGCCTCTATGGTATTGCGAACCGTGCCACCACGCTCTGTGTACAATGCTATCGACTGGCCAGTGATTGTACTTCTTGGGGCCCTAATCCCTGTGGCTGGAGCAATGGAGTCCAGCGGTACAGCCGACCTAATGGCGCGTTTTTTACTCGACAACATGGCTCAAGGCAATGCTGTGTTTGGGTTAACGCTCATTCTGGTCACCAGTATGTTTCTCTCTGACTTAATGAACAACACCGCAACCGCAGCCGTGATGTGCCCCATAGCCATTGCTACCGCAGCAGCGCTTGATGTCAGCTCAGCTCCCTTTCTGATGGCGGTAGCCATCGGTGCATCTTGTGCTTTTCTCACTCCCATAGGTCACCAAAACAACACCTTGATTTTAGGACCTGGAGGCTTTGGTTTTGGTGATTATTGGAAGCTAGGCATACCGCTGGAACTGCTTGTGATCGGCATCAGTCTTCCTATGCTGCTTTGGGTGTGGCCACTGTAAGTGTTAACACACGTAACTGATTTGTGCCCCGCAGTTTGTTTTAGCTATGGTAGGCGATAAAAAAAGAGTCCCGGCTCAAAAGCATTGCCGGGACAACGTGAGGGGTGTAGTTAACCTTTTGCCATAAACTAATTAAAACGGCGCAAAGCTATCTAATGCTGCCGTTGGTGTTGTCCAACGTTCGCTTGCATCTATGATTGGGCGCTTAGCACCTTGTGGTGGTATTTGGCCTCGGTCGCCATATAACCACAATACAAAGTTGGTGCGCTCGCCGCTGGTTATCGGTTGCGCAGCATGGACGACATTGCCACGGTGGATCATGGCGGTGCCAGGCTTAAATGTTAAGGCAATTTTTTGCCCTGTCGCCACATCAAAAAAATCGACTGCAGAGCCTGTAAAGGTTTCTTCTGGCAAATTTAGGTTGATGTTTAATGTGACCGTCGATGCATCCGTGTGTGGACGGATCGAACTGTCAGTATTAGGTTGATAATGAATCGAAAAACCAAACGTTTGCGTGTCGTAACCCATGATTTCAGGAAATAACAACCGCGCGATTGGGCGCATGTAGGTATTCAACATTTCATGATAAAATGCCTGGAAATTTGGCGCGGCAAGGTAGCCCTCTGAACGGCTGTCGAGCATAGCACCACGGCGATTGAGCACAATGCCATACGGTGGACGCAATGGAATTTGTGCATCCCATACGCTTTCTAAATAGTTGCGTAAATCCGCTAAACGCTCAGGATCAAAAAACTGCAATTGAAACACGTCTGGTGCCACTTCTTGCAGTAAATCTTTAACTGCGACTTCTTTACTTGGGTCTTGCCAGGCTTGAGTTACCGCTTCACGTAATCGCTTATCAAGTAATGAACTATCAAGGCTAAACTCGGTTTTTTGCTCGGTTTGTTGCCATTCTTTCCAGGCGTCACTGAATAACGCTTTATTGTTATTCCAAAACTGCTGTACTGATGGCTCACGGTAAAGCATGGCTTCGCGTGAAGGTAATGTTAAGGCGCGTGCACGTTGTAATTGAGTTGCTGACATAATGGGTAAAACTCCTATTCTGTGGCTCGGCGATCGCTATCACCTTGCGAGGAGTTCAATTTATTACATCTATTTACCTAAATAAATACGCACCTCAAGCAAACAGAATTAAGATTTTATTTATAATGGGGTAGGAACCCTTGGTTTTAGCTGTTGTTCTAGCTCCAAATCCATTACTCGTATGCTTTCAGAGTGTTCAATATCTCCTGAAATAATGCGTTAAATGCACCGTGAACAGATTCGGATAACCCCATCATATTGTCAAAATCCGGATTGGCCAGAAGTGTGCCAGTTAGTAATTCAACACATCACAATAAATTTGGGGTATCCATACGAGTTTTCCGTTGAAATGAATGCGCTTGCTAGTCGGCAGGCGTCAATAGCTTAATCCACTCATCCGTATTCCCCAAAATGAATGTTTTCATCTGGTTATCTGTAAACGTTAGCTCAATGGCATCAGTAGAAAGAGGGAAAATCCCTGCACCTTTGGCCATAGATTTTTTAACTTTGATGATGTGAGAGAGTTCAAATGTGTATGGGCCAAGGCCAAGCCGTTTATTGTACGGCTCGAAATTAATATGTGATGTGGTCAGAGTGAGTTTACCATCTGATTTAGCGACCCCATTTTGTACGGTTGCAGTAACAGACTTAATCACATTTTCCATGCCGACCTCCTTAACGAGCTAAAGCCTGAATTGCTTCAGCTTGTCACAAAGCGTTAAATTTAACTTCCACACAGCTTAAATCCTGACACACCTCACTGAAAACATATAATCTTTTGAGCTGGTCGCACGGCGAATTTCGTGTTTATGCGCATTCCACCAAGAGTATGCGAGTGTGCGAATAATGGCTTGGTTGTCGGTTGCGCTGGTTGCGGTCCAAAACTCAGTGTAAGCGCCTTGAGTAATGTAAAACCCGTTCCATTTAACGCCTGCAGGTCTTGCAAAAAACTGCTGCTTATTGACTAGCGATGGTTCGAACTTAGCAAATAGCCCATCTGCTTGAGCCTCTTTTAACTGTAAACCAATATGTTGCTCACCGCCGCGCCAGCCGTCTTTGTGCAGATCAGCCTCTGGCATACCTATGGTGCGCTCTAGGTTTTTCCAATCTTCATCGGTAGCGACTCGCCAGCCTACTGGGCAAAGGTTTCTTTGATCAGCGACATCATGCCAGTTGTACAAGCGGCCGTATGTTAATAGGTTTGCCGCATCATCATTTGGCACAGCGCCCGAACGTACTGCTGAGCCATCTTGAAACTGGGTGCTTCGTAGGTTTTCAGCAAGCCAAACTTGCTCGCCAATGTTAACGGTGCGATAAACATTACCCTCCCCGTCTTGAACGGTATTTTCAAGTTGGTGTAACTCGCTGTTAATGCCGCTGGCCGATGCCGCTGTGACTGTTGCTGCAATAACCATACTTGCTCCTATCGATAAGATGAGTTGTTTCATAATGGGTACCCTACATTACTTTTATGTAAACAACTTTAACTCTCAAACAAGTAGCAAACTAGGCGATATACTGTCTAAAACATGCCTATTTATATCAATATGCGATTTTGATGACTATGCCACATGCTCGAGTAAGGGTATAGATTGGCTCCATTGCTTAGGCGACGTACCATACATACGCTTAAATTCTCGGCTAAATTGCGAGGAGCTGACATAGCCAACCTTCATCGCGGCTTCACTGACATTCATACCGGCAGCAATTCGCATGGCGGCATGATTAAGGCGCATCGATTTCATGAACTGAATAGGTGACATTCTGGTAGCTTGTTTAAATTTACGATGAAAGACCGCTCGGCTCATCCCTACTAACGAGACTAACTCATCAATGGTGACATTTTTGCCTAGGTTTAAGGATAAATACTCGATTGAGCGAGCAATCTCATTACCAATACCAAATGCTCTTCTGGCTGAAATACCTGCATCGCCTTTCAATACGGCGTAATACAGCTCTCGTAATCGGCTTTCACCTAGGATTGATGCATCCATGCTGCCATCAAGTTGCAGTAATCTAAGTAGCGCATCAGCAAAAGTATCATCCCAGTTTGCTAACGAAAGTCCTTGTGGTTGTGAGCTGCTTTTAGGCTGCTTAATCCCCCCAGTAACACTTTCCATTTCAATTGCCAGCTCTGTCATCACTTGAGTATCGAGTGAGATATAAACCCCAAGTAATGGCTCCTCGGGTGAAGCCTCAGGCGTACCGGCCTCGACAGGTAATGAGACTGTGCAGCACATGTACTGACTGTTGTCGTAGATATACCTGTCGCCATCGAGAATCGCCTCTTTTCGGCCGTTCAAAATAACCACCACTGTCGGTTCGTAAAGCGCAGGAGCACAAGGCATTGCCTGGGTGATTTTAAACAAACTCACCCCTTTAATGGCGGTTTCAACCATGCCATCGGCAGTGATACGTTTTTCTACTAGCTGCTTTATCTTTTGTTTGATCATTTTCACGTCACCCCACCAAATAGATACAAATAGGCACGTTTTAGCGACTAATTAGCCTATTTACATCTCAACCTGAGAGTTATAGTACATTTCAGATAACACTACTACCGCTCGTAGCGACATGCAAATTAAATGATTGCACTTGCTAAAGCCCCTAGCTTCACAACAAAGGTAACGATGATGACAACTCAACAATTTGGTAAAAACGGTTGGACTCCTGAGCGCATTGGCTCACTTATAGGAAAGACATATGTGATCACAGGGGCTAACAGTGGCGCAGGCTTTGAGGCCTCTCGCATTCTGCTGAGTAAAGGGGCCAAGGTTGTTATGCTAAACCGTAACCCAAGCAAATCAGCTAACGCAATTGAAGCATTAAAGCAGTCATTAGGTCAGCACATTGATGTAAGGTTTATTCAGGTCGATTTGGCTGTGCAGGAATCGGTACGCAACGCAGCAAACGAACTCCTAAACACCACGCCAATCATCGATGCACTGATCTGTAATGGCGCAATAGCACAGGTCGCCAAGCAACATCTCACCGTCGATGGTTTTGAAAGCCAACTTGGGGTAAACCACTTTGGCCACTTTTTATTGTGTGGCTTGCTGTTTGATCGCATTAACGAGGCTAAAGGCCGGATTGTGATGGTGGGTAGCAACGCGTACAAAATGGGGCTTAAACGGATTAAGTTTGAAGATCTTAACTTTGACAAAAAATACACTGCCTGGGACTCATACGCACAAAGTAAGCTGGCACAAATGATGTTTGGTTACGAGCTGCAACGCCGTATAAAAGCAGCGGGTAAAAACGTTGAAGTACAAGTTTGTCATCCAGGCGCTTCTCGTACCAACTTGCTTATGGATACCGCGAGTACCTTTAATAAAATGCTATGGGCAGTAATGTCTCGGGTTATCGCTCAATCAGCTGAAAAAGGCGCATGGCCAGAAGTCATGTGTGCAACTGAGCAAGGGCTGCAAGCTGGCACACTTTATGGCCCCACCAAACGAGCCAATACCGTTGGCCCTGTGGACCAAAATACACTTGATAGCATTGCACTGGATCAAGACATGGCAGCCAAGCTTTGGGCGCTATCGTTAGACAAAACATCACTAAACTGGTCGCTTTGATCGAATGAAAAAACCAAAACTAATGCTGGCCACATTACTGACACTCGCAACGCTGGGGTTAATGGCTTGCTCTTCGCCCAATGTTTACAACGATCTAATATATAAGGATCTTAATGCGTCAACGCCAACAGTCAATGCAGAGCACCAGCTTGGCATCGCTTTTGGTGGTGGCGGTATTCGTGGTTTTATGCATTTAGGCGTTATCAAAGCTTTAGAAGAGGCAGGGGTAAAACCCAATGTCGTCAGCGGCACGTCTGCTGGTTCAATCGCGGCAACGTTATACGCGTCAGGTATGAGTTATCAAGCTATGGCCGCAGCCATTGAAGACGTGGGGATGAGCGATATTGCCGACTTTGTGTTGTCATCAAAAGGCTTAGTTAATGGTAAAAACCTATCCGATTGGATAAACGCGCAAGTAGAATATGACGATCTTGCGGATATGCCGATGCCTGTGGCGGTTACCGCGACCAATATGACCACACACAATACGGTGACCATTCGGTCGGGTAATCCGGGCCATGCAGTGCAAACCTCATCGACGATTCCGGGGGTATTTATTGCAGTTGAGCACCAGGGGGATATTTTGATTGATGGCGGTATTTTAAGTGTTGTGCCGGTTTACGCAGCCAAACAGTTAGGCGCCAAAAGGGTCATTGCTGTCGACATTTATTGTCACAACCAAACTCAACCTCAAGTGTCTGCCAGCCAGTTAACCCTCGCCGTATTTAGAATGCAAAGCTGCAGACTGTCGCAACCAGAACTAGACAGTGCCGATATTGTGATTTCACCTTTATATGAGCCTAATGGCATTGGCGGGTTCGATGACAAAACACAAGCGATTAACGCGGGTTACCTTGCAACAAAGGCTGTGATACCGCAGATAAAAGCGCTACTGTTAAATTAAACGATAACCTACTAAGTTGGGTATTAGCCTAGGTGATACCAGCAAGCTTAAGTAATACATGTGTAAAACCTTAATTCTAGATAATAAAAACGGGATTGGCTTTGATAAACCAATCCCGTTTTCATATAAGTGTTTAGGCACTTAAATTTAGCGCTTATTGACTCAGCGCTGGCGTGCGTGGAGGAATAACGCGTTTGTTGCCTGTCGATTCAAATGCACTCGCAAACCTCAGCAGGTTATTGTCATCATAAGCTCGGCCTGCAAACGTTAACCCAACTGGCATGCCAATATCAGCCATCACGCCCATTGGTACGGTCACTGTCGGCACACCTAAGTGACGGATCGCCAGGTTGCCGTTAGCAACCCAAACACCGTTACTCCAGGCAATATCTGCCGACGCTGGGTTAACATGCGCATCAGCGGGGCCAACATCAGCCACCGTTGGGAACAACACAGCATCGAGTTTTAGCTCGTCCATCCAGTCTTCTAAATCCAACTTGCGGGTTTTTTCTAGTCCGCGTAAACCATCGGGAACACTGTCGATTTGGTTATACGACTTAAGCCCTCTTTTGGCCATGTTGACGTATTCATCCATGCCTGCGGCTAAATCACCTTCACGATTTGGCAAGGTGCCTAAGTCATGGGGGAAAATCAAATGGCCGTTTACGTCAGACAGTTTGTTTAGTTTAGGGTCATTATTGGCGCGCAAGAATTCATCTAAAGCCCAGCCAGAAAGCTCCCACAGCTCATCTTCCAAAAACTCTGGCGTCACTATACCGCGGTTGTAAACGGTTGGCGCACCTGGGCGGTCACCTTCGCAATTTGATACCAGCGGGAAATCAACTTCAATGACTTCAGCGCCAGCGGCTACCAATGCTTTACGTGCCGCTTCACATAGGTCGATTACCGATGCACGGGTATTGATGCGCTGACCGGTTGGACCACCAAAACCAGGGTTTTCGCTGGTGCCAGCCAATTCATCTTTATTGATAAACATCCGTGGCAGCCCGAAACGCTTACCTTTAAGCGTGCCAGCTTGAGCGGCAAGATCCAGATAAGATTGTGGACGCACTGTAGAGGCTTTTGGGATTTCAACCCAAGATTGCAAGCGCCATAAGTCACCGCGAGTTATTGGGTCGTCGGCAACAATCACGTCAAGCACTTCTAGCATGTCTGCCATGGTGCGAGTGTAAGGCACTACGACATCCATAGTCGGGGTCAGTGGCCAGTTACCGCGCACAGAAATCACCCCGCGTGAAGGCGTGTAGGCACACAAACCGTTATTTGATGCTGGGCCGCGACCGCTCGACCATGTCTCTTCGGCTAAGCCAAAAGCAGAATAACTTGCGGCAGTACCAGTGCCTGCACCATTGGAAGAGCCAGAAGCGAAAGGTGCTGTAAGGTAATTGGCGTTATATGGGCTTTCTGCACGGCCATAATGACCACGCTGCATGCCACCATTAGCCATAGGCGGCATGTTGGTTTTACCTAGGCATATTGCCCCGGCTTCACGCAGACGTTCAACGGCAAAAGCATCGTATTGAGCCACTAAATCTTTAAATGCAGGGCTGCCCGACGCGGCCGTTAACCCCTTAACAAGGTAACTGTCTTTTACAGTATAGGGAATGCCGTCAAGTGGGCTTAGTGTTTCGCCACGAGCCCTTCGCGCATCTGACGCCTCGGCTTCTTTTAGCGCATCTTGATTACGCACCACCAATGCATTTAGTTTAGTCTCTGTCGCTGGGCCGTCGTAAGCATCAACTCGCGCTAAATATGACTTAACCAGTTCAACCGATGTAGTGCGGCCCGACCCAAGCGCAGCACGCAACTCGGAAATAGAAATCTCAGTAACTTCGAACATGTTAAAACCTCTTCTTGAAAGGCAATTGTGTAAAAGGTTAATTGCTCTTAAAGATGAATTTAATAAAAGACAGTAACTTACCGTCTTCCTTTGGTTTTTGATCTAGGTTTTATTTATTGTCCAGAAGGAATTTGCTGGGTAATACAATGAATATTACCGCCGCCTAATAAGATTTCACGGGCAGGTACACCCACAATCTCATACTCTGGGAAAATATCTTGTAATTTTTGTGCAGCGATATCATCGGTTGCAGGGTCAAGCAGTGGGAACACAATGCGCTGATTGGTAATCAAAAAGTTCACATATGAACCCGCTAAGCGCTCACCCGCCGTGCGTGGTACACCCGTGCCCTCTTCTACGCCTTGGGCTTCTTCTTCGGTGCAGTACAACGGACCTGGTTGTGGCATTAAATGAATTTTTAATTTACGGCCTTGTGCGTCTACCGCATTTTGTAACACATCTAAAGCCGCTTTTGAGCGAGGATACTGTGGATCGGTTTCATCATCAGTCCAATGTAAAATCACTTCGCCTGGGCGAGAAAAACAGCACATATTATCAATGTGTCCGTCGGTCTCATCCATGTAAACGCCGTCTTCCAACCAGATAAACTGCTGCACATTTAAATACTCAGACAAATAAGCTTCTATCTGTTCACGAGTCAAATCTGGGTTGCGGTTACTATTAAGTAAACATTCAGCACTGGTCATGCAGGTGCCTTCACCGTCGACATGAATCGAACCACCTTCAAGAATGAGCGGCGCGCGATAACCCTCAAACCCATGTTGAGCATTCATCTGCTGTGCAACTTGCTCGTCTTTATCCCACGGAGAGTACAAACCGCCGTTATGGCCACCCCAGGCATTAAAGCCCCAATCAATACCGCGACATTCGCCCTTGGCATTTACCACCACAGTCGGGCCTGTATCACGGGCCCAGCAATCGTCGCTATCGATTTCGACCAAGTTAACGTGAGCAGGCATAACCGATTTAGCTTGTGCTAAAAATGCTTTAGGAACACCCATGTATACCGGCGTGACAGCACCAATGGCATCGGCAACGTTTGCAAATGTTGCTTGAGCATAAGCCCCAGCTGCGCGCCAGTTATCTGGGCGATGTGGCCAAAGCATCCACACAGCTTGCTGAGCCACCCATTCGGCTGGCATGTGAAAACCATCTTGTGATGGCTTTGTAGATAATGGTGTGGCTTCCACATTTGCATTGGTCATGAATTTTGCTCTCCAGTAATGCTGAAAAAGATAAATTTGTGCGCCCTAATATAGGACGAAATTCTGGGTGAATTTGAGCTTAGTCAAAATATGGCAGGTATCATATCATTTATGCCTGTTTGCGCTAAATACTTGTATGTAGGCCATTGATAACTATTTTCAATATAGAACATTTGAGTGCAAGATAACCCAACACATATCGGGCGAGACTCTGCGCCAAAAAAAGCCCCCTTTGCTGAAGGAGGCTTTCGCTAACACGATTAACTCAAACTAATGATTCGTTAGTTTTTACTTCTACGGGTCAATAGCCCAAGTCCAAAGACACCTAATAGCAATTCAAGTAACCCTAGGCTACCGCCACTGCTACTGCTTGAGCTAGGAGTGGTAGTCGGTGTAATGACCCCCACTGTGACGGGGTCAATGATGATGCCATTTGCAACACCATCTTCATCAAGAGCTCCGCCATCAGTGATACTCACTTGTATCAAGTTATCGCCAATAAGCTGCCAATCAGCTTCATCAACCTTAACCGTACTGCCATCAGCCTTAACTTTGAGCAACACAAACTCTGTTGGTAATGCACTGCCAAAATTAATGGTTACGGCAATCGTACTCCCCGCAACAAGGCCTGTAACGTTGTAGCTAAATTGCGGCATAGGATAAGTATACTCATTCCCCGTTGCAGTGGTTTTAGACACAACAAGGCCGGTTACACTTCCCTGGTCTACCGTAATAGGCTGGGTATAGTTGTAAATGTAGGTGCCATCATCAAGTAACGTCATAGGAGCGCCAGCATCTTCAAGGTCTGCTTCTGCGCGGTATCTCACCACGGTATCTTGATAACCAGCAGCATCTGTTGAGGTTTCCATCCATACCGCATATAAATTGTCACCATTTGGCTTCATTCTAAGTTGTGATTCAAAGTCTGGTTCGCCTTCCGGATCTAATGGCACGGTAATATTGGCAGATAACAATTTAAGTGGCTCGTAAGTGCGGCCGCCATCTCTGGTTTTGGTGACAAACACATCAAGCTCAGTACCCGTACCAATATGCGCTAAGGTATTTTTGATAGAGCCCCAGGCTAAAATAAAGGTATTAGGATCTTGGCAATTTTCACCATCAGGTGCATTAACAGGGTCACAAGCAGAGGTACTATTAGGCGCCCCAACAATACGTGGCTCTTTAATGTCTACTTCTAGTTCAGGTAGATAGTTAGTCAAGTTTTGGGTACCCGTCCAGGTATGGCCACCGTCATAACTTCGACGAGTGAAGAAGTTATAGTTATCTTCGGTGGTGTACTTGGCCAATGCCCAGTCTGATGTATAGCTGTAACCAAATAGGATGATATCACCGTTGATCGCGCCACGATGTGCTCGGGCATCTTCAAGGTTATTGTTCTCACTTGTAATCGTTAAAGCTTCAATGGTCTTGGTTGTATCATCAGTGGTGACTTCTGCATATGCATTAGTACTTAGGTTGATTGCGCCAGAGTTGTTAATACGATCTGATAGCGTGACAGGTGGGATGTGGTCTCTGTCTTCATCGGTTAGATAGTAGTGACAACCACCAGCCTCCTGATAGGTGACATCTAAAACCGCATCACCGTCGGCAACGTCAACCCCATTCCCAATACCATCCACATAACCACCAACGCCATCAGGATAAACAACAGTTCCTGTTGAGGTCAGTACATAACGAGTAAATGTTGTAAAACGGGTATCGACAGCAGGGGTAAAATCAAGCGGTGTTAAGCCTGTGTTGGTTGCACCTTCTCCCACTATGCCAATGCGGCCCATGATGTCAGAAGGACCACCCTGGTCATACGCCCCTTCTTTCCAGAAAACCATCATCTTGGTACCGCTTTGATTAATGGCTTCATCCATGCCTGCAACTTGATTATAGAAAAAGCGCACGCGTCGCGCATTTTCTCCAGGATTACTAAGCACACAACCAATACGTGCAGGGTCTTGCCAATCGGGGGACTGATAAACATCACTGATCACGCCTTCAGTATCTGAATAGGCTACTTGTGTATCTTCAGCGTTGTAAACGGTGCCATCATCGGTAAAGTTGCCTTTAGCGCCTGGTTGATTCTGGTTTTTAGAATTACCCGTTGAACTGCCACCTTTTTGCAAACCTGAGCTAAAAGCGACATTAATAAAGCTTGCAGGTGGCTTGTCGAACGTAAAGCGGTGATAACGCACAACCTTACCAAAATCGACACCTTCACCGCCGCCCTTGGTTTCTTCATAGGCAATAATAGTGACAGGCTTTTGTCCAGGCACTTGCACCAAACCTAAATTTGCCCGTGATGCACCTTCTTTACCGGTTTCGACTAATAAGGGTTGGTTGTCAGCACACTCAGGTTTCGTCGCACAAACCGGATCAAGGTAGCCGGTTAATTCGGTAACGACATCATCACCTTCACGTTTTTTGAATGTTTTGAAGTTATTGGTGACGCGAGACACATTGGCAGCAAAGGAAATATCAGCAAGCGCGGGCGCTTTCATGTCCTCAATATAGGTGTACCAAATATCGGTGCCTTTATTGACATTTGCACCACTGGCGCCATCGCCTGGTCCATCGGCATCTCCAGTTTTTAAGCCTTCAGGGTCTTCTTGCCAGGAAACGTTCCACGCCACTTTAGTACCGTCACTGTAAGTGGTTGCATGCGGTGTATTTTGCTTGGCATCTCGTTCACCAAAGCTTAATTGCTCGCGCTTCCAGGTGCCGCCTGTAGGCGCATTATTTGCATCGACTGCACTGGGGTTTTTAGTATAAGCAATATAAGTACAACTAAAGGGTAACTGTCTCCCCTCCCGATCAATGTAGGTCGATGCCCCTTGATGATAATTATAATCTGGCATGTCATCATTGAGGCTAGCATTATCCGTTCCTATTGCAGGGCAGTATTTACTATCCCATGTCACAGCGACATAACCGCTCGCGGCAAAGATACTCGGTTTGCCTGAATCACCGTAAAAGTCAGCGAGAGACACACCACCATTACCATCGGTTACCCAATGACTTTGTTTTGATATTTTGCGCGCCGTATCTGAAATGTTAACGGGCAAACTCCAGGTCACACCGTCATCTTTAGAAACGCGTACAAAGATATCCTGTGCAGGATACTCTTTTTGCGCTTTTACGTCATAAACAGTCTGGTTTTGACTATTACCATAGGCATAGGTACTGACTAAATCGCCATTGGGCAACCTGACAATTTTACCTTTAGACGCTAAATCTTCGGTGAGTACCCCACCATCATCATGCGGAGATATAGCTGTAACCTCACTTGCTAAAGCAATCGAACACGTTGCGCTTGAAAGGTAGGCGGCGGCCATACAATAGAGTAACTTTTTAAATTTCATAATAAAATTTCCTTATTGTCATTATTAAATGAAAAATATTATTGTTAGTTTTCTATCACTTAACCCCAAAATTAATTGGATAATTTATATACAGCAATGACCGCGCCACAATGATATAGGCACAAAGAAATATCGATAAACACTGATAAATATCAAGTTTATGTGTTTGATTGATATATATCGTTTTTGTTTTTGTTAACATAATTGTCATAAATGACAATTATGTTGGCAAAAGTGGAGTCCGTTATGCAGATGAACCTTAACGATATCAATCATGATTTTGCCATGATGCTAAATGCTTATGATTGCCCTGCTATTTTGGTCACGTCTACATATCAAATCTTGGCGACTAATCAGCGCTATCAGGAAAGCTATGGCGCAATAGACACCAGCAAACCAGCTTATTGCTACAAGGTGTCACATAATAATAATGTGCCTTGCGATCAAGCTGGAGAGGCCTGCCCTTTTTCTGCCGTGTGTGTTTCTGGTCAAAAAGAGCGTGTATTACACATTCATCACTCTCCACGCGGCAAAGAACATATCGACATTGAAATGTTGCCGATATTAGACGAAAACAAAGAGATAAAATTCTTTGTTGAGTTGTTAAAATCAGTCACCCAGGCTAACCCCAAAATTGGCAATAATGAGATGGTTGGCGCCAGTCCTGCGTTTAATCAATTAGTCGAAAATATTACCCGCGTGGCAGCTACTGAGGCATCGGTACTGCTAGTGGGCGAAACCGGTACCGGTAAAGAAATCGCGGCGGCTGCGGTGCATCTTGCGAGTAAACGAAAAGATCATCCAATGGTGATCCTAGAATGCTCTGGCTTGACCGAAACCTTGTTTGAAAGTGAGTTATTTGGCCATATAAAAGGCGCGTTTACTGGCGCGCTGTACAATAAACAAGGTCTGGTTGAAGTGGCCCACGGCGGGACATTGTTTTTAGATGAAATTGGCGACGTGCCTTATGAATTACAAATCAAATTATTACGGCTGATTGAAACCGGCACATATCGTCCCGTTGGTGGAAAAGAAACCAGGCGTTCAGATTTCAGACTGATTTGCGCAACACACCAAGATATTTTAGCCATGGTAGAACGGGGCGAATTTAGGCGAGACTTATACTACCGAATCAATGTGTTTCCGATTCATATCCCCTCTTTAAATGAACGCAAACAAGATATTGCCCTGTTAACAAGAACCCTTCTTCAGCGAATTGATCAAAGCGGTCAATATAGCGTGACAGATTGCGCCATCAACTTGCTCAAAAAACACGATTTTATGGGCAACATTAGAGAGCTACGTAATATTTTGTCTCGCGCATTAGTTTTATCAAACACGCCTGTAATTGATCGTCATGTGATTAAAACCAGTCTTGAGATCGATCGTAAAATTAGTGGGGATTCAGGAACAACAACAGATTTAAAAAACAATGAGCTTAACTACCTCAAGCGACTCATTGACAGTGTCGATGGCGATAAAGACAAAGCCGCAGCGCTAGCGGGTATTAGCACTCGCTCACTGTATAGGAAAATACAATAGCTAAAGCGCCGTATAGAGAAGGTCATATAAGCGATTTTACAAAACAAAAAAAACAGGCTACTTGAGCCTGTTCTGTTAAATCACGTCAATCTCACTAGCCCTAGTAAGCAACACTAATACGTTGGTTAATATGCTTAGCATTTTCGGCTTCATCAACCATGGCTTTGGCATAATCGACTACTGATACACGGCTTTGACCTTGTGCATCGGTAAAGAACTCATCGCCGCCTAGACGGTATGGCGCTTCAGACTCACCCGGAAAAATAATCGCTGCAGGGCTAACGTAAGTCCACTTAACAGCAGAGTCTGTACTGCGAAATACAGCGAGTGCTTCACCTTGCGCAATCGCTTCAGCTTTGTATTCATCTGGAAACTCAGGGGTTGATACCAACGTCACGCCAGGGGCAACTTCTAGGCTACCTGCACCACCAACCCACAACAAACGTGGTGAGCTAGCTTGCGGTAAATGTTGCAATAACTGCTGTGCGGTTTGTGCAACAATTTGATGATTTTGTGCGGCGCGGCCACCGATAGAGGCGATAACCACATCAACATCTGCAAACGCGGTAGCAACATCTTGTGCTGACATTTGGGTAATATCAAGGGTACGAACAGGCACATCTTGAGCCACTTTACTGGCGTCTCGCACCACGGCAATAACCTCATGACCGCGGCTAATCGCCTGTTGCATGATAGTTCCACCAATCCAACCGCTTGCGCCTAATACTGCTAGTTTCATTTTCTGTCTCACTCTGGTCATTAACAATGGAGCCAGTTTATAGATGACATAATTCGAGATAAACAGTCATTAATACACTTAATTGTTTCACTTTACGATACCAATCTGGGTGTAAAAATAACAAATAAAGCAATCTAAACTGCTAACAGTATCGTATTTAATCTGAGTAAGGGTTAGTTATCGATCACGAGGCTTTAGGTTCATGCTCAACAGCAACAAGCAATCAATTAATATTGTCTGGTTTAAACGCGACTTGCGCTTGTCTGATCACCAGCCGTTAGTTGATGCCTTTAATCATCATTTACCTTGTTTGCTGATATACAACTTTGAGCCATTAATGCTGGAAGACTCCCATTATAATGATCGCCATTGGCGCTTTGTGTGGCAGTCGCTGCAGGATATCAATCAACAACTTAGCCGCTATGATGGCCAGGTGCATGTATTCGCTATGCCGATGTTGCCTTTACTCGAAAAGCTGGCTGAAACCTTTACTATTAACACGCTATTTAGCCACCAGGAAATCGGCCTAAACAACACTTTTGAGCGCGACAAAGCCGTTGCCAATTGGTGCCAGCAGCACGCCATTCAATGGCAACAATCTCCGACAGGCGCGGTTATTCGTGGGCGTCGACATCGCCTGGCGTGGGATCAGCATTGGCAACAAGTGATGGCCAGCCCTATTGCAGTACCTAATTGGCAGCAGTGCCAATTTCAGCCATTTACAGATAGTCAGGTCATTGAGCTCAAAGCCGAAATAACCGAGCCAAACGATAACTTTCAACCCGGCGGCCCTAAACAAGCCAGAGCGATACTGAGCAGTTTTTTAACTCATCGCGGTAAAGATTATCAACGCAGTATTTCAAGCCCAAGCCTGAGTCGAACCCACTGCTCGCGCTTATCACCTTATTTAGCATGGGGTAACATTAGTTTAAGGCAGGTGTATCAGGCGACAATGACTCGTTATCAAGAGGTACAAACCAGCAATAGAGCCTGGAAAAAACCTCTACTAGCAATGATGTCTAGATTGCATTGGCACTGTCATTTTATGCAAAAGTTCGAAAGCCAATGCAGCATGGAATTTACCCCTGTCAATCCAGGTTACGAGGATTTCCCTTATCGTGATGATGACGATGTCGAGCGAGATATTCAGCGCTGGGCAGAAGGTCAGACAGGCATTCCGATTATCGATGCCTGCATGCGCTGTTTACGTCAAACTGGTTACATTAATTTTAGAATGCGCGCCATGCTCGTGAGCTTTGTGACCCACCATTTAAACATTCACTGGCAGCTAGCCAGCCTACCATTAGCCAATTACTTTCTCGATTTCGAGCCGGGTATTCATTATCCACAGCTGCAAATGCAAGCCTCGGTTACCGGCATTAATACTATTAGGTTGTATAACCCGATAAAGCAGTCTCAAGACCAAGATCCCCGTGGCGATTTTATTCGTCAGTGGTGTCCAGAGCTTAACAATTTACCCAATGAATATATCCACCAGCCCTGGTTACAGCCGCCAATGGAAGCAATTTTTAATGACGTGATGTTAGGTCGAGATTACCCAGAGCCGATGATAGACATCACCTTAGCCTCACAAGCCGCTCGCGATCGTTTATGGTCTTATCGCGACAAACCGCAAGTACAACAACACATTGCTGCGGTGTTAACTCGCCACGTGCGTCCAAAGCATAAACGCACAAGGCAGCAGCATGGCACATAAAAAACCACATCTTGAGCATAAAACCTGTCTAGTGTGCCTGCGCCCGTTTGCATGGCGTAAAAAATGGGCTAAAGACTGGGAACATGTTAAATATTGCTCCGAACGTTGCCGCCGCCACAAAGCTGATTCAAGGGAATAAAATGACAACCGTTTACAACACTATTTCGGCCTCACTGTCGCCACAAACTCACACATTGCGGCTCATTTTAGGCGACCAACTCAATGCCTCCCACAGCTGGTTTAAACACGTCGATCCGACTGTGGTGTATGTGATTGCCGAGCTCAAGCAAGAAACCGCTTACGTTAAGCATCATGTGCAAAAAGTGTGTGCATTTTTTGCTGCCATGGCGCAGTTTGCCGACGCTTTAGCCCACTGCGGCCATCAGGTGATGCACTTAACGCTAGATGAAACCCAACCATTTACCGAACTGCCAACACTGCTTGAGCATCTCTGCACGCAGCATCAGCTCAATACCATTGAATATCAACAACCTGATGAATACCGCTTAGCCACGCAACTCAGCGAATTATCATTGTCAGGCATTAAAAGTACCTGCCATGACAGCGAACATTTCTTGTTGCCCTTTGACGATATTAAACGTGAATTTACCGCCAATAAGCACGTTAAAATGGAGTTCTTTTACCGCCGCATGCGCAAGCGCTTTAATGTGCTGATGCAAGACGATGAGCCCTTAGGCGGCCAGTGGAATTTTGACCAACAAAATCGTGAAAATTTAAAAAAAGCCGACCTTCAAGATATTCCGTCGCCTTTGTTATTTGCCAATGATGTGAGCGACATTATCAGCCGGCTCGAGCTGCATAACGTCGCCACGATAGGCAAAGCTGAAAATCAACTATTGTGGCCAGTTAATCGCCGTCAATCTCGGCAGTTACTTGATTATTTTTGCCAGCATTTATTGATCCGCTTTGGCCGTTTTCAAGATGCCATGACCGAAAACAGCCAGGCAGATTGGAGCCTATACCATTCGCGCTTATCGTTTGCCATTAACGCTAAAATCCTTTCGCCAGGCGAGGTAATCAATAAAGTCATTAGCCATTGGCAAGCCAATCAAACAGAGATATCACTAACACAAGTAGAAGGCTTTGTGCGGCAAATCTTAGGCTGGCGAGAATATGTCCGCGGGATTTATTGGATTAATATGCCAGACTACGCAACTAAAAATGCCTTGCAAGCACACAGGCCATTGCCTGAATATTTTTGGACTGCTAACACTAAGATGAACTGCATGCACCACGCGATTAAGCAGTCACTCGATTATGCCTATGCCCATCATATTCAACGGTTAATGGTGACGGGCTGTTTTAGCTTATTAGCAGGCATTAATCCAGATGAGGTCGACCAATGGTATCTAGGTATTTACATTGATGCCATTGAATGGGTAGAAATGCCCAACACCCGCGGCATGACTCAATTTGCCGACGGCGGTATTGTTGCCACCAAACCCTATGCGGCAAGTGGTAACTACCTGAATAAAATGGGCGACTATTGCAAAAGCTGTCATTACAATGTCAAACTCAAAACAGAAGCTAACGCGTGCCCTTTCAATAGCTTATATTGGCACTTTATTCAGCGTCATCAACAACAATTTGGCCGTAATCCACGCATGACGATGGTGTATAAAAACTGGCAAAAGATGGACTCTGCGACTCAGCAAGCCATTATCAATAAAGCCGAAGTGCTGTTAGCAAACCTCGACAACTTATAAGCTTACGTAAACCAACCGTCAGGAGAGTCATGGACAAGATATCAGCCATACGCAGCTTCGTTGAAGTCGCCAGTTGCGGCAGTTTTACCCAAGCTGCCGAGCAACTCGGGTTAAGCCGCTTGCAGGTGTCTCGGCACATTAAAGACGTTGAGCAGTGGCTGGCGCTACGCTTATTGCACCGCACCACTCGCCGCGTGAGTTTAACCTTACAAGGCGAGGAAGCGCTCAACTATTGCCAACGTATTTTAAGTGAAGTGGCCTCCATGGAAAGCCGCGCCAACAGCCACAATAATGAATTGGTTGGCAGCATTCGTATTGCCTCTCCAATCGGACTCGGGCAACATAAACTCTTTGATGTGGTTGAAGCGTTTTGCCTGCAACACCCAAAAGTGAATATTCAGCTATTACTGTCTGATAATATTTCGCAATTGGTTAGCGACAGAGTCGATATTGCATTACGTTATACCCACCAGCCAGATGAGAGTTTAATCGCCAGGCGATTAATGCACATCGACAACGTAATATGCGCCTCACCCGACTACTTAACACAACATGCCGCCATTTTGGCACCTCATGACTTGTTACAACACAATTGTTTACGCCATTCGAGCCAACAACACTGGGAAGTGATTGACGAGACTCGCTCGCACGTACTTGAGGTAAAAGGTCACTTGCAAGCCAATGAAATGGGCGTATTGATTAAAGCGGCATTGCGCGGAAATGGCATTGTGTGTTTGCCAACCGATTTAGCCAACACCTACCTTGAACAAGGTGAGTTAATTGATGTGTTACCCCACACTACGACGCCGGGAAAAACCTTATGGGCAGTGTATTTGTCGCGCAGTTATCAACAAAATGTGGTGCGCGCCTTTATCGACTTTACGGCCAATGTCTGGCAAGACGATATTGATAAATGGCAACGCTAAACCCACGCTATACCAATCCGCATGAATAAATGACTACTTAGAATGCGTCCAACTTTTTTTAATTAAGGCGTCACTATGTAGTCATGGTTGTTCCCTTTCAAATAGCGGGTATGCAGAATAAAAGCTGCTGAGGCATTCCTTTCACACGAAAATTTACCAACAGATTTAAGTGCTAAATCAAGTTGATTTACTCTTATACCAATTCTATTAATTATGTGACCAATCAGAGCCTCTCAGATTGTTCAGTTTGAGGCGCATTGTTGAAATAATGGTTATTCCCTTTTAAGGCAATGCAACAAAGAAATGAACGGTCTGAGTGTCTCCTGTAAGGCGGGTTTCTGTGTCTTCCATGCTGCTTAATAGCATTTTGACGTACGACTGCATGGATGCAGGAGGTAGAGCAACGCAGGAGCAGTTGCCGAGAACAACTATGCCTACAATTCTATTACTTGCCTAGAAGACCCAGAACTCCCGCTGAATGACCAGATAATTAATGGAATTGGTATTATTAAACATCTGAGCTACAAGGCTTACAAAAATAAAACAAATCAATATAGATCATATAATTACAAAACTAAACAGGCTTGTAGATCTAGCTCACATCACTGCCAAGTTACAGGATTTATCATAAACCTAGACTTTTATACTCCACAGGCAGTTAAGTATGAGCACAATAGAATCGATCACCTTAATGCTGGCGCTGGTTTACAGCACCAGCCTACTTTATTGGAGCGGCAAAAAATGGGGCGCACTTGTTAGCGGTGGACTATTAATTGGCGCGACTCTAGCAAGCTTTTTTTGGCCTTTACTCTTAATCTTATTAGTCTCAGTATTAGTGGTAACAGCCGCAGGCCAATACCTACCGGCATTTGCCAATGCTCAAGGTAGACCCAATACCATTAGAGAGTTCAGTCAACATTTCTTTGCACTTGCGATGTTATTAGTTGGGGTGCAATACGCCATTAATGCGGGCTTAATGTATGCCGGCGAAATACCTTGGTTAATGCGCCCTGATGTCGGCGACGCTTTTTTACCGATTGCTGGCGGCATTGAGCTTAAAGCCATTTTAACCTTAGGATTGTGGGACCAAAACCATCCTGCTGCGGTAGTGATGTTATGTGTAGTATTGCTAACTGGTGTGCTGTGTAAGCGCGCATTTTGCGGTTGGGCATGCCCATTAGGATTAGCAGGAGAGTATCTTTATAAACTCAGAAAACGCGTTATTAAGGCAGAGCTATTACCACCAGCATGGTTAGATTGGCCATTAAGAATGCTTAAATATCTGTTATTAGCCGCACTGCTTTACCTCGTTATCTCAATGCCATCGGCCAGTATTCCACATTATCTTTCTGGTAATTATCACAAAGTTGCCGATCTTAAAATGGCAGCGTTTTTCATGATGCCGTCGATGGTGGCGTTAATCGGATTTGGAATTATTTTTGCGTTAGCCGTCTGGCGCCGCCAAGGGTTCTGCCGCTACATCTGCCCTTATGGTGCATTACTGGGTATTGTGAGTTTTTTAAGTCCGTTTAAAATTAGACGCGACAGCCAACATTGCTTAATTGAATCAAAAGGCATGAGCTGCGATAAGTGTACTCGTGCATGTCCTGCCAATATATCGGTTCATACTCAAAAGAATATTCGCTCCGATGAATGCCAGGCTTGTATGCGTTGTGTGTCAGCTTGCCCTAAAAAAGAAGCGCTACACTTTAGTACTCGCAATGGCATAACGCTTTCGGCCAGAGGATTATTAATCGTGCTGTTAACCATTATGTTTATGTTGCCACTGTTTGCCTATGTCAGTGGTTATTGGCATAGCCAAACGCCTGACAACATCAAAATAGAACTGATTCAAAAGCTCGACCGTATCGGGCATTAGTATCAAAACCGCTTGCTGAACAACCTTATTTAAAAGCAAAAAAAGAGGGCTGCACATTGCAGCCCTCTCATTCAATCACACCGTTAACGCATTATGCAGCAGATGTCACTTTACGTTTGTTGTGTGCAATGATCAGTGCAATAAGCGCTATCACACCAACCACAATACCCGAAGGTTGGCTAAATTCTTGTGGTAAACCTAAACCAATACCGGCCGTTAAAATATACGATACCGTAACACATGTACCAATAATCGCTGGAAGACTCACAATCCAATGGAAGGCACCACGGTCAAACAGGTACTTAGTCGCTAACCATAATACGCTGGTAGACAACAACATGTTTGAGAACGCGAAATAACGCCAGATAAGCGTGAAGTCAATTTTTGTCATGAAGTACGCAATAATCAATACAGGCACGGCAACCAATAGACGGTTAGTCATGCTTTGTGGGATCTTAAACGCATCAATAATGGTAAGACGAAGCGATCTAAATGCTGTATCACCTGATGTAATTGGGAATACCGCTACCGCAATAATTGCCATAATACCGCCAGCGACGCCTAAGTATGTCGTTGCCACTTGATTAACCACCATACCGGGGCCACCTAGCGCAAGAATTTCCTTAAGCTCAACATAGCCACCTGGGAACGCAGCAATACCGGCAGTTGCCCATACACAAGCCACAATACCTTCAGCAACCATTGCACCGTAATATACTGGACGAACATACTTTTCATTGGTTAAACAGCGCGCCATAATCGGAGCTTGCGTAGAGTGGAAACCACTAATTGCACCACAGGTAATGGTAACAAAGAGTAATGGCCATACTGGCAAACCGTCTGGATTAGGCTCAAGTAAGTCATTGTTGTAATGGCTGTGGTCAAAGTAAGCAAAGATATCGCCAAACTCAGGTAACTGCGGTGCATTAATTAATAATGCCACGGCAATCGATGTTGTCATCACAATCATTAATGCGCCAAAGAATGGGTATAACTTAGTGATAATCTTGTCTATCGGCAATAATGTTGCGAAGAAGTAGTAAGCTAAAATCACTAACACCCAAAAGGTGTTACTAGCGAAAATAGTGTCTTTAAAATAGTCTAAGTTACTTAACAAACCGGCAGGGCTCATAATGAACACCACACCGACAAAGAACAGTAACATCGCGGTGAATATCAACATCGCCGCTTTAAAGTAAATGTTAAAATAATGTCCAGCAATTTCAGGTAAGCTCTTACCGTCTTCCTTGATACTCATTACTCCAGAAAAGTAATCGTGTACCGCACCACCTAAAATGTTCCCCAGAACAATCCAAACTAATGCAATTGGGCCATATAAAGCACCCAAGATAGGGCCGAAAATAGGACCCACACCCGCGACGTTTAAAAACTGAATTAAAAACGCTTTTGCAGGATGAACAGGCACGTAATCCACACCATCATTAAAGCGTGTTTGCGGGGTTTGTACCGTAGGATCAATACCGGCTTGTTTTTCAACAAACGGGCTATAAAGCTTGTATGCGAGCAACAGCAACGCAATACAAATGAGGAAAATCAACATGGTTTTATCATCCCATTAATTATAAGAATATAGTCAATGCCGATTTTGTTTCAGTTGTGTGTACAGGTCAAGCAACAGTATCTTATACCAAAGTAGGGGTTGCCAAGGTGAAAGCCCGATGAAACCTAACTATTATGATGTTTTTATGTATCTTAATCACAGACTTAGAAAGTTAAAATTAAAAAAAAGACCCATTTAGTATGAGTCTTTTTTAATAGGTCTTACCACTAGTTATTTCGCTGAAAACTCAGTTCTGTGGTCGATTCAAGCGATGCCTGTATATCGGCCTCGGTAAATAGCAGCGGGCGCAATTGCTTTTGAGTCGAGTAAAGCGCACTTTGGTCGTTAAAGCTTGGGCTGAGGGCATTACTTGATTGTGAGTACGATAATAACCCTTTTGCCACCGGACCATCATCAGTAAAACTCACCGTCATCATCCAGCTTGAACCATAGCGAATTTGATAACCTTGCTCGGTTAAACCCGACGCAGCAGCCTTACCAGATAACACATCCATAACGGCAGCATAACTGTGCTGTGGAATTAATGAATCATCGCCAGATAAACTGGTCGAAAACACATTAAAGCCACCTTCTGCATTATGACTACCAGGCCAAGGTAATTTAATTCCGGAGGCTGTGCCATCTGGTAATGATTTTTCGACAAACTGCACATCACCTAAACTGGCATCAACGCCAAATCCTGCAGCTTCTAAGTTTAGTGCTGCGTGAGCCAATGCCACTAGCGCGCTACCATCGCTGGCAAGTGTGTTTGGTGTAGTTGCTGCGTTGGTATAGTCAAACTCTTGAGTCAACATACTGCTTTGATCAAACTGATGCGCAAACTCGCGAATTAACGCCCCACCAACACTGTCATTGTCTTGTTTACCATTCCACGCTGTTAGCGCGGCGCAAGAAGCACTAACATCTTTTGATAAGGTTGGGCTAACAACAACGGGAGTATCACCTTGTTCTGCACATTGAGTGAGTAAATCAGCTAACACTAACTCGGCTAAATAAGCACGATTAGACAATAAAGCACTTTCTAACTCGGCGATTGAAAACTTACCGTCATCACCCGCGGCATCGTCCATTAGGGTAAGTCCCATACGAGTACGCAGTGATAACTGGCCACGCTCTGGGCCATACATTGGCGAGTAATTTTCTAATGGTTCGGCTAAGTTAGTTGACCAAAATGAGTTATTGGAGTTTTGCACAAAGTCAGTTCGCTCAAGCTTTGGTGCACGCTCATATGGCATAGGCTCGCTAAAACTGAACGTTGAGGTGTTACCCGGCAAGATAGTAAATCCAGCTTGTGCTTTAGCCGCAATAATCTCTGGGGTTGTTTTAAGGATGCCGATAACGAAATCAGAAAAACCCGGTACCGTTGAATCATCGATATAAAAGGCATTACCTTCTTTGTCGGCATACATGGTGTTATTAAAAATCACCCCATCGTAATTTTTAAAGGCCTGTTGAAACTCATCAAGGTTGCTGGCGCGGTTCATGGCTAACCAATGATCAAGTGGGTCTATGTTTGCCATGTTGGCATCCTGGATCATGAAGGCCTGGCCGTCATCCCAACCAAAGGGCGCTAACGCTGGTGGAGCTTCAACCATTGGGCCTTTGGCTGTGGTGTAAATGTCTTTCTCGGCCACTAACATCCCCGCAGCACCGGCATTGACTAATACCGAAACGGTTTCTTTAGTGATTGGCATGGCTTCACCATCGAACATATATTGCAGTCTGTCGCCCGCCATCAGCTCGAGGTTATACATAACAAAGTGCTCTGCCGTTGAAAAAGTATGTGTCCAGGCAACATCTTTATTAAAACCAATATTCACCAAACCAGGCATGCCCACCAGCGAGCCTCCCATCACATCAATTTGTCCAGGTATGGTTAAATGAGACTGCCAAAACCGTAAGTTACCGGTATGCGGAAAATGCGGATTGCCCAACACCATACCTTTACCATTCTCGGTTTTATCTTTGCCTAAGCCCCAACCATTTGAACCTAAGTCACGTGGATTAGTATCTGGCGTGGTGATATTGGCTGCTCGAGCAATGAGTTTGCGGTTCATGTCGCTAACAAAGGCGGTTTGTACTGATGAGCCAGCAGGACCAACAATACGCGGTAAGTATTCTTCACCATCTCCAGGATTGGCATAAAAAATTAAATCTAAAAAGTTAGCCGCGCCAGGAAGCAACGCGACCGAAAACAGATAATTGGCGACATCAATCCCAGTGATGGGTTTTACCCAAGGTTGACCGGCACAAAAAGGTTCTGCGGTTTGCTCGCCAGCTTCAACGTCAGCTAAAAATTGGTTGTAACCGGCGCTAAACCCTTCCATTAACGCGCGCGAATTATAACTAAATTGGCTATATTGATTTTCGGCAAGCTGCCTAATTTTTAATGCTTTGTAGGCAAAATCAGAAATTAAGTTGCCATTATCTTCACTGGTAGGTAAGCCAGTCGCAAAGTCGATTGATGCGTGTGGGCCAAAATACATTGAACGCTCAGAGTTGGCTTTAATAAAGCCATCGGCTATCACACATAAGTTATCTTGCGCTTGAGCGTAACCGCTACCAAAACCTAAGCTTTCTAAATTGTCGGCAGTAATATGTGGCACACCATATTGGGTGCGGCGGATCTGTGCTTTAAGTGCACCGTTAGGTGCAAAAGCTTGTAAAAGCGGTGTCACTTCGGGTTCTGGTGTGGGTTGAGTGGTTTTACTAAAATCGGTGTCATCGCCGCAACCGACAATAAAAACCGTCGATGCAACACCCATAGCGAGCAGGAGTTTGTTGAAATCCATTATTATTATCCTTGTTGTTACCCTTAATATGGGCGAGGTATTCATCCTTTATGCCTCAATTTATATCAACATTTGTGCGAATAACCCCAGTTACCGCAACTCAAATATCAACATAAATACAACAAAGACATATATACCCAAACAACTTGAAGATACGTGTTTCAGAGCTTCACCGTGTTTTCAATACTAGGCGCGTTAATGCGGTAATGTAGGTACCTTATAAATTAACGCAACAACGTAGTGATAACACGGTGAAACTCCCAAGGGGCAAGTTGTACACGCGTTTATGCTGCGTTATTGATTTTGGAAAGGGAACACCATTACCCGCAATCAATGCCTTGCCTAAACGCGTGTAAATTCTTGCTGAAATCGAGCATCTTCAGGTTATTTGGGTATAAGATATTTAAGCAATCATTCATACACATGTCTACTTGTTAAAACATTTACATACAATTTCATTAATTTAGTTAACGCTAACTTCTAGTCCGTCAAAATGGCAATACATAGCCATTAACAAAGCGTAAATTCACAATGTAGATAAAAAGTCATTGAAAAGTAGATTAAAGGTAAGATTATAATCAAGCTAACTCTCTAGTTTTATAACGTTAGCTGATACAATGTGTACAGAAACACCGCATGATTAACTGAATATAACAATAAAATGGGTCGTTTATTTCTGTAACCAGAACACTCGGCTGAGTCAAAAAGCGGTACAGTATTGATTAACATTTACAGCTCCTGTAAGTGCTATTCAATCAGGCTTTTGCATATAAAGGGTATGACATTGAAGATTGTAAAAAGATTATTGCTTGGCACTTTGCTGGTTTCTCCTTACGTCATCGCAGAAGAACCATTTAGTGATCTTGACTTAGATCTAGACTCGCTCATGTCGATGGATGTACAAGTTACGTCGGCAATGAAAAGAGCTCAATCTGCATTCGATACGGCATCTTCTATTTATGTGTTAACCAAAGAGCAAATTACTCACTCAGGTGCAACGTCCATCCCCGAAGCGCTTAAGATGGTTCCTGGTCTTGCCGTTAGGCAGCTAGACAACAATCAGTGGGCAGTTACATCACGCGGCGTGGCCTCACGCTTTTCAGCCAAATTATTGGTGATGATTGATGGTCAGAGTTTTTATACTCCAAAATTTGCTGCCGTGTATTGGGAAACCCTGAATGTTCCCTTATACGATATTGAGCGAATAGAAGTGATACGTGGTCAAGGTGGTCTATTGTGGGGAAGCAATGCCAATAATGGTGTGATTAACATTATCACTAAAAACAGTATTGATACGCGCGGTGTACATGTCGATGTAAGCAGTGGCAGTCAAATCAATCATGACGCTAATTTACGTTATGGTGGCGATATGGGCAACAAAGGTAGCTTCCGCGTTTACGGGCATGTTAAAGACGGCGATGAATCGGGCAAAGGAATAGACTTAGAGCCGGCTGATTATACTGAACAACAATCCGCGGGTGCTCGATTTGATTTTACCCCCAATGATGAGTGGTCGGGGTTAATACAAGGCGATATTACCCAGTCAACATTAGGGCAAAATTTCCGTGGTGTCATTGATGAAACCAATCGCAATATCTCTTTTACCGGCAGTTTAGACCGCACCGACTCTCGCATTATGGCGCGAGTGGAAAACCGTATTTCGCCTGATGCCAATCAAATGTTACAAACCTCCTGGTTAAAACAAACAGGCAGTCAAACATACCTCCAAGAACATTTTGAATCTTTTGATATTGATTACCAAATGAACTTTTTATACCACGATTTAAAATTAGATTGGGGCCTTAACTATCGTTACAACGATATCACTTTTGCTGAAAGCAGTTTTGTACGCAGTGATGGCGGCTACAATACCTTGCAACAATATGGCGCATTAATTCAAGGCCAGTACAGCTTAATCGCTGACGAGCTAGACATCATTGTAGGGACAAAAGTTGAGCACAATGATTTAACAGGTTGGGAAAATCAACCCTTAGCCAGACTCGTTTGGAAACCGCAAAAAAATCATGTGTTATGGACATCAATATCAAAAAGCGTCCGCGTGCCGTCATTAATTGAGTTCAATGACGACTTTACAATCGATGGTCAACGAGTTGAAGAAGTGTCTCCCATCACCACCGGAATTGACGCTATCGATAAATACTATATCAGGACCTACCTTAACGGTAATAACAATGTAAAGTCCGAGCAATCGGTATCTTATGAGGTAGGTTATCGACTATCACAAGGTTCTTGGGCGTTAGATTTATCGGCTTATCGGACCATAGCCAAAGATGTCATTGCCCTTACCGTCGATGGTAATGCCGAGCAATTTCTACCCATATTTGGGTTATTGCAAGCAGGCCAAGTCGAGTTAGCTTTGCAAAGCTTAACTGATACTTCTATTAATTTTAATGTCGTATCCAATGCTCAGGTGACAACCAATGGCGGCGATATTATTTTGACGTGGCAACCCTCTGACATTTTTAATGCTGAACTGGGCTATAGCTATAACACGTTTAATTATGACCTTGCAGAAAACACTTTTGCTGCCATTGGCTATAACTCAACAAGCCGACAATTATTTGCCAAAACCGATGTACAATTATTTGAGAACCATAACTTGTTTGCCTCTTTACGGGTTGAAAATAGCGATGCCTACAACACTGAAAACTACACTGCATTGGACTTAACATGGCAATGGGCATTTCATCAAAACTGGTCGGCTGCCATTATGGGCAAAAATTTATTTGCAGGTTCACACATCGAGTACAGTAATACTGGGGAAACTTACACATTGCCCAATTACATTGATGAAAGTGTTACATTTAAATTAACCGCGAAGTTTTAACTCACGAAATGTCCATGATGAAACGAGTTTTATTTGGTTTAACGCTACCGCTTTTGCTGACTACCAGCCAAAGCGTGAGTGCGATTGAAACCGAATATGCCCTCAAAGCAGGATTTCTATTTAATTTTGCACGTTACAGTGAATGGACGGATACCGCGCCAATACTCAATGATTTTGTACTTTGTAGCCCAGATAACAGCTTTATAGAGATTGCGAGTACCGTGTTAACCAACAGAGAAGTCAATCACTTACCTATTGTGACACGAACAATATCAATGACAGATGCCGATATCAGTCAGTGCCAAATATTATTTATTACCTCAAACACCATAACCCAATGGCTTAACACCCCTTTAGGTCAAATAAATAACGTCATGATCGTCGGAGAAACAGAGGATTTTATCGCTCAAGGGGGGCAGATCCGTTTCTTTTTATCCGGCGGTAAAGTTCGCTTTGAAGTCTCCCCCAAAAGGCTCACATCCGCTAACATCACCATGAGTTCAAAAGTGCTGCGCCTAGGCCGAGTTGTGGAGCTATAACCTGATGAAGTCGATTTTGAGTCTCAACACGATTAGCAAAAAATTACTGTTCATTTTAATGAGTGTTGCGATTGTAGCAACGGTTTCGGTTGCCCTGGTATTTAGTGCTTATGAACTCAACTCAGCAAAGCGTGAGCAAATTGAAAGCTTACAAAGTGTATCGAATATGTTGTCGCCCAACATCACCGCGGCCTTATTGTTTGACGACCAAGACACCATAAAAGAGCTCATCAAACCGGTATTATCACGCTCTGACATTCTTTCTGTTATTGTCACCAATATCGACGGGCAAGTCTTAGCGGAATCGACAGCAAAAAATGTTGATCTTACAAGCTTGAAGGAAACCGATAACCTCACTAAGGTTGCCACTGCTCTCACATTGGATAGCCAAAGCTACGGTGAATTATTTATTATTGCCGATGACAGCTATATCAACGACAGAATACAATTTTATGGCAAATTTTTACTGTTGTTATTGCTTTCATCTTTTGCTGTGAGTTTATTTTTATCATTAGCTTTACGACGAATATTTTTAAGCCCCATTCTTTATCTTTCTGAAATTTCGGAAAAAATAACTACATCAAATGATTATACCTTACGCGCAAAAGAACAATCTAAAGATGAAATAGGCCAGCTTACGACATGTTTTAATAGCATGTTAGACACCATAGAACAACGTGAGGCGTTACTCGAAAGCCAGGTAAAACTGCGCACCAAAGAGCTTGAAAATGCCAATGGTCAATTACATGAATTTGCTTACAAGGACGGATTAACCAACCTACCTAACCGTCGTTACTTCTATAAAAAGCTGCAGTCGTTAATTGAAGTTAATAACATGCAATTTGCATTAATCTTTATCGATTTAGATGGGTTTAAAGAGGTTAATGACACATTAGGCCATGATTATGGCGACCTACTGCTGCATCAAGTTGCCAAACGCTTACAACATTGCGTACGCGCTAATGATACTGTGGCAAGGCTTGGCGGCGATGAGTTTACTTTGATCATTGAAGGCATCAACGATGTTGAACGAGCCACTGCAATCGCACAAAAAGTCAAAAACAGCCTGATGCAATGCATTAACATCAATGGCTCACAAGCACATGTTACCGGTAGCATCGGGTTAACCTTTTATCCAGCCGATGGCCGCAGTGTTGAAGACTTAGTCAAACATGCTGACCAGGCGATGTACTTATCAAAAAGCAAAGGACGTAATCGTTACGAGTTTTTCTCCTATGCCATAGAAGAGCAAGCGATTGAGAAACGCCGGATTTTGGAAGAGATCCGCATCGCGCTTAAAGAAGATCAATTTACATTGTATTACCAACCGATTTTTGATCTAGATGGCATTAATGTCACAAAAGCAGAAGCACTTATTCGTTGGCAACACCCACAACAAGGCTTGCTTGGCCCCAATGAATTTATTCCTATTGCTGAACAAAATGGCTTAATTGAACAGATTGGAAACTGGGTGAGAGACCAAGCTATTAAAGATGCTGCTCACTGGTTTAGATTAACCGGAAAAATCATGCAAGTGAGCGTTAACTGCTCACCACTGCAATTTGATCGCGCAGGACTATGGGTAGACGATTGGATTGTAGCTTGCAATAAAAGTGGTTTACCAAGAGACACTATGATTATCGAAGTCACCGAAAACACCTTGATGGATCCTGAATCCCCCATCCAACAACAACTGCATCGATTAAGTGATCATGGCATCGACATTGCCATTGATGACTTTGGTGTAGGTTACTCATCTTTAGCTTACTTACAACGCTTAGATATCGATATTTTAAAAATCGATCGATCCTTTATACAACACATGGAAACCAATGAAAGTAGCATTGCGTTAGTAAGAGCCATTATTACCATGGCCCGTCACTTAAAGGTGAAAGTGGTAGCAGAAGGCGTTGAAACCACAGGACAGCACCAATTACTCCAACAGCTGTCATGCGATTATCTGCAAGGTTTTTTATTCGCCAAGCCTATGCCGAGCGAACAATTTAAAACCCGTTACATTTCACCTTTAATTGCTAATAGTACAACTAATACCGCATAGGATTAACGATTAACATCAACCACTACACGGCCGCGTACTTTACCGTCCATTAATTCGCTCGCCACATTTAATGCTTCGGTCAAACTGACTTCCTGTACGATGTCGTCAAATACCGCAGGATCAATAATATCAGCCAAACGTTGCCAGGCTTCTACTCTATCGGCAATCGGTCGCATAACACTATCTACACCAGCAAGGGTAATGCCACGTAAAATAAACGGAGCCACACTCGCAGGTAAATCCATACCTTGGGCGAGCCCACACGCGGCAACGGCACCGCCATATTTAGTACTGGCACATACGTTAGCTAACGTGTGACTGCCAACAGAATCAACGGCGCCAGCCCAGCGTTCTTTAGCTAATGGCCGACCGGGTTCAGACAGTGTCGCTCTGTCGATAATCTCACTGGCGCCGAGTTTTTTAAGATAATCACTTTCATCTACTCGGCCAGTAGATGCGACGACGGTGTAGCCTAATTTGGCTAAAATAGCGATAGCGAAACTGCCTACGCCGCCATTAGCACCTGTCACTAAAATCTCGCCTTTATCTGGTGTGACACCATTTTTCTCAAGCGCGATAACGCATAGCATCGCGGTATATCCCGCGGTACCAATCGCCATAGCCTGGCGCGGTGTAAATCCGTTTGGTAATGCAATAAGCCAATCGCTTTTTAAACGCGCTTTTGTCGCTAACCCGCCACAATGAACTTCACCTACGCCAAAACCGTTTAATAATACCGTGTCGCCGACGTTAAACTTATCACTGTCACACTGTTCAACAACGCCGACTAAATCAATACCTGGCACCATAGGAAAGCTGCGAACAACGGGCGCTTTACCCGTAATCGCTAGGGCGTCTTTGTAATTAAGCGTGCTATAGAGCACCTTAACGGTCACATCACCTTCAGGTAAAACAGACTCATCAACATTTTTAACAGTGGTGCGGTAACCTTGGTTATCTTTTTCAATTAACATTGCAGTAAACATGTTTCGCTCCTAATTTAGACTGATCGTCTATTAATGGTTAAAAAATTTTTATTTCACTTCAACGGCATATACCGGCACGAGTTTCCCAAAAGTTAAACGCAGGTTTACTTCAGTAACAAACTAACTACTTTGGTAATGCCGCCATAAAGAGGTCGCTGAAATTATCCAGTGGCGCACCATCTTCAACTAACTTAGCGCGACTCACAGCGCCTTCCCAACCGACCCAAAAGTTCTCTGCTAATAATTGGCAGTCAGCATCAGCAGCGATTTGCCCCAGCGCTACAGCGTCTTCAAGGCATTTTGCTAAACAATTTTGCCAACTGGTAAATGTAGCAATTAATTGTGGTCTAAAGCTTTCAGGTAACATGCCAATCTCCTGGCCTAAATTACCCACTAGGCAACCACGTTTAAATTGATAACGGGTCATACCGGCTTTGGCATCTGCAACAAAATGGCGGATCCGAGCCAAAGGATCATTCGACTCATCCAACAAATGCGTTTTTAATTTAGCCAAAAAATAGTCAGTATAATGTTGCAACACAACCTGACCAAACACCTCTTTACTGGCAAAATAGTGGTAAAAAGAGCCCTTCGGCACGCCAACTTTTTTGAGAATAGGTTCAATCCCCGACGCAGCAAATCCATGCTCAGTTAATTGCTCGAGGCCACTGCGGATTAATGCAGCGCGAGTATCTGGATTTTCTCTAGAGACTTTTGGCGGTCTGCCTCTGCGAGGTTTTAGGGTATTTGTATTCATACCGCCATATTAGACTGACCGTCTAGTTAAATGCAATCGCCAATATCAAAAATGTGAGTGAACACAATATTTACCCACGGTTTTATCTATTTATATTGTTGTAACCCACATAGAGCCTGTGACGCTAAAGTAAGATGACAATTTTATTTAGTTATTATTAAAATTATTTGAACTGTAACAGTTTGATCAATGAATATTTAATTTAGCACTCATATTTAGAGTATTTTCTTGATATCAAAACCCCAATTAAATCACCGATAAACCTCATTTATGGCAATAGAGAAAATCATAAACCGATCCACTTTACGATTAAGTCATACCGCCACAACTCAGTGGTAACCTAACTTCATACAATTTTATATCATGAGAATAGCCTTATCACTGCACTCTGCGAATGGCCAATATAACCCTATAGGTTTATTTTTTCTTGTGCTTACCTTCGACTCAATACCTCGGAAAATAAGTTGAAATAGCCTCGTATAGAGTTAAACACCGAGTATTAGATTGGAAATTTAGCACTGAATCGTGTTAATATAATTAGACCACTAACTAATTGAGTGGTTTTTTTATTGCTTTTTATCCCTATTCGTTAGTATCACATGATTGATCGACACGATTTACACGCTCAGGAGGGCACAATGTCAGCAGACATTCAGACGGAAGAAAATCTCATCAAACAAGTTTGGAATAAATCAGTACTCAAGCTGAAAGACGCCACACAATTACTGTGCTTATTTGCTATCTTAAGTACCTATCTCTTTGTCATGTTGAAACCTAATGGGATTCAAAATAACAAAGCGTTAGGGGGCCAGTAGTTCATGCATTACTTAACCTACGTTTCGTTAGCTATCTATTTTCTGGTCATGCTTGGCATTGGTTTGTTTGCCTATAAGCAGTCTACCAGTGACGTATCTGGATACATTCTTGGCGGCCGCAAGGTTAGCCCGCAGGTTACTGCTTTATCTGCTGGCGCATCTGACATGAGTGGTTGGATGCTAATGGGTTTACCTGGAGCAATGTTTTTGGTCGGTTTCGAAACCATCTACATTGCACTGGGCTTATTAATTGGTGCTTTGGTTAACTACCTTGTCGTAGCGCCTAAGCTGAGGGTATATACCGAGGTTGCAAATAACGCACTCACTATCCCTGAGTTTTTTGCTAAGCGTTTCCACGCACCTAACAGCAATGTGCGTATCATCGCGGCTGTTATTATCGTTATTTTCTTTACCCTTTATACCTCAGCGGGTTTAGTTGCTGGCGGTAAATTGTTTGTTTCAGCCTTTGATTTAAGTTACGAATTAGGACTTGTAGTTACTTTAGGTGTCGTTGTGTCATACACCTTATTAGGTGGCTTTTTAGCGGTGAGCCTAACGGATTTTGTTCAAGGTTGTATCATGTTTGTGGCTTTAGTCTTGGTACCTGTAGTGGCTTATCAAGAGTTTTCCAGCGCAGACAAAATGATGAACTTTGCTTATGAGTCTATTCCACACTTTTCTGACGGTATGCAAAACGTCACCCTATTAGGCTTAATTTCTAGCTTATCTTGGGGCTTAGGTTACTTTGGTCAACCGCACATTATTGTTCGCTTTATGGCGATTCGTTCAGTATCAGACATCAAAATTGCGCGTCGAATTGGCATGAGTTGGATGACCGTCACCATTATTGGTGCACTGGCTACCGGCCTTGTTGGTATCGCGTATGCAAATAAGTTCGACATGAAGTTAAGCGACCCTGAAACCATCTTTATTGTGTTTTCTGAATTGCTTTTCCATCCAATGATCAGTGGATTCTTATTGGCAGCCATTTTAGCGGCGATTATGAGTACCATTTCATCACAACTATTGGTGTCATCAAGCTCATTGACTGAAGATATTTATCGTGTGGTGTCTAAGAAAGAATCGACAGAACAAGAAATGGTGAAAATGGGCCGTTACGGTGTAGCAGGCGTAGCTGTAGTAGCAAGCTTGTTAGCACTTGACCGTTCAAACAGTATTTTATCTCTAGTCAGTAATGCCTGGGCAGGATTTGGTGCGGCCTTTGGTCCATTAATCTTATTTAGCCTTTACAAGCATAACTTAACCCACAAAGCGGCCGTTGCCGGCATTATTTCAGGTGCTGCTACAGTACTATTTTGGATATATGCACCCGTACTTGCCGACGGCAAAGTGTTATCGAGCGTGATGTACGAAATGATCCCTGGCTTTATTGTTAGCAGTGTTGTCATTTGGGTTACTAGTGCTATCGATACCGATCCTTGCGAAAAAACAATTGATACCTTCCATGAAGCCGGCCGCGTATTAGCTGATCAGAAATAACCGAGAGAATATAATGTCAACTTCACATTGGAAACGCATTGTCGTTAAAGTCGGCAGTGCACTTATTGCGCCTCATCAACAAGGTTGTAGCAGTCATTATCTATTGGGTATTGCACAATTTATAGCTACATGTCGCGCTCAAGGATGCCAAGTTGTATTGGTATCTTCAGGTTCAGTTGCTGCTGGTAGACATCGATTCCCTGAGACGGCAGAACCAAGTATTTCGCTTAAAAAAGCCATGGCTGCAGCAGGTCAGGCCGATATGATGGCCACTTGGGATAAGTTATTTGATTTCCCTTCGGCGCAGTTATTGCTTACCCATGGTGATTTACGTGATCGCGACCGTTATATCAGCATTAAAAATACTATTTTTACCCTGTTAGACAATGGCTTACTTCCCATTATCAACGAAAACGATGCTGTTACCGCAGCCAAGTTGCGTGTGGGTGATAATGACAATTTATCAGCTATGGTTGCCGCAGCAGCGGATGCAGACGCGTTAATTATCTGCTCTGACGTGAAAGGGCTTTATACTAAAAACCCTAATTTGCATGAAGATGCCACGCTAATTAAGCAAGTCAGTGAAATTAATGCTGAGATTTATGCTATGGCTGGCGGTGCTACGAGCAGCGTAGGTACTGGTGGCATGTTAACCAAGATTGAAGCCGCTGAGAAAGCGATTTCACACGGAATTGAAACCATGATTGTGGATGGTTTTGACGCGGACACTTTCAATCAGCTTTTAAAAGGTCAAAACCCGGGTACGTTATTCACCCCGTATGATGTACCAATGCAAGAGCATCTACATTGGATGACACATACCTCTCAAGTACAAGGTGAGCTCATTGTCGAAAATGACTTTAGCGCCAACCTTGAAGAACATGATACGCAACTCACCAGTGACGATGTAGTCGCCGTTAGAGGCAACTTTTCCGTCGGTGATACTGTACTAGTGCGCAAAGGCGATGGCACTAAATTGGCAAAAGCCAAATCAAATTACAGTAGTTGCTTACTTCACTTTATTTCTGATAAAGATGACCGCGAGTTTGCCAATAATGCGCAACAGAAAACCGGACCATTGATTTCAGATAAAAACATCGCCATTTTGGAGCAAATATGAGCTTGATTAAGACTTTATCTCAAAATGCCGCTATTGCAGCACAAACTCTTGCGGTATTAGATGAGCAAGTTAAAAATACTATTTTATTAGACATGGCACGTGCGCTTCGTGCACACAGTGATGAAATCATTAAAGCTAATCTATTAGATTTAGCCAACGCTGAAAGTGCCGATATGGGCGCGGCAATGTTAGATCGTTTAACATTAAATAATGAACGCATTGAGTCTATGGCCGCTGGCATTGAAACTGTGGCATCACTACCTGATCCTGTGGGTATTCAACGTGACTTAGGCGACAGACCTAATGGCTTAAGCATTCGTAAAATGCGTGTTCCTTTAGGTGTGGTATGCATGATTTATGAAGCTCGCCCAAATGTGACCGCCGATGCAGGCGCACTGTGCTTCAAGTCAGGCAATGCCGTCATCCTGCGTGGCGGCAAAGAAGCGTTACATTCGAGCAAAATGATAGCCTCTATTTTACAAAAAGTACTCGAAGTGTATCAGCTACCGCCAGCGTTAATCACAGTGATCCCAGATCCTGATCGTGCACTGATGCTCGAACTAATGCAGCAACGTGAATATATCGACGTCATTATTCCACGTGGTGGTGAAGGCCTTATTAACTTTGTCACCGACAACAGTAAAGTGCCAGTTATTCAGCACTTTAAAGGCGTATGTCATCTGTACATTGATAAAGAAGCTGATCTTGATATCGCATTATCATTACTACTTAACGGTAAAACCCAACGTACCGGTGTGTGTAATGCCCTAGAGGGACTGATTGTCCATAAAGATATTGCAGCCGAATTTTTACCAAAAGTCGCCATCGCACTGGCTGAACATAAAGTAACGATTAATGCATGTCAGCAAGCAAAATCATACTTTACGGCTTGCAATGTGATGGGTGATGACGATTTCGGTCAGGAATATTTAGACCTCGAAATTGCCATTAAGCAAGTGGATGATTTTGACGGCGCCATTAACCATATCCGTCGTTTTGGTAGCCACCATACTGAAGTGATTTGTACTCAAAATGACGTTACTGCAGCGCGGTTCCAACGCACCGTTGATGCCTCAGTGGTAATGGTGAATGCATCATCGCGCTTCTCTGATGGCAGTGAGCTGGGACTTGGCGCCGAAATTGGTATTGCCACCAGCAAACTACATGCATACGGTCCTATGGGGCTTGAGTCACTCACGACAGAAAAGTATCTAGTGAGTGGTGTTGGCCAAGTGCGCGCGTAATCTTATTTAACGTCAGTGAGTTAACACGAGCTGATTGTTTAAGCTGATTAATACAAGTTGATTAACAAAAACTGATGCAAGATTCTTAACGTTATAACAGTTCTTGTTTAATCAGTTTTAATAAAAAGGTCTCTCGTTCTATCGAGAGGCCTTTTTTGTTGCTGTTTGCCATGGTGTCGAGGTTATGTTGAATCGCAACATCAATATCCATCCACACGGGCACCATGCCATTATTGATTTCATGAGCCTCAAACTGGGTTTCTCCCAGCTCGTCAGCAATATTGCACACGTAACAGTAAGACAGCATGTTCACTGACTCAAAGCCATCTCTGCGCCACGGACGATATTCTTGATACAAGCCAAACGGAATAACATCACCAATCACCTGAGCGCCGGTTTCTTCAAGTAACTCGCGAATTAAACCCTGCTTAATATGCTCACCGTCATCAACACCACCACCGGGTAATGAGTAGTCGTGATAGCGCTGGGTATACAGCATCAAAATATCTTTATCACGCAACACAATCGCTCGCGCAGCTAAACGCGTTAGCATGGTCGATGGGTTATTATTGATGAAATCGACAGGCGTTTCAGGATGATAGCTAGTGGTTAAATGACGCATAATATTTGGATTAGGACTTGGGGGTTAAATCAAAAAACGCATCATACGTTGCTAGGCACTGCGATTCAATAATCAGGGGCTTTCAATCAGCTGACTGAATGACAACATTGGATCATTGTGGTCTGCACTGGCAACCTAATCATGGTGAAAAAACACAATCTTAAACACTTATTCCGCTTTTTGAGAATAATAGCCTGGTCCATTGAACCCAATGGACCAGGCTATTGATATTTTTAGCCAAGCACCCAAAAAATGGATTGTTGCTCAAGCGCTATTGGATGCTCCATTGCAAGCATGAGGAATGATGAGTATTCCAAGATATGTTATCAATTATTCAGTGGTATTTGTTTGATAATGCTTGCCGTTAATCCGCTCAATAATCTGTGTTGCGGTTAAGTCATGCACCACATTTATCACTGTTGATGCCGCATCGGTAATGGCTCCTATCACCACTAAAATCGGGATAACCTCCATTGGTAAGCCTAAGGTGGTGACAATAAAAATCTCACCTAAAAACGCACCACCCGGTACGCCACCAATAACAAATGCAGACAACACCGAAATCAAAATGGTCAGCATAAATACGTCGGTGGTGAAATCGAGTCCTAATAACGAATAAATAAACACAATCTTTAACGCGGTAATGGCAGCTGCACCGCCTTTGTTTAAATTAACCAACAACGGCAAGCTAATCTCTGCAATTTGCTCATTTAGACCCATTTTAGCGGCGCTGCGAATGGTCACCGGTAATGTGGCTAAAGATGAACTGGTGCCCAAAGCGGTGACGGCTGGCTCAAGCATGTGTTGCCAAAATTGCTTAACCCCTTTTACCCCACCACCAATCCAGGCATAGATGGTTGAACCCACGGTTAAATACAGCGCCATAGCAACAAAAAACAATCCAACCGCACGGGCAAAGGTGCCCATTAACTCAGTATCTTGGCTGGCCATGGTTGCGGCAAAATAAGCCCCTAAACCAATAGGTGCAACATACATTAATATTGAAATCACTTTCATAATAACGGTATTTAAACTGTCTAACATGCGGCTGACTTTTTGGCCGTCTTCACCAGACTGGCCAATGGCAACTCCAGCAATCACCGACATAATAATCAAGGCTAAAATATTCGACTTAGACAGCAACCCAACAAAATCATTGGTGGTTAATAAGCTGACAAAATCCATACTGCCAGAGGCTGCATCTACGGTATTGGCTAAGTCTAATGTCACCCCTTGCGCGGGATCATATGCTAACGCCAACAACACCACGCCCACAGACGGAATAATCGCCATGACAATCGACACCGCCATAATAGACACTAATATCGCGCCTAATTTCTTTAAATCGGTCATGTGAGCAATAGATGACATCACGCTCACCGCGACCAATGGCACTATGATCATAAATAATAGATTGAGGAAAATTTGCCCAATAGGTTTAAGCTTAATAGCCCACTCAGGAAATAATCCGCCAAACAATCCGCCCAGCAGTAAGGCACTCAGTAAAATAATGGACGAACGATAAGCACGTAAGCTACTCAGCATATTGGATCCTAGGAGCAATAAAATAAAAAGGGTGGAATAGGCAGCAGACTCGGCCCAAAGAACGATTAACGTGTTAACAACTAACGGAAAACAGATGTAAATTGAACCCCATCAATTAGCTAGCCAATATCATTACCAACAATTGCTGTCGACCATCACTCTTTCAATGACGTAAAAACGACTTAACTTAATGGTAAAATATGACACAAAACCAATACCATACACAACTACAAACCAAATTAGTTATTTTGCAACGCTTGGACCTCAATATAGTTTTTTATTGGTTAAAATTCGTTCTCAATAAAAACGTATTCATGGCGGTGAGTGCATTACAGCCAAGCAATCTAAGCACTAGTTGCTTAACAAAGTAATAGCTCAACAAAGAATAAAACGTTTTTTAGCCGAACCCTTCGGCTGCGTTATCGACTTTTTATGCAGTATATCTACACCCAAAAGTATCTTCCTTGTACACATGATCAAAGCGAATTCTCATACAACACTTTTTTAGAATATAGCCGATTTTAACTACCTTTATCAGCAATTCCTTATATTACAGGGATTATGACTGCCAATGAACCACCACAAAAGCTAAACATTATCAAAAATGAGTTGGTAATCAATCAGCGAGGCACTGCTTCAGTAAACATTAAAACCATTTACACCACACTTTCCACACTTCTGTATCGACCTGATAGCAGAAGATACAACCCACATATATTGTGCTATATGAATAAGTTAACCATTAAGTCAGTGTTGAATAGGGAAACTGGCGTGTTTACAACGAGTGTAATTTGAAAGAAAAGAGTTGCAACAAAAACCTCGAAGTAAGCTATTTAACACAGTGGCGGTAAATGATGTACAACATAACGGTAATGAGAGATTTTATCGTGATGGGTAATTTGGAAGTGAATAATCGCAGGAATAACCAGTGGATGTAGGAAGCTTGCTCACTCACAAGCTTCCTAAAACCCACTATAAGTCGATATAAATTGGCCAACCAAGTAGACCAATTAAGCCTTCTTTGTATTCCAGGCGTTCCAATCGTTCAGGAGAGGCATTTTGAATGGCCAACTCTTGATAACTACGAGAGAAATGCAGCGTGCGTAACAATGCAGCATTAAAATGCTTACCTAAATCTAAACGAATAGCATCAGCAAGCTCGTTAGGTAATTCAGCTAAGGCAGCCTTAGTTTGTTGCTCGATAAATTCGAGATCAAACCATTCATCTTTAAGTTCTACGCTAACCATACGTCGCTTAAGATCTTGACGGACTTTTTTACCGTCAAAAAATATCCGATACAACACAGCTTCTGCCAGAGTACTTTCTAGATTAATATAATCCATTGGATCAAAAGTGCCGGTAATGTAGAACTGAGCCAATAAGGCATTAATAGATTGCTGGCGATTATGCTCAGCTAATGCTTCTTGGTAGTACGCCCAGCCTTGCCATTCGTCACAATCTGGTGGACTCGATACTTGATCAAGCAACACTTTATCCACATCACCGTAAACCGATTTACCATGAAGCCTGTGTTGACTCACTTGAGTTAGCATCCCCCAGCCCTTCTGGAACGACTTAACTACGCCGTCATCAGTCAATAGCAACCGTATAGCATTAGCCTGACTTTGGTCCGATAATGCCATTAAGCCAATGCTCACAATGCCGATAACATCTTGCGCGGCTTCTTCAAGCAAATGCATTTTATACTTGTTATAAAACTTATCAGCGAACTTAAGGCTCATCAAAATGGCTTTCGCTTTGATCTGTCCCAATTGCTCATTACTGAGCAATTCTTCGGTTCGGCCATAAGCCAACACCCGACTCAGATAGGGACCCTGATTTTCGTCACGTAATACCAATTGCATTTGCAGAACCCTTAATCAAGAAAGCTAAACATGTCATCAACTTCAGCATACTCGTCGGTGACTTGGTTCTTTTCTTTCGCCTGTATCACTAACTCACTGGCAAACTGGCTGATAATTAACTGCCAGTCAGAGCCGGTGTTACGCAGCATGTTCTTAATCGCCTTTTCTACATTAGGCGCTCGATCGCGGATCAATGCTAATAAACTACGAGGGTCATCAATGCTAAGACTGTGTGCCTCTTCATCGGCTTGCCAATCTGAGTAACCCACGGTTTCTTCATCCGCTTCATCATCAAAAGTGTCGTTTATCTCATCGTCATCACCGCTGGTACCGCCTAAAATAAGCTCAATAAACGGAATCGATAGATAAAACAGCGCCGCAGGATCTTCAGCCAAACACTCTAAAATTGCGGTTTGTTTCTCTTCACTGTCTTGGATTCGAATAAGATAAGTCATAAAATCAAAAGTATGCTGCATTAACTCTTCGGCATTACTTTTGATTTTTTCTTCCCAATAAAGCGGCTGCTGGCAGACAATGTCGCGGATCTGTTCTGGCGTCATTAACTCAGACATAATCGATGGGCACGAAATATCATGCTGGCTATTAATTTGTGTCAGCGTAACGATATCCATTTTCTCGATAACTTCAACCAACTGATCATCTGACATTGACGATGCAATCAATTCAAATCGCTTGCTGGCCTGTTTAGGCTCAACATTAGCCAGCTCTTGTATTTCAGCGGCTGTTATTTCAATGAGACTGTTCATTCGATATCCTCATCATATTGGTCATAATAACCTTCTTCATCGCTATCATAGTCCGTGTCATCTTCATCGTTTTCATCACGTTCATGAAGACCATAAGAATCATCTTCGTCAGGCTTGGGCCCTGTATCTCCCTGAGTCTCTAACAAATACACCACGGCACAACTTTCGATAAGCAAATCTTCGTTATATTTACGTACCGCAAGCGCCAGAGGAAGATCGGCGTTGTTAAACGCAATCGTCGTTTTAAATTCATCCCAGCCAGGGTGAATATTCAAGCTAATCCAATGCGCCCATTGGCGCTTTGACTCAGGAGAGAACTTAACTCTTTCATACAGCGCGACAGGTAAATATTCAGGGACTGAATCTAGCATCCCTGGATCGGCCAACAATATCTCTCTGATTTGGCTAGTAAACTTTGCCAGTGCATTGGGCGTATCAGGGTCGTTGTAAGATTCTATATTGTCATTGGCATTATTTTTTAGCTCATTAATGCGTGAGATATTAAGATGTTTAGCCATGAGATACTCAGGAATAATATTCGTCCCACAATCCGCGCATCGCGGCTGTAGGATCGGTAACAATTACGTTGTTAAAATCATTGATAAAAGCATTTCTCTGCTTTTTATCTGACAACACTTCGTAAGCTTTTTTGACTCGTTGGAGCTGAACTGATGCTTGTTGTTTCTCATCGTCAGACGCCCCAAGTAATTTGTCTGGGTGATACTTGTTCGATAAACGTTTATAGGCTTTTTTTATGTCATCTTCTTTGGCATTGGCTCTGACGCCCAGTACGCTAAAGTGGTTAATCATAGGTATTCCTGCAGGCGATGTGGCATTGATTGCGAGATAAAAAAGTCTGTAAATAGGTAATTTTGTAACCCGTTATTATATCAACATTCACAGGCATGCAGCAAACATAAACCCAAGTTATGTTGCAATCATTTAAGACGCCAATTTTAGGACAGCAAGCCCTCAAAAAAAGCTGCGTTATCATTAACCACTGTGATCTTTGCTGCCGTTAAGATGCCACTCGCCAAGTTGAATCATGCGATGTTAACAACATCCACCCTTATTGGAGTTTGCTAGCATGACGTTTAACACGCAAAAATCATCCTATTTCAATCAGGCTTACAAATTCGCGCATCGCTGGTGAGACACTGTATTTACCGGTAATAAACACGGTATTACCCGACTCAATACCTTGCAGTGGTCGGTAATGCAGATTGAATAACTGCTGAGCCGATTTTGCAATACCACTGCTGACTATCGCATTATCAATGTATTACCTAAGCCGCATATTTTGGCTTCACAACACCAATGATAAAGCCCAGCGCAGTTAGCGCTGGGCTTTTTCAATTAATTCACACAAAAAAATACCAATGCCATTTGCGATATCGCTGGCATTGGTACTAAATTGGTACTAAAGAGTCATACGTTAATCTATTAGCAATCAAGGCTGATTTGTCGGTAACAGATTGTCGATAACAGATATTACCAAGCAAACTTTTTGAATACGTCATCAACCGGCGTTTTTGCAACATGGTTGGTGTAGTTACTGATCACTTTTTGTGACAAGCCTAAAATAATTTCTAGCACTTGCTGCTGGCCGTAACCTGCTGCATAAAAAGCTTCAAGTTCAGCTGTCGAAATATTACCGCGGTTACGAACAATGCTTAATGTTGCATCGTGTAAAGCTTGTAATTTAGCCGTTGGCATAGCGGTTTTATTACGAAGTGCTTCAGTAATGGCTGGATCAACTTTCATTGAATGGGCAATTGCAGTATGCGCTGGCACACAATAAGTACATTCGTTTTCAACATTAATGGTTTGCCATACTACGGTTAACTCTTCAGCATCAAATGATGTGTCTGAAAATAATTGATGTAACTGTTGGTATGCTTTGAGTGTGCTTGGCGACTCGGCTAACACACCATATAAATTGGCAATCATACCCATTTGCTTTTTAGCACCCTCTAAAATGGCTTTACTTTCTTGTGGTGCGCTTTCAACGGTATGGATAGTAAATGAAGTCATAATATTACCTCGGATAGATTAATAAATTTGGGCATTCTTTTTCAAACTAAGTTTTTCGAATTAAGTTTTTCGAATTGAGATAACTATAGACCATACTGAACGATCGCTCAAGTTTATTTTGAACGATTACTCAAATAATTTAATCAGCATGCCCACTAGGAGTTTTTTACCCCTAATAATCAATAGATTAAAAATTTAATCGATGTGTTTTTTAGTTTTGCTTATTGTCCGTATGCCTCAACAAGCAGCCTACCCATAAAAAACGTCAACTGCCATGCTGTCATTGATACTCAGTTTCAGTTCAAAATTTCTGTTAAAAAAATTTTTTTACGGCTATTTAGCCAGCGATCTTTACACTTCTTTAATTGAACAATTTATTGAGATTAATTATCATTACCATCAATTTCTCTTCATCATTATCACAATCTAAAAGCACAATAAAATCAGCTTTTTGTAATGTAATTTGAGCACATAATATGAACATAGTTTCAGCATTAAAATGGTTTCATAACTGGGTAGGTTTTACGGTTAGTATTACGATGCTAATTGTACTCACGACAGGGGTTTATTTAGGCAGCGTTGATTTATTAAAACGCACAGATAATTTAGGCCAAACATTTGCACCAATGACACTGGAGCAAAAAGCCGATACGGTCACTGCCGTTTTTGAACGCTATCCAGAAATGAGTTCGGTGCGCTTCCCCACTGAACACACGCCTTATGTTCAAGCAAGTGCACGCGGTAAGGCCATTGCCTTAGATAATGAACTAAACGAACTGGCAAGTCGCTCTTCATTCGATTTACCTTTTTATGAAACCGCCTTCTGGTTACATCGTAATTTTTTAATCGACAATGGCGGCAAGTACATCAATGCCTGGGCTTCTTTGGCTGGCGGTATTGTGACTTTAATCGGAATATATTTATGGTGGCGAGTACGTAATGGTTTTCGTTTAAAACAAACGTTACCTAAAAACACCCGTTCAAGCAGTTTGCTTAAAAGCCATATTCAGTTAGGGCTGTTTATCTCAATACCGTTATTTATATTGTGTGTGAGTGGTTTTTTAATCACCTACAATAGCTTATGGACTGGGGCGCTAAATCAAAAACCTGTTGCTCAGTCGTTTCCGATAAGCCAGGGTAATAATTGGTTAAGTCAACTCACCAGTGCTCAACAAGTGTGGCCAAATGCGGAGTTAGTTTCGGTAAGCAAACCGCGCTCAAAACCGGGTAAGAAACCGCAGTCTGATAGCCATAAACCAGTAGCACAGATATTTTCGATTCAATTCGATGAGCATCCTGGCGTATGGTTACGAGAAGCCGATCGGATCAGCATTAACCATACTACAGGCGTTATCGAGTCGGCATTAACCCACAGCGACAGACCGATATCGGGCAGAATAGCCAGCTTTGTTCGCCCACTCCACGATGGATTGAATATGCCAGCCAGTTATGTAGCATTGATTACATTGGTGTCATTGATTGGCACGGGCATATTATCGTTCAGTCTCGTCACATTCTGTCGCCGCACATTTGGTCGCAAAACGAAAAAAGCCACTTAGCTGAATATTAGATATAACGTTAACAACCAATACAGTGTGAAATATTTCGCACTGTATTGGCGGTTTTACGGCGCATGAACATAGCTAGACCCCGTATAAGGTCACCACGACTGCACCGCCTAAACCAACATTATGTTGCAGTGCCAGTCTAGCGTTCTCAACTTGTCGTTTACCTGCTTGCCCGCGCAAATGCCAGGTTAGTTCAGTACATTGCGCAAGCCCCGTTGCCCCGATGGGATGCCCTTTTGACATCAAACCACCCGATGGCCCAATCACATATCGGCCGCCATAAGTATTGTCTCCATCGGCAATAAATTGCGCTGCACCACCTTCAGGGCACAGCCCTAAAGCCTCATAAGTGATCACTTCATTTGGGGTAAAGCAATCATGCAGTTCAATCACATCGATATCTCTTGGGCCAATTCCGGCATCGCAATACACTTGTTCTGCCGCTTGTTGGCTCATGGCTTTACCTACAGCGTTAATAGGGTCTTGCCACGAGAGTTCGGTGTCAGTGGCCATCGCTTGCGCAATAATTTTTACTTTAGATACGATGCCATGTTGGCGGGCAAATTTTTCACTGCACACAATCGTCGCCGCGGCACCACAAGTCGGCGGACACGCCATTAAACGTGTGAGGTACTTGTCGTATATGACTTTATCGTCAAGCACTTGCTGATAAGTTAATGGCGAAGAAAACATCGAGTACGGATTATTAATGGCATGCCTGCGTGACTTCTCGGCCACCTTAGCAAAGATATCTGCGCCTACATGGTATTTATCCATGTAATGACGCCCTGCCGCACCAAAAGCACGTAACGCAATAGGACCTTGTGGTGCATTGAACTGTTGCAATACGGGATCGAGTCGTTCGAATGGACTTTCTCTGTCTTGCCAGTGTGAGCCTAATGCGCCGGGCTGCATTTCTTCAAAACCAAATGCTAATGCACACTCTACCTGACCCGATAGCACCGCCTGACGAGCCAAAAACAGTGCAGTAGAACCACTCGAACAATTGTTATTCACATTAATAATTGGAATACCGCTTTGTATCACATCGTAAAAGGCATGTTGCGCGCAGGTACTGTCACCATATAGGTAAGCGCCATACGCCTGACCAATTGACTTAGCATGTAAACCCGCATCGGCTAATGCCAACTTAATGGCTTCAGCAGCCATCACACGATAGGGTTGCTGCTGTCCCGGCTTACAGAATGGGATCATTCCTGCCCCAGCCACTCTTACTGTTGTCATAAAGTTCCTATTACACCGTTTAATTGCATCGGCCAACGATTTAAATATCGCTTAGATATACACAAGGTTATCCCAATAATAGCGGTTAATGTAAGGTTAATTAAATCGACACTGCGACGCACCAAAATAAAGCGGGAGCGCACCAGCATGATACATCACCAATACTTTTCACTGTTTCAAGGCGCTTTTTTAGCATAATCAAGTTTATTGATTGCACAAACACTGAGCATAACCTAAAACATTTCAGCAACATTTTCAGCAATTTGCACCATAAGAGACCGCTATATTGTAATTGAACTATAAAAACGGAATGGCTTTTGCTTTATAAATGCATGAATTTCCAAAGAGAATCGGTATATGGCAATTGAAATGAACAATATTAGTGATGCTATTGGGGTTATTGCACAAAGTGCAGACACAGTGTTTATCTTACTTGGTGCAATCATGGTATTAGCCATGCACGCTGGCTTTGCATTTTTAGAAGTCGGTACCGTCAGGCACAAAAACCAGGTTAATGCCCTAGTTAAAATTCTAACGGACTTTGCTTTTTCTGCCATTGCTTACTTTGTCATTGGTTATCAAATCGCATACGGCAGCCACTTTTTTGTCAGTGCTGAAACACTTGGAGCTGATAACGGCTATCAGTTAGTCAAATTCTTCTTCTTACTCACTTTTGCTGCTGCGATCCCAGCCATTGTTTCTGGCGGTATTGCCGAGCGCGGTAGCTTTAGGCCGTTCTTATTTGCCTCGGCCATGATAGTGGCCTTTGTATACCCGCTATTTGAAGGCATTATTTGGAATGGTAACTACGGCTTTCAAGCCTGGTTAGAAAGTCAATTTGGCGCGCAATTTCATGATTTTGCCGGCTCAGTGGTGGTACACGCTATGGGCGGTTGGCTTGCATTAGTGGCGATTTATTTACTTGGCGCTCGCCGTGGCCGTAAACCCGGTATTGCATTCGCCCCGTCTAACATTCCCTTTTTAGCACTTGGCTCATGGATACTCATTGTCGGTTGGTTTGGCTTTAACGTGATGTCAGCACAAACACTCGATGGCATTAGCGGTTTAGTAGCGGTGAATAGTTTAATGGCCATGGTCGGCGGCACGGTTATCGCGTTGATTGTGGGTAAAAATGACCCAGGATTTATTCATAACGGCCCCTTAGCAGGCTTAGTTGCCGTATGTGCGGGTTCTGATTTAATGCATCCTGTAGGCGCATTTGTCGTCGGTGGTGTGGCTGGCGGTTTATTTGTTTGGGTGTACACTAAATTACAGCGCAGCAGCAAGATAGACGATGTACTGGGTGTATGGCCATTGCACGGTTTATGTGGTGCGTGGGGTGGTATTGCAGCCGGTATTTTTGGCCAGCAAGCATTGGGCGGCCTTGGTGGGGTGAGCATTATGTCGCAGCTTATTGGCAGTGTGGTCGGTGTGATTGTTGCCTTAATTGGCGGTTTCATTGTTTACGGTATCGTCAATAAAGTATCCAGCTTACGCTTAAGCCAGGAAGATGAGTTTATTGGCGCCGACTTAGCCATCCATAAAATTGGCTCAACCAACTCAGACAAGTAATACACTTACCGTACGCTAAATGATGAAATAACTGCATCATAACCATTAAAAAGGCAGAATAGATATTCTGCCTTTTTGTTTAAACGGTATTCATCTTGATTTGACCAAGGGTGATCAGTGCTTAGACTTAACCCCATTCTTAACCAAATCTTGACCCGTTTCAAAAATTTCAGGGGTCACCCAACGGCCAAGTAAAAGCTTATGGTTATCACCAAATACCGCAACAAAATGACGACCATCAGCTTTACTGGTTGCCATACCTACACCAGCAACGCCCTCTAAACCTAAACCACCCTTTTCAACTAACACTAAAAAGCGCTCTAAATCAGCCAAATTATCAATCACAGCATTTTCAATATTCATTTCACTTCCTAACTTTTACACTGTTATATCGTTATGATTTCCTTTTAATCGGATTGTATCATTGCGAATGAAGTTGATTCTACTGGGTATTGGCGATGACCCACACCTCACTTTTATTGACTTGCTGTAGATATCCACGCTATCTGCACAATTTTTACACTTTTGTTCTCTAACATACTGTTAACGAGATTATTTCAATTAATCGTATCACTCAGCATAAGTAAATGTTAGGAGAATCTGATGGTGACCAGTAATCATTTATACCCATTCAATAGGTTGTTTAACCGGCCGATTACGTTGTTATTTGCACTCACACTCAGTAGCTTATTATTACTGACAGGTTGTGGTGAAAGCGACAGTACAACTGATGCCGTAGAAACAGTAACAAGTACCGACACCACCGAAACCGATACCACGACAACTGAAGTCATCGACGCTGATTTTGAAGCGACCGATTGGACTGACGAAACTCACAGTAAAAATGTCGACCCTAACTTTGATGAAGTATTTAATGATACTGAAGTCAAACGACTCGATATCGTTGTCACCGAAGAGCGTTGGCAGAGCATGTTAGATGATATGACGGCACTCTATGGTGAGTTTGGAAGAACCACTTCAAATGGATTAACCGATACTGAAGAAGACGCAATATTTGTCCCTGCCGAGGTCTTTTATAATGGGATTGAATGGTATCGCGTTGGCATCCGCTTTAAAGGCAACTCATCACTACAAACTAGCTGGCAACAAGGCATTTTAAAGTTAGCCTTCAAACTCGATTTTGATGAGTATGAAGACGATTACCCGCAAATTAAAAACCAACGATTTTATGGCTTCAAAAAATTTAGTCTAAAAAACAACTATGACGACGAATCCTTATTACGTGAAAAAGTCGCTGCTGATGTGTTTAAAGACGCCGGATTGGCGGTATCACACACCGGATTTTATACTTTATACGTTGACCATGGAGACGGCCCTGAATATTTTGGTTTATATACGCTTGTAGAAGAAATTGATGACACGGTAATCGACACACAATTTTCTAGCGACAAAGGTAACTTATACAAACCCGAAGATGATGGTGCAATGTTTGTTGAGGGTTCGTTTAACCAAACAGACTTTGAGAAAAAAACCAATGAAGACGACGAAGATTGGTCAGACATTGAAGCTCTATTTGCCACCTTGCATGACGATACTCGCACCACAGATCCAGAAACATGGCGAGCGAATCTAGAAGCGGTATTTGATGTTGATGTATTTTTAAAATACTTAGCCGTTAATGGCATCATTCAAAACTGGGACACTTACGGCTTAATGCCACACAACTATTATTTATATAACGATCCTGACACATCAAAGCTCACCTGGATCCCTTGGGATAATAACGAAGCATTGCAAGACGGTAAGCAAGGTGGTGCATTAGCATTAGACTTCTCTGACCTCAACTCAAGCAGCTGGCCACTCATCTCTAAGCTATACGCAGATGATGTATATCGTGACCGTTATAACGAGTATCTACTTGAGGTGATTAGCGATGCATTTGAAACCAATAAGATGCAAGCAAGCTACAATGCTTACTCAGCACTTATTGAACCCTATGCGACTACTGAAGTATCGGGCTATAGCTTTCTAGAAAGCAGCAGTGATTTTTATCGCGCTGTTGATGCGTTGTTACAGCACGCTGAAGATAGAGCAACTGCTGTTGATACTTATTTAAATAAGCAATAATTACGGTAAGCAAGCTGACAGCAGAACCGCTGACAAAAACAAAAAGCGAACCCAGTTAGGTTCGCTTTTTGTTTTGTTAATCGTTTATCTGTCTAAACGTTACAAACCCGCTTTGATTTTACGCGCTTGATGCAGCTTTTTATAACTTTCAATTAAACGTAAATGTGGCTCAATACCTTCAAGCTTAATGCTGGTTTTCGTTAGGCCATAAAAACGCACAGTACCATTAACCGAGCCCACCACGTTGTCTATTACTTCCTGACCAAACATACGGGTAAAGTTACCAATAAAGTGCTCAAGTGCTAAGTCTTCATCTAAAGTCACTTCAAGCACGGCATTAACTGCTTGATAAAACAAACGGCGCTGCACTGTATTGTCGTTAAACTGCAAAAACTCTTCAACAAGCTCTAACGCATCTTCATGCTCACCAAGTGCAAGGTAAATCAAAATCTTTAATTCGATAATGGTTAACTGGCCCCAAACGGTGTTTTCATCAAACACGATGCCAATCAATGTCGGGATATCGGTTTGATTATCTAATTGGCTTTCTTCTAAACGATTAACAAGCTTAGACAAGGCTTTAGTGCTTAATGAGTGCAGATTTAAAATGTCTTCGCGATAGTTAAGTGATTTGTTGGTGTTATCCCAAATCAAATCATCAACCGGATACACTTCAGAGTAATCAGGCACTAAAATACGACATGCTGATGCACCTAAATCAGTAAACTCAGCAATGTACACTTCTCGGCCCATGTCTTCTAAAATGCCAAACAGCGCCTTAGCTTCTTGCTCGTTAGTGCCGCTAAAGTCCCATTCGCAAAATTCATAATCAAATTTGCTACTAAAGAAACGCCAGGAAATAACTCCAGTAGAATCAATAAAGTGCTCAACAAAGTTTTCTGGTTCGGTCACAGCCATGCTATTAAATGTAGGCTTTGGCACATCATTTAAGCCTTCAAAGCTACGGCCCTGTAATAACTCAGTTAAGCTACGCTCTAATGCCACTTCAAAACTTGGGTGTGCGCCAAACGAAGCAAATACACCGCCAGTACGTGGGTTCATTAAGGTGACGCACATCACCGGGAATTGACCGCCTAATGACGCGTCTTTCACCACAACAGGGAAGCCCTGCTCTTCTAGGCCTTTGATACCCGCTAAAATACTTGGGTACTTCTCTAATACCGCCATTGGCACGTCTGGCAGTACAATTTCTTGCTCAATAATTTGACGTTTTACTGCACGTTCAAAAATTTCAGACAAACACTGAACATGGGCTTCTTGCAGATTATTACCCGCACTCATACCATTGCTTAAGAACAAGTTTTCAATCAAGTTAGACGGGAAGTACACCGTTTCACCGTCAGACTGACGCGTGTATGGAATAGCACAAATACCGCGAGCTATATTGCCCGAGTTAGTATCAATTAAGTGCGAGCCGCATAGTTCTTCATCAGGGTTATAAATATCCAGGCAATATTCATCTAATAATCCCGTAGGCAGCGCATCATCATCTTCAAGCGCAAACCATTTTTCATTTGGATAATGGACAAATTCGCTATTGGCGATCTCGTCACCAAAGAATTGATCATTATAGAAAAAGTTATTATTTAAACGCTCAATAAACTCGCCTAAAGCAGAACATAATGCGCTCTCTTTGGTCGCACCTTTACCGTTAGTAAAACACATAGGCGATGCGGCATCACGAATGTGTAAAGACCACACGTTAGGTACAATATTGCGCCATGATGAGATTTCAATCTTCATCCCAAGGTCAGCTAATAAGCCCGTCATGTTTTGAATGGTTTGTTCAAGCGGTAAGTCTTTACCTAAAATAAAGGTATTGCTATCACCATCGGGTTGGCCCATTAACATCGCATTGGCGTCTGAAGCGAGGTTTTCAACGGTTTCGATTTTAAACTCAGGGCCAGTTTGTACCACTTTTTTAACGGTACAACGATCAATAGAACGTAAAATACCTTCACGATCTTTAGCCGAAATATCATCAGGTAATTCAACCTGAATTTGAAATATTTGGTTATAGCGATCTTCAGGGTCAACAATGTTGTTTTGCGACAGTCTGATGTGCTCAGTTGAAATATCACGAGCCTTACAGTACACCTTGATAAAGTAAGCAGCACAAAGCGCTGACGATGCTAAGAAATAATCAAAAGGACTAGGGGCTGAGCCATCACCTTTGTAGCGGATCGGTTGGTCTGCCGTAACGGTAAAGTCGTCAAATTTGGCTTCGAGTCTCAAGTTATCGAGAAAGTTTACTTTGATTTCCATTGAATATTTCCACAGTCGTGCGCAGCCAAACGGCCAGCTTGTCTAATTACCGTGAATTATCGGTGTTTTTGCCTCATTAGTCTTGGGTTAATTGCCTAAAAGAATACAATTTAACTTATTAAGCCCCAAAAAGTGTCGAATGAGACAAATCAAAATTGATCAGATATCGATGTTAAACGGCATATATTAAACGGTTTCAGAAACGTAAGATGAACAACCAGCTATATTAACTGAGCAGCCTAAATGCAAAAAAGTCTAGAAAGATAGCTCTCTCTAGACGATTTATGAGTATGACAATATTTGCAGTTATGGTTTAAGAATCAACACAGTTAGCGAATCGTGACATTTCTGCCAAAATATTCTTCAGCTTCATACTTCTCAATCACTTTTTCGAGTGATTCACTGTTATTATCCATCACCAACTTATGTGAAATCGCACTCAGTGAAATCAAGATATCCTTACATTCAATCCGCGCTTTCATCACCGAGCCAGAAGCGGTTCTGAGCACTTGAGAAATCAATTCATGGTTCTTGCCTATCAAGGCTAAGATAAAGTGAACCATCACTTCAGAACACAAATCTTTGTCTTCAATTTTACTCGGTCTAACGACTTTTTCTAAATAATCTTCTTCTTTGCCAGCAGGAACAAATCGCTGAACCCAGTAAAAATAGTCTTCATCATAAATAATAGACTGAATCGGTTTCATGAATTTTTCATCTGCTGAAATTTTCTGAAACAGTTCTTTTTTAAGCTCATCAGTCACGTCAACCAGCTCGTCACCGTATTCATTATTGAGTAACAGAATCACTGCTTGTAACTCTTTTAACAGCGACACATTACCAGACGTCATTTGATTGTATGCTTCGCCTACTTCATCAATGTTACGTTGGAACACACCAATGTATTTATCACCCTCTTCAATAGCATCAAGCAAAGGGATTAAACTATATCGTCTAACCTGGATTAGCTCATAAAACTGGCCTAATTCTTCACGAATAGCCTGAAGGCGGTCCATCGATTTAACTAAAAAGTTACCGTCTTTTTTAATCGCAGCATTTAAGCGAGTAAAGTCCAACTGGTCATTAACTTTACGCACCCGGTTATCAATCATATTTTCAAAGGATTGCGTTTCATTAATCAACACGGAAAACTTATCTTCCATCTCAAACAGTACATCTTGGACTTTTTTAAGACTGGTCGATCTCACTTGTTGATTAATACCACGGGCTTTTTCAGCTTCCGCTTGCTTCTTTTCTCGTATAACCCAAGTAATCGCAGCGCCAACAATCGTCAGGCTGGTCGCCATGTCAAAACCAAGCTGAACATTAGTAAACCATGGACTCATTTTTTTCCCTTAAATGTCATTTATTTATCGTGTCATTAACAGTAATAACGGATCCCATACTGAATGTCACCCGATTCAATATGAAAAGGCTGTATAAATCACACAATAATGTTACAAAAAGTGATTAAAACTACATAATGACTGCAAGTGATATTTTTTTAAAAGCTATTTAAATCAATATATTAATCACCAATTTTGCATTAAAAACCTGTTGTATCGATTAAGTAATAATCAGTGCTGTATTATCACTTTATTACTGCTATTTATCTAAAAATAGATTAGCGAACCTAAAAGCAGCTAATGAAAAAAAATGAAGGATTAGCAATACAATTCATTCAAAATTGGCATAAGAAATACATGTAGCACAGCAAATAGCACAAATTAATGCACAATCATTAATAACAAAAAAGACAATAGAAAATGAGGATGTGCGTAAAAGCAGAATCGTTAATTGAATAAGGTGTACAACACCATTTTTGAAGTATTAAAGGCCGCACGTTTGCTATTTATGGCAGATTTCAGCTTCACGCATTACTAACAAAAATGTCAGATACATTTTGGTCGGTAGAGACAACATCATGCCAAAAGCGACACACATTGCACTGATGATAATGCCGTTAACAGCCATCGCTTCAATCGCATCACTAAAATTATGCAGATATATGCCTAATGAAATTAGACTAATACCAGTAAAAATGCAGACTTTTAGGCATGCCATTAACTTTTCATCCGTCATTGCTGGCCCCTATAAAATTAGCATTAAGTACGACTAATATAATGGCGTGTTTTAGACAAATTGGCGTTGATGTAGATCAATATAGAAGTGCGAGGAAAAGAAAACGGAATAGTCACGGGGTGAGCCAACTCGACAAGGAGTAAACTCATAAGGTTTTTGATTATGTTAAACGCAGACAAAAAACAGGCAAAAAAAAGCGCAAACAGTCGCTAGACTATTTGCGCTATCTTACAAAGTAAGAGTTACTCAGCTACTACGTTAGCAGCTTGAGGGCCTTTCTGGCCTTGCTCAACTTCGAAAGATACTTTTTGGCCTTCAGCTAAAGTTTTGAAACCTTCTGAAGTGATTGAACGGAAGTGAACGAACACGTCAGCGCCGCCGTTATCAGGAGTGATAAAACCAAAACCTTTATCTTCGTTGAACCATTTTACTAAACCAGTAGTTTTAGACATGTTATGTCCCTTATATATTTAAATTAATCAATCTGTCGCGAAAATGCGATGCGCTCAAGCTTGAATTATTGAATGGCACTATGAAGCTAAGGGAAACACAGAGGATAACAACGATAACGAAGAGATTCTAAGGCTTTCTTTTTACTTGGTGTTCATTAATAACTCTGAATGTCAGAGCGAGGTAGATACTACATGAGTTTTAAATATTGTAAAGCATTTCTTTTAACTTCCATGATAATAATATATCTCACACAATTCTGTAGGTCTTAGAATCGCGCTGAAACGGTCAACACCCTACCCAGCGATTTAAACAATACCCAACACGATAATCGACAAAGCAATCTACACAACTATTTCACTGAAATCTAACCATATATTCCACTACAATCTAACCATATGTTCCAGCAGCGGTTCTACGAAAGTCTTGACGACAAGCTCTACACTTCAGCATTAAAACGGGCTATGCGAGCTTCAGCAATACTGCATTGAGTCAGTTGCATTAACTCCCCTAATGTAATGCCAGGGGTTTCAGTGATTAATCGCGTTAATTTAGTGTCAAGCGGTTCTAATTTGTCAGCATGTTCAAGAAGCGCCGTGGTAATTTTTTGAATAAGATAACGCCAACCATCATCATCTAGAGCACGTAAATCGATGGTAAAAGCTTGAATGTTGAGCGCCTCACCAATCAATGCCCAATTGCGAGAGCGACGGACACGTTTAAGCTCACATTTATATTGTAATGCTATCGGTTTCGCTTGCTTGGTTTTTTCACTACCAATACGATGAATTAACGAAGGTAATCGAATCGTGATGTCATCATTTATGCCCGCCAATACATCCGCCTCTAATGTCGAAATAATCTAAAATCAGTAAAAATCATAATGTATTTAACAAAAAACATTAATACCAATTCCATTAATTATCTGGTCATTCAGCGGGAGTTCTGTGTCTTCTAGGCAAGTAATAGAATTGTAGGCATAGTTGTTCTCGGCAACTGCTCCTGCGTTGCTCTACCTCCTGCATCCATGCAGTCGTACGTCAAAATGCTATTAAGCAGTATAGAAGGCACAGAAACCCGCCTTGCAGGAGACACTCAGACCGTTCATTTCTTTGTTGCATTGTCTTAGAAGGGAATAACCATTATTTCAACAATGCGCCTCAAACTGAACAATCTGAGTGACTCTGATTGGTCACATAATTAATAGAATTGGTATAATAGGCAAGCTTGCCACAAGCAGTACTTCACATAAAACATATCATTACCGATTTAAGATTATTTATGCGTTATAATGCTGCTCAAATAATCTCGACCTTATAGAACCTCTTCAACATCAAACACATGATCGGCATGATATGCATCAGTGAAATTAATCGTTGAATAAATAGATGAATCAATAGAGTTACCTCATGAGCCCAGAACGTTTTGCCCGAATAAATCAAATGCTAGATAACCGCCAGGTAGACCTCACCATCTGCCTTGATAAAGTGCATATGACCAATAATATTGCCGCGGTTATTCGCTCAGCCGACTGTGTGGGTATTCACCAAATTCATGCTGTGTGGCCCGATATTGATATGCGGGTGTCAGGGAACACAGCCTCTGGTAGCCAGCAATGGGTTAATACGGTTAAACATTACACCTTTGATGAAGCTCTCCAAGCGTTTAAAAAGCAAAACATGCAGGTATTAACCACTACGTTTTCTGACTCTGCCGTTGATTTTCGCGAGATTGATTACACGCAGCCCACAGTGATTGTCATGGGCAATGAACGTGATGGTGTGAGCGACGAAGCTATTGCAGCAGCAGATCAGCATATTATTATTCCAATGCGCGGCATGGTGCAGTCTCTCAACGTCTCTGTCGCATCGGCATTAGTGATGTATGAAGCTCAGCGTCAACGTGAAGTCGCCAATATGTACGGCACCCGTAAACTTGATGCAGCTTATTGCCAAACCATGTTATTTGAACAAGGTCATCCCATTTACGCCAAAGCCTGTCGGCGCAAACAAATTCCCTATCCAGCCATTGATGATCAAGGCCAAATTGTTGCTAACAAAGAATGGTGGGACAGAATGCGCGCACCCGATCCAGAAGCTCTCACAGAACAAATAACTTAAATCGCTTATCCACAATAACTTCAGTCTGGCATTGCTCTACAAATCCTCAAGCAATGCCAGCATCAAGCACATTGACAAAATATGCAGTGCTAACTGTTACTTTATTTTTTACCAAACCCCTTCGCCATAAAACGTGCACTGCTTTTAACCACCAATTGGCCAGCAACATATAACTCACCCTCCACTTTATAAAGTGGGTAACGAGAAGAGATAATCTTACCTTTAATTAAAATATCACTATTTACCGGCACTTCATGTAAGTAGCGGATACTCATATCGGCAGTTACCGCTTCTATGTTTTGCTGAAACAACGCCTGACACATACCGCTATCGAGTAACGCCGATAAAAAACCGCCATGTAAAATCCCCTGATAACCCTGTTGATGAATCGACCCTTTAGCGCGCGCCCATACTTGTTGGTCTGCCGTACTAAAAAAATGCAAATGAAGCCCTAATAAATTCTGCGTACCGCACAACATACAATGTTGATGACTCGATGGCTTAACGACTGCGCATAAATCATCTGCTGATGCTTCAGGATAAACCAGGCTTAAGCTTTTAATTAATAACGCTTTTTCAGATTGATGCTGCTGACTCATAAAACCTCAAAAAAAGAAAAACACAAAACCATTATTGGCATATGCTATTAATTATTTTAGAATACCACATCAATATCAATTTGAGTAACTTGATGCGTGCTAAAACGTGATGTTTAAGCCAATCATTGCAACAACAAAGGAAATCGGCATGCAATTTATAATAACTTTTACGGTGTTTTTAGTGTTTTTTGCAGTGATGGCATTAGGTGTTTTTTTAGGACGAAAACCCATTCAAGGCAGCTGTGCAGGGCTTGCGAATGTAGGAATAGAAAAGAGCTGTGATTGTGAAGTCACCTGCGAAGAACACAAACCCCTATACCAAATACAAGAGCCCACTCAAAAATAATCATTAGGACCTGCTGTGCATTGATTACGCCTTAATTTAGGCGACCGTTTACAGCAGCCTAAAATTGTATCTTTGATTGTGACTGAGCAATAATGGTCTAGCATTCAACTAAGCGATACAGAACAGACCATTAAAACAGCACGACGACAATGATTGTATATTGGCGATAAACTATTTAGGATCGGCTCATCTGATCGCCAATATGAATCAATATCATGACCACTGAGCTTTATTTTATCTTCGACTCACACTGCCCCTGGAGCTACGCCACGACTCCGTTGGTGAATGCACTGCAACAAGCCTATCCAGACATGACAGTACATTTACTGCACAGTGCGCATTACATTGGTAAAGACAGTGCCGGCGAAGAGCAAATGCAAGCGGCAGCCAAAGCCAGTGGCCTTAAATTTGGACGTGAGCATATTCGTTATGTAAACAGCCCAAAAAACTCAATAAAAACAGCAAATTTTATGGCCTGGATGCAAGACAAGCAAGCCAGTAAACAATTACCAGTGCTTAATGCCATTCAAGCTGCGCATTTTATTGAAGGCAATCCATTTAACAATAAACACGACTTTAACGACATCGTCGAAAAGTTTAAGTTATCGCCGACCAATAAAGTGTTTAAAGACGAGCTGAGTACCGATGCTGAATACATTTTAGAAGCCATTGAAGAGATACAGCAATCCATCGGCACCACGAGCTTTCCGGCATTAATTATGACCGTTAATGATAATGCCATCTTCATCGACCACTCTAAATACCTCAAAAACCCACAAGAGGTGGTTGCTGCGGTAGAGCAAGAGATCGCAGCGATCAAACAGTCAAAACATTAATCGCACTCATCACAGCTAAAATGAGTTAAACAGCGCATAACAAAAAACCACGGTATTAACCGTGGTTTTTATATATGTAACACTCAATCGTGTTAACTTACACTTTGTACTTGGGATGCCAGTAGCCAAAGTGCTAGCGCAAAAAATATCACGCCCATAAACTTGTTTTGATAAGTACGAAACTTAGCATTATTGAGTAATGACTTACCCAAACTCCCGACTAAAACCACCAGCAATAAATTAAACACCAGTCCCATCACATTCAGTAATAGCCCTAACGCCAACATTTGCTCACCAGAACTAGCACTGAGTTGAGTCGACACAAACTGGGGCAAAAACAACACAAAAAACAGTAATGCTTTAGGATTTAATAAATTGCTCATTACTGCACGGCGATAAAGTAATTTGGCTAAGTTATTCTGCTGAGCAATCTCGGGCGCCTCACTGGCACTGCTACGCATGCAATCCCAGCCCATTTTTAGCAAATATGCGCCGCCTAAAATCCGTAATAACTCTAATGCCATTGGATTCATCGCCACCAGCGCCGACACACCCATGGCAGCAAGTAAGGTTAAAATAAGCCCCGAAGTCGCATTGCCAAAACTGGCATACACGCCCACTTTGCGGCCATAGCTCAAACTCGAACTGGCAATCAACAACATATCAGGGCCAGGAATTAACAGTAATGCCACCACAGTGGTCAGGTAAACAGGAAGTAACGCCAGATCAATCATCATAAATACACAAATTATAAGAATGGTAAAACACGGCGCGGATTCTACAGTGATTGAACATGAATGAAAGTCATGTTGTGTTTAAACAGAGTGACGCTTGGCAGAGTTTGTTTACAGATGAGATGATGAAACAAGAAGTAGACAAATTTTACCCTCAAACTAGCTATTCTGATTACTACAGACTAATCATTTATAATAGGATAAAAAATAAAACAATATATTTCATATAGATATGGCTAATAATTATTCAGTTAAGTCAATATCAGTTATAGTATGAGAATGGTTCAAATAGAATAATTTAAAAGGAATTAAATATGGCATCTAGTGATTTGGCGATTACCGCTCAAGAACGAACAAATGTGCTTAATGGCAACTTAGAAGCTTTCTGGAGAAGTAGACTAAGCAAAAAAGAACCTGTCGCTCGGATTAGATATGCTTTATGGGTAACCGATGCCACAAAATTAAAACATGTTATTCAAAGCGGCGATACTAATTTTTGGAATAACAAAGGGCTTGCTTACTGGGAGTTTATGGCTCGTTCGACTGTAGTTAATTTGGCAACCGGACTTGAAAGTGGCGGCTTTCGGGTACATTTTCACAAATGAGAGCGAAAATTAAAGACGTCGGTATTGAAGTGGCAAATCAACATATATCCTTCGTTACACATGACTATGACAATGGCAATATTGGCGAAGTAAAAGGTTTGCTCAGCCTTAAGCAAATGGCTGACTACCATCACATCGCATTTAAATTGTTCAATATCCCTAACCATTTTTATGGTGGTACTTGGCTTAATAATGTTCCTGATGAAGCGGAATTTACATTGTATGGTGAACTTTACTGCCATGACTGTGATTCTGCTGTTGGATATAAAGGAGCTAACTAATGAATCAATTAATCATATTAACGCCACTATTATTAATCGCGGCATGCAGCCCTAGTACCAGTACAATAAAATGGGATAAATACTGTTTACCGAAGGAGTATTTAACGCCAGCGTCACTATCTACCGCATCAAGTAACGATTCAAACTTTGATAAAAATACAGGTTATGGCCCTTCAATTTTTTTTGAAGGTAAAGAGCTACACAAACATATTTCTGCTTTTAAAGTAACATCACCTAGCCATTCAATAGGTAATATCTATCACCATATTCAAGTTAATCTTTCTAACAATAAAATTATTAAACATGTATTGAATATTGAAGATTTAAGACATTCTGATATGGAAAACATCAAATTTGAAGATCAAAGCCCATATCATTGGGTGGCATATGATAAGGCTGGAAGCGATTACTTATATTGGGGCGATTGTATGTTAGATGGTCACGGCGAAACAGATCCGAGTTATCGATGTACACATCAATTCAACATCGGAGACACAGTTGGAACTTATGCTATTAAAGATGAAAATATACTTTTACATCAAAAAATTGATGAATTCGTACTCAATAAACTTAATACATGGCAATGCAAGTAAACTCATACCAGATTTGGACTAATAATATGCGCTCACTTAAGCACATGAATTAACATAAATAGTTGAATTTGAACTACCTAATACTTCTGAATTCCGATGTAGTATCAATTTTAATACAAGACCAGACTAAATAGGATCATAGATAAATGGAATTAACAGAAATCATAGGAAGTTATATATTAATTTTTTTCTAAGTATTGCCTTTTCTTCATCTAAAGATAATGAGGTAGCATACATCTTAGGACCGGCATTATGCTACATACTCCCTTTTTTTACAGGTGATTTTTGGTCTCAGTTACTCGTGAGTATAATAGTTGCATTCCTTACATCTATATCGATAGGACAAGCAAAACTAGCAGGCGATGTAACAGGTACTGGAGCAGTCATGCTTATCTGTATAATAAGTCATTTTGTTTTATTCGTTATCAGTATCGCCGCATATTTCATTTTGACATTTTCAGGCTTCGTGATCGATTAATAACAAGTCTACAAGGTAGATTGTAGCATTGCTAAGAATTAGTCTAATCAATTTTTATATATTGTTATGGATTTTTTAACTGCAATAAAACATCACATGCGCTGCCATGAGCGAAACTTAATGAGTAATACTTGATAAGTAAATCTAGCGTTAATTGTTTATCTAAACTTTCACCAAAGCAAAAGGCCAGCCCATTGGGCTAGCCTTTCGTTTTTTGACGCTAAGAGTCAGCTTACTCAGTTCTACTTATAGAACGCTTCAACTTTACCTTTTACTGTCATCGTAAGCGGTTGGCCACGACGATCTAATGCTTTATGCGAGGCAACTTTTACCCAGCCTTCACTGATGCAGTATTCTTCTACATCATTTCGCTCTTTACCATTAAACAAAATGCCAATCTCATGTTCGAAAATGGCAGCCACATGGTGTGGGCTACGTGGATTAACGCTAAGGCGATCGGGTAAAGCAGGTTTAGCAGTAGTGTCGTTCATGATCATATTCTGTAATTAATAAAACGTGCGTTATTGTAGGCAATAGCAGCAAGATGCTCAATAGCGGCGATCATAAATGTGAGGCCCAATCAAAATATACCGGTGTCGATAATAAAACCGCTGCGATCAACTATCACGAAAACGCCTGTTATCAGTCAATTTTTCACCTAAGCAGTGTTTTAATGATTAATCGTTTTATGCATTAATACCTTTAAATTGTATATCGATACCGTTAACTTGAATTAAAGTAGGGAAGAATGAAGCGCTAGACTACAGTTGTTGTGGTTGAATTAGCCGGACACTTCAATAAAGGGATAATGGACAGGGAATGATGACGCAAAAACGATCTGCTATATGGCATTGGTTTTTAGACGGTAAGATAGACCGCGCTAACTTTAAGGCCGCAATGTTAGAGGCCTACCCTCACCCCAATGCAAACAAGTGGCAGCAATTAATTGCCAATCTATTATTGTATCTCGGGGTGCTATTAGTGAGCGCGGGTGTGATATTTTTCATGGCGTTTAACTGGGATGCGCTATCGCACCTGAATAAATTTGCCATAGTCGAAACCCTATTTGCGCTGTTTATTGGCGGATTTTATCTCGCTAATCACGCACAAAAAAAGTACCTTCCACCATCCAGTTTGCCACATAATCAGCATCCGCCGCATTTTCAGCAAAGCAAGCCTAGCTCAAATATGTATGGTTGGAACCTGCCTAACGCCATGTTATTAGGTGCTAGCATTATGCTTGGGGCTTTACTGGCATTAGTCGGGCAAACCTATCAAACAGGCGCTGATCCATGGCAACTATTCGCTATTTGGGCAGTATTAATTTTACCCTTTGCTTACCTCGCAGGTTTTGATCTGTTGTGGTTACTCATCGTGGTGTTACTCAACGTCAGTTTAGGGCTATATCTGCAATCCTTTGCATCGGTATTTAGTTTTTTACTCGAAGACATCCAGCAAATCGCTTTGTTTGGTTTAGCTAACTTAGCTATTCACCTATTATTTATTGTTGCGAAACGCTGTCATTGGCGTGGACAATTGCGCTTTAACTGCCCCATGGTAGAAGCAAGCAGTTTACTGGCTAGTATAAGTGCATTTACCTGGCTCATAGTGTGGCTCATTTTTGACTTTAGTTATAATTACGATACCAGCGAACATGTTGCCTATTATGCACTGCTTTATCTCGTCACTTTGGCCTGCCTATTTGTTTGGTATCGTTACCGCGATCCAGCCTTATATCCCATTACGTTAGTGTTAACCAGCATAAGTACCGCGATTGTCTCGCTACTTTCAAGAGCGCTATTTGATAGTAACGACACCATTGAAGGCTTTTTTCTGATAGCGATGGTGGTTATAGGCCTAACCAGTGGCAGTTTATATTGGCTAAAACAATTACAAAAAGAGTTTGCTCAAACGGCAATGTTAAACATTGAGGAGACTGGCCATGAGTAACATAAAATCATCCAACGCATTATGGTTGTCACTGCGAAACAAAGACCTGGTTAACGCAGATACCGCGCCAGAACCCTTATTAGCTAGCCCTTGGTATATCATTGCAGCACAAATGCTTGGAGGTTGGGTTGCCTCGCTATTCTTATTGGCCTTTGTCATGCTGGGCGTGTCATCTGTTAGTGATATAACCGAATCATTTATAGGCTTTGGTGCCACGCTCACTCTCGGATGCTTAGCGTATTACCGGCTAGGGCAAAATCGCCAAGAGTTTATTCTACAAATGGTATTTGCGTTTAGCCTATGCGGGCAAATAATGCTGCTTGGGGGGACCTTCGAAAGCTTAGAGTCGAGTAACGAAACCCTCATCGCAGTCATTTATGGGGTCACTTTTGCCATACACTGGCTCGTCATCCCCCACAAAGCTAACCAATTTGTCGCGGCATTAGCTATGGTGCCCAGCTTATTAGCCATCTTAGTGATTAACCATTTATCACTACTTATATTGCCATTATTGGTATTGAGTTTAGTGGTTATCTGGACTCAACTTTATCGATGGCCACAACATTACCAGCGCATTAGAATGCTAGGCTACGCTGTTGCTATCAGTTTACTGCTCGTCAATATCATGTTGTCTGAAATTAGCGACACAATGGAATTGCCCAACGTACTCATGGCACTAAGCTCTAGCCTCAGTGACTACTTAGCGATCGTCATCAGCTTGTTATCAGCGCTATGGTTGATGAATCAAATTTATAACCAGCTCCACTCTAATGCCAATGCTAATGCCAATAGCAATACCGATAACACTGCTAATACCGATAACACTAAATATGGCAATCGCGATCATATCGTTACTGTGCGTCCTCGTGACATGTTAATGGTTATCCTAACGGCGATATTAATCGGTCTACTGTCCATCGTCATGAGCGGATTAAGCGCGGCACTACTCATGCTACTGCTAGGTTATTTTTATAACGAACGTAAATTAGTCATCATTTCGGTATGCGCCCTGCTCGCCTTTATCAGCATGTATTATTACTCACTCCACATCGACTTGTTTGATAAATCACTGTGGTTAATGGCCAGCGGCATAGTATTACTCCTGCTGAGATTTGCCATGAGCATGAATACTAGCAAGACAGCTGAAACCATAATAAATACAGTTACAACGGCGCAAAATAAGGAGCAACTATGATGGTGTTAAATACTGTGGCGCCGCTCAATTCACGCCAGCTAAGTCAGCGATCACTTTGGGCTATTATCGCAGCATTGTTGATTCTCGCCGGTATTAACTACAAGATTTTTCAGCAAGAACAGCTGTTGGCTAATGGCAAATAATCCTGTTTGAACTCGCACCTGTCGATCCGAGATCGTTAATGCAAGGCGATTACATGGCATTAAATTACGACATTGCCCGAATCGTTAGCCAGTCAGTTGATGAACTCTCAAACACGCCAAATAACCATGATGGCTTTTTTATTGTCACGCTCGACAATAACCGCATTGCTCAGTTCGATGGCATCTACCACGGTGCAGCGTTAACACCAGCACAGCGACTGATCCAATACCGTGTTCGTGACGGCAGTGTCAAACTGGCCAGCAACGCTTTTTTCTTTCAAGAAGGTCGAGCGGAAGAGTTTGAAGAAGCCAGATATGGCGAGTTTAGAGTTAACCAAGCAGGACAAATACTGCTAAGTAACATGATAGACAAAAATTTTAAGCGGATTTAAGCGACAGCGAATGATTGAAAAATAGCTTAATAATGAAAGACGTTACAAGTTAACACTGAAGTAGTGAGACTAAAATCAACCAGGGCGAGATCGCGAACGTTTTATGAACAAATTAAGTGTATGTATCCAAATACATTTGTTCGGAATGTTATCACCTCAAGAATGATTGGAAGTGATTCTATACTGAAAACATTCATTGTGAGCAAAAAATGCACACTCATGCGGTTGCCCTGTAAAATCAACCTGCATCATGTAAGTGATTCGATCTGACATTGATCAATAATTTGCTTGGTGATATCGATTGCTGTGGCTGTGGGCAACAGATTGTATTGACCAGAATTTAGTGTCTGCAATCATTGTTATCTGGCAAGTCAGCGTAGATAAGTTACTAGCATATACATTGGCAGAAAAGAATGAGGTCATAAAAAAAATAAATTTATATTTCAAAATATTATGTAGCACAACGCGTCCTTTACCGATCTTCTGAAAGCGACATTGCAAACAATATTACCATGAATAGAGGTATTCCACTCAAGGTGACGATGGCAACTTTAAATATAGAACTAATATTCAGAAAATCTAAAGATATTATCGAAAATGCCGAAATAGAAAAAAGATTCAAACACAAGCTGAAACAAAAAATAGATTTATCAAATAAATTAACTTTCAGTTCTAATTTTAATTTCTTTATTATAGAAATAGAATGAACACAAACTAAAAATAGAGAAAATAAGTAAGCTATTATCCAAAATATCAATTAAAGATCCTCAACATTCAGTAAACCTCTACGTAAGAGCTCTTTTTTAGCTAACTTCATATCACTATCACTTAGCATTTTCATTGTACTTGCTAGAATCATTACAATGATTGTACTTCTACCAACCGCTCTAACAGAGCTTTTGGTAATATTTAAACCTGTTTTTTTGGATAACGACGATACCATGGATTCAGTGACAGCACCTCCAGAAGCCTCTAGAGCAAAACCTCTTGCCCCCAATGCCGCCACTGAAAAAATACGACTAGCTAAAAAGCTCACCTCTAGTTTAGGTTCCACGGTGAAGAACCAAGTACCAATAAACTCACTTACAGTTTTATTACTCTGAAAGTAATCTCTTAATTCTGAGTTAGATAGGCACCATTTGTTCCAGTTAGGATTAACTATATTTTGAGATAACAAAGCCTGGATAGAATTAATAAACGGAGGATTCTTTAGGCTGTTTGTCATAGGTAAAATTTTATTTTGTTCAGGTCGACTTAATTGGCGATAGAGTAATACTCCAATCAATATCGAAAGTATTCTGTCACTATGACTTCGAATATAAGTTGAGTATTGCTCAAGTTTCATTAACTTAGCTAAATAAATCACTGGTCCATGTGCCGCATCTTCAAGCTTGGGTAATTGCGATCTGTAAATAGTTCCACTTTAACGCTCCATGTTCTAAAATCCCTTTATCAGAGAATAACCAACTTTCATTTTTAAATCAAATCCTTTTAAAACATATACATACCATATTGCTAAGTAGTTAAACTTAACTAAATTGAAGTTTTACATCATATGGGGTAGGTTCTGTAGTTATTACTTTCTAGATTAAATGAGCAAAACTAGAAGGAAAAGGTCTGTAACTAGAAAATTTGGCCATATTTACGTAGTTTAATTGATACAACGACCTCCTCCGTCATAGCTTTAAGTTAACACGCTTCACAAATCAAGTGGATACAGATGGTTACTGGTTGCCGTATCAACAAATTTTATAGACTTCCAAATTAAGTAAATGCCCGATTGGCTATCTATTTTCTCATAGAGTTCGACGAATTAGCGGATGAGTAAGATGTTTTAGCTGAGGCTGATAACTGTTGTGATGAACGTATTGCGGTTTTAGACAATCTATTATTAACTCAGCGGGCTTGTTCTGGTAGTGCATAAAAAATAAAAAGGAGCCTGGTTAAGGCTCCTTTCTTTAAGGGAGATGATCTGTATCAATAAGCGTTTATTGATAACATTTTATTAGAGATGTTTTAGCTTAGAAACGGCCAACAACACCTACACCAACAAACAAACCGTCTACGTCAGAATCAAGTACTTTTGCTAGCTCAAAAGTCGCTGAAAAAGAATCTGACATACGTAACCAGTAAGCTGTTTTGGCAGTAAAGTTATCGTCTAAACCGTTATCGTCATAACCTAAACCCACAGACCATGCTTTAGTCACATACCAGTCAGCGTTTACGTTAAACATATCGTCATCATCAGTATGAGTCCACATCGCACCTAAATCGATACCTGTAGTGCTCTTAAGATCAATAAAGCTACGCGCTTCAAGACCATAGATTGAATCAATATCGCTACCATCAACATAGAATGCAGCAACTTTTGAGCTGTCGGTGAAGTAATAACCTACATCAAGTTTGTAATTGTCAGTATCAAAAGCACCTGCGTCATAACGTTGGATTGCCGCGCCAACAAACCACTTAGAATCGAAAACATAGGTGCCATCGACATTAAAAATATCAAGGTCAGCATCATCAATCATTGAATAGCTAGCGCCAACATTGGTAGATTGTGCTAAAAAGCCATTTAATGCATATGGGCCTTTTTCTTGTGATACTGAGTCAAGATAAAAACGGTAGTTTAGATCCCATTGACCATCACCGAACTCTTCAGTATTAGCAGAATATCCTAGACCCGCTTCCTGGTGAAATGGCGCATCTTGTGCAGCCATAACAGGTAAAGCAGTAAAACCTAATACTAATGCTAATGCAGTAACGTTTTTCATCAATCATTCCTTTATTTGATTATTTTACACTAGGTGATTCAAGCAGATAAATAGAGTGGGTTAACCAAATGGGTTAATCCTTTAACTCAACCGTGGCCTAACCGTAATGTTGGCCAACGTGCTTTCCTAGCGGCGCATACTCTAAAATAATACAATGCTAAAATAAACCTAAAACAAAGAATTAATGATATTTATCAATGAAATACATTACATGTAATGTAAGCCATATCGCCACCACCTACTTTAGCAATAGATAAACTCGTAATCATTTGGTTGCAAAAATGTTAATTCAAACAGTTGTTCTAACGGATAAGCCAATGGCAGCAGGGTAAATAACACCAAGAATAAACAAAATAGCGGTTTTAAGACTCACGGAAATTAACAAAAGTAATGGTAAATCTAATGGCTGTTTTTGATTAACAACAACCTAATGCCAAGAGTCTTGTTAGCCATTCAACACAGGGCATATCATTCCCAAATTTAACCATAACAATTCGTTAACTATTTGATTTATAGTCTCGATAGCATTAGGTTATTGTTAACGCCTACGCTATTTGGAAACACTCATGTCGACTTTGATCAAGTTCATCAAAGGCTCTTTTATAGCCCTTATCACTATTGCCGTTATTTTACTGGCATTTAATTGGCAAAGCGCAAACCGCTTATACAGCGTCATCAGCTTGTTTGATGAAGCACTCATCGTGAATAACTTTTCCCACATGAATGACGTATTTTTCAACAAAAAAATTGTTCACCAAGGTCAACCTTATGCATTTGGCGTCGAACCAAAAGCCTTGCCAGACTCTTTCACCTATCGAGACAAAGTCACTAATAGCGAAGCGTTTTTAGCGCGCAGAGCAACAACCGCATTGTTAGTGCTTAAAGACGACAACATCACATTCGAGCAATACTATTTAGGTACCCAAAGTGACGACAAACGGATTTCGTGGTCGATGGCCAAATCCTTTGTGTCGATATTATTTGGTATGCAAGTCGATGCCGGCAACATTGATATCAACAAAACAGTCGGCTTTTATCTGCCTGAGCTTGCTAGCTCTGGGTATGGCAACGTTAAAGTTGAACACGTACTGCAAATGTCGTCTGGGGTTAAGTGGAACGAAGACTATCTAGACTTTAATTCTGACATAAACAAAATGGGCCGAGTGCTGGCCATTGGCGGCTCGTTAGACGACATGACTAGTGAACTGGTGAATGAATCTGAGCCAGGTAAAGCTTTCCACTATGTCAGCATGGACACCCACGTAATTAGCATGATCCTCAGGCGGGTGAGCGGAAAATCATTAGTCGAACTGATCCAACAAAACCTGTGGAACACCATCGGCATGGAAAGTGATGCGTTTTGGCTCACCGACTCTCAAGGGGCTGAATTTGCATTAGGTGGCTTAAATGTCACTACCCGTGATTACGCCCGCTTTGGCCGTTTATTACTAAACAATGGTGCGTTTAACGGCAAGCAAATCGTCTCGGCAGAGTGGATAAAAGCCGCCACCACACCACAAACTGAATACCTTAAACCGCAAAAAGACAAACTCGGCTACGGCTACCAAATTTGGTTACCACCACAAGCACAGCAAGGTGAATTCTTTTGTGTTGGGGTTTATGGGCAATATATCTATGTGAACCAACAACATAATGTGGTTATTGTAAAAAACAGTGCCGATTTAGGCTTTCAAGATAGTCTAATATCAAAACATGAAACCATCGCGTTTTTCCGTGAGATTGTCGCGTCATTAGAGTAAAAGGCATCCGCTATTAATGGTATTACGCTAACGTGACAACTCAAGCCCTTACACTCACAACGCATCAAATAATCATCAAAGCCAGCTGGCGTTTATTGTTGTAACAATAAACGCTGGCACAGTTTGACAAAATCAGAAGAGGTGACAATCCCCAGGACTTGATTTTGCTCATCGACCACAGGCAAGCAGCCTAATTTGTTGTCGATAAAATACTGCACCACAATGGTTAACGGTTCATCTAATCGAAGCTTTTGCACTTGAGTATCCATCACCTCCGCAATTGGGGTGTAACGCTCTTTTCGATCAAGTGCCCCTTGGCCATATTTATTAAGCATGGTTAATACCATCGCAATCATCTTTTTATGTGTCAGCATGCCAATAAACTCACCAGTAGATTCACTGATCACCGGCAAATGACGCACATTTCGGCTTTGCATTAACAGATGCGCATCTTTAAGGCTCGCCTCATGGCTAATACACACCGGATTAGGGGTCATAATATCGCGCACATTCATGGTCTATCTCCTTAACTCACATAGATTAAATACTAGTCAAAAGTAAAACGTTACGCTAACAACCTTAACTAATAAGCACAACGCTACACTGTGATCCTACTCGCTAATCTGAATGCTACTCGATAATTTGAATGCTAGCTCGGCCGTAAATATCAGCAAATATTTCAGGCATGCGTTTTGGACGGCCGCTAGATAAGGCAATACACACAAACTCAGTGCGAGCCGTGAGTAAAGACACTCCGTCACTGCGGCGAATAAACTCAAAATGGCGCGCCAGCTTTAACCTGCCATCGCACTCAACAATCCAGGTGGCACAATCAATAACATCATTAAGATAAGCCGCCGCCAAATAATTAATCTCATGGCGGCTAATCGCCATGCCTCTATCTAACGATTTATATTGCTCAATCGTTAACCCTAGCGCATTAGAATGTGCCCAGGAGGTTTGCTCTAGTTGGCTCACATAAGCCACATTATTAGCATGTTGATAATGATCAATTTGATCTGGGCTAACCGTCCAGCTATTAATAAAAGGATCGGCATGCCGCCATTGTTGAGCTGCAATAGTGTTAGTTGAATCGGACATCCGTTTCGCCTATTGGTAATTAAAATCGATTAAACGGACAAACAACCTTGAAAGATTAACAGGCCCTAGCGTTTCAGGGTTATTTTGCCAAACACACTGGCATCAATAAACCCTCTGTTTTTATCGCCATTAACCGGAGTAATCTCATGAGATCCCATAAAATGCTCTCTTACTGGGCTGCCATCATTATCACAATAGGCGAGCATAAAACCGATGATTTTATTCGGTGTTAACAACAAGGGCTTATCTTCTTGGCCTTGTTTAAAATCATTAGGATACAGCTTAATCGCGACCTCCCAAATCACATTGTAAGGCGCCTCACTACTGCGCAGCCAACGACTCTTTAAATGCGACGTATACAGGTGAGCTTGTTTGTCTGGGCCATAATCAGCCGCCTGGTTATCTAAGCCAATATGGTAAGCAAATGCACTGTGATTAAATTGATGATCGCCACCCGAAGCATCGCTATCAATAAACACTTCTAAGGTGTCATCATCCCAATAATTCACCCTTGGGTCGGCATGGGTATCAAGCAATACATCGTCGGTAATTTCAGCTTGCAGATACAAATAATGCTCATCCCACAGTAATTTATATTTACCGCTAAAATCACTCGCAGAATCGGGCAATACCCCATCCATTAAATACGGCATCGTATGCCACTGCGCTTTCTGCCAGGCAGGATCAGCAACCCCATCAATATCGATAGGCGTTGCAGTATATTCAACATCCATAGCAAACAGAGTCTGGCTACTTAACAGTAACCCCAAAGCAAATAACGAATATTTCATCAGGCTCATCTCTAGTCGGTTAATCTGGCTTTGAAAACAATCATAAATCAAATCCGCGCTTAAAAGATCTAAATCAAGCGATGTCTGAATTAAATCAGCCCGACAATCGGGTCAAAACACCTAGTACTTTGAAGCGTTTACTCTGACACCACTTGTAAAATAACCACAAAAAAAGCCCTAATCTTTGCAAGATCAGGGCTTAGTTATTGCGTGACGACATAGGCTTAAAGCCAGTATTAACGGTGCTGATTAACCTGCTTTAGCTTTAGCTTGAATTCGATAAGCATGTAGCAAAGGCTCTGTGTAACCAGAAGGCTGAGATTTGCCTTTAAAAATCAGATCGCATGCCGCTTTAAATGCGATGCCGTCAAAGTGAGGCGCCATATTAGTGTACAGCGGATCACCGGCATTTTGAGTATCGACCACCGCGGCCATTTTTTTCAACGCCGCCATCACTTGCGCTTCACTGCATAGGTCATGTTCAAGCCAATTAGCTAAATATTGCGATGAAATCCGCAAGGTTGCTCTGTCTTCCATCAAGCCGACATTATTAATATCAGGCACTTTTGAACAACCCACGCCTTGATCAATCCAGCGCACTACATACCCTAAAATACCCTGAGCATTATTTTCTAGTTCAAAAGTAATTTGCTCATTGGTGAGTGTTACCCCTTCAGCAAGTAAAGGAATGGTCAACAAGCTGTCAATGCTAGCACGTGGGCGTTGCTTAATTTGTTGCTGAACATCTGCCACATTAATTTGATGATAATGAATAGAATGCAGCACGGCACCATTTGGCGACGGCACCCATGCGGTGTTTGCGCCCGCTTTAGGATGAGCCGATTTTTGTTCAAGCATTGCTGCCATTTCATCTGGCATTGGCCACATGCCTTTACCGATTTGAGCACGACCTTGTAAGCCACATTCAAGCCCAATATCAACATTCCAATCTTCGTAAGCACTAATCCATTTTTGCTGCTTCATCACCGATTTAGGCACAAACGGGCCCGCGAGCATTGAGGTATGCAATTCATCACCGGTGCGGTCAAGAAAGCCAGTATTAATAAACACCACGCGCTCTTTGGCAGCCCTAATGCACTCTTTTAAATTCAGTGTCGTTCTGCGCTCTTCATCCATAATGCCGACCTTAATCGTATTACGCGGCAGCTTGAGCGCATCTTCTATCTTAGTAAACAGGTCACAGGTAAATTGCACTTCTTCAGGGCCATGCATTTTAGGTTTTACAATATTCACCGAACCTTTGCGGCTATTACTACGACCATTATTGTTGCCTTTAAGGTCGTGCATCGCAGCAAGCACAGTGATCATGCCATCAAGTATTCCTTCAGGTATTTCGTTGCCATTTTTATCCAGCACGGCATCAATGGTCATCAAGTGACCCACATTACGCACAAATAGCAAACTTCTGCCGGGTAAAGTAACTGTTTTGGCACTCTGGGCATTCGCAGCGGTATACACGCGATCGTCGTTAAGTTCTCTAACAATCTCTTTACCATTTTTAGTCAACGAGGCAGATAAGTTACCTTGCATCAAACCTAACCAATTGCGATAAACTTCAACCTTATCTTCAGCATCTACTGCGGCGACAGAGTCCTCACAGTCCATAATGGTGGTAACAGCGGCTTCAACCAGTAAGTCTTTAACGCCAGCGCGATCGCTGCCACCAATAACACTGCTTGGGTCTATTTGAATTTCGATATGCAGACCATTATTCACTAACAAAATAGCACTGGGTGCATCAGCACTACCCTGGTAACCCACACACTTATCGGTTTGGGCTAAAGTGGTAGTCGAGCCGTCAGTTAATTGCATCCGTAACACACCTGCGTCGATGTAATAACGGGTCACATCGGCATGGCTGCCTTGTGCTAAAGGCGAAGCGGTATCTAAGTGTTGTTTGGCAAAAGCGATAACTTTATTGCCGCGTACTGGGTTGTACTGTTTAGTTTGCTCCGCGCCACCTTCTTCAGATATCGCATCAGTACCATATAACGCATCATACAGGCTGCCCCAACGCGCATTGGCAGCGTTAAGCGCAAAGCGCGCATTTTTAACTGGCACTACAAGTTGTGGCCCCGCTTGTGCGGCAATTTCATGGTCTACATTTTCAGTGCTAATTTGAAAAGCTTCACCCTCAGGCACCAGGTAACCTATTTCAGACAGAAAAGCTTTATATGTTGCAGGGTCAAAATCTTTGGTGGGATGGTCAATATGCCATTGATCAATTTGCTGTTGTAGTTGTTGTCTTTTTTCTAACAGCTTCACATTAACCGGAGAAAATTCGTTAATAATATCCTCAAATTTTGCCCAAAAGGTTGCTGAATCAATACCAGTACCCGGGCAAATGTCACTGTCGACCAGCTGCCACAATGCTTGCGCTATTTGTAATCCACCAACTTGAATACGTGCTGTCATGTTTAATCCCTACCTTAATTTCTGTGCGTTGACCGTAAACTAAGCCATAAATCATATGCCCTAAATCATTAGCCCCAAATCATTAGCCCCAAATCATTAGCCAAAAACCATTAGTCCCAAATCACTAGCGCAAACTCATTCCACTGTTAACAGCATACTGTTCATACGCAGTAATACTTTACTCTATATCAAAGTTATCTTATTTATCCAATTTATACCCGTTATCACCACTATTCACCAAAGATATGGCAAAATGGCAATTTTTGGTTGCTTTACAACATATAGGTAACTAAATGTCATAATACTAATAACATTAAACATCGCCTCTATTTATCTCTTCTGCGGTTTTAGTGATAAGTTGACGCATCCATTGATGCGCTGGATTATTCTGAAGCAAAGGGCTCCAGGCCATAGTTAATGCAATGGGTTGGATAATAAAAGGCGGCGGCACAATGCAAACCCGGTCATTATTGATATGATGACGCGCCATCTTACTTGGTATGGTTGCGATCAAATCTTGTTGCTCAGCCAACAAACACGCCGCTTGATAATGGCGAGTAAAAACGGTGATCTGACGTTTTACACCTATTCGCGTTAATGCTTCATCTACCCAACCTAAACGCTGAACATCATCTGGGTTCATCCCTACCCCAACGCCCATTCCTGTTTTACTCACCCACACATGCTTAGCTTTTAAATAACTGTCTAAAGAAAACTTCTTTAAAACAGGATTGTTCTTACTAATCAAGCAGCTAAAATCATCACTCCACAATACTTTTTGATGAAATGATTGCGGAATACTGTCGAAACGATTGATCACCATATCGACTCTTCCTTGTTCTACATCAGGGAAACTGACATCACTTGGGGTCATGATATCTAAAATAACGTTGGGCGCTTGAGTACGAAGCTTCGCAATAAGAGGTGGAATTAACGTCGCTTCAGCATAATCACTTGCCATAACACGGAAGACTTTATCACTGTCGAGTGGATCAAAATTGGCACGCGGTTGTACGGCTTTTTCCAGCCCAATAATCAACTCACTAATAATGGGCTGTAATTCATTTGCGCGTTCGGTCGGTGTCATACCCTGACTCGTGCGAATAAGTAACGGATCATCAAACAAGTTTCGTAAGCGTTTTAGGCCGTTACTCATTGCAGGCTGGGTGATCCCAAGCTGGTCTGCCGCTTTAGTAACATTTCTTTCACGCAGTAAAACATCTAAATAAACAAGGAGGTTCAAGTCGATACGAGATACATTCATATGGTGAATACCGAAAATAGTAAGTATAAATTAGGCTTATTTAACCAAATCTAGCTATTATTTTCAACGTAATCAATTGCCGCTAATCTATTTGTTAAGGAATAAACACATGACTCACTACAAAAATAATATCGATGAAGCTGCCACCTTGATTAATTCAGAAGGTAGTGCATGGAATGCCATCAACCCAGAGTCAGTCGCTCGTATGCGTCTACAAAATCGCTTTAAAACTGGGTTAGACATCGCAAAGTACACTGCCAAGATCATGCGTGAAGACATGGACAACTACGACAAAGACTCGTCACAGTACACTCAGTCTTTAGGTTGCTGGCATGGTTTTATCGCCCAACAGAAAATGATTTCGATTAAAAAACATCTTTTAACGACTAAGCGTCGTTACTTATACCTTTCAGGTTGGATGGTAGCGGCACTGCGCAGTGAGTTTGGTCCATTACCTGACCAATCAATGCATGAAAAAACCTCTGTAGCTGCGTTAATTAAAGAGCTATACACCTTCCTACGTCAAGCTGATGCCCGTGAACTAGGTGGTCTTTTCCGCGAATTAGATAGTGCTAAAGAGTCAGATAAAGCCGCGATTCAACACAAAATTGAAAACTTCGAAACCCACGTTGTACCGATTATTGCCGACATTGATGCCGGTTTTGGTAACGAAGAAGCCACTTACTTAATGGCAAAACAGATGATTGAAGCCGGTGCTTGTTGTATTCAATTAGAAAACCAAGTGTCAGACGTAAAACAGTGTGGCCACCAAGACGGTAAAGTCACCGTGCCACATGTTGAGTTTTTAGCAAAAATTAATGCCGTCCGTTATGCATTTTTAGAACTTGGTATCGATGACGGCGTCATTGTTGCGCGTACCGATTCATTAGGCGCTGGCTTAACGCAAAAAATTGCTGTCACTAAAGAAGCTGGCGATCTAGGCGATTTATACAATAGCTTCCTTGAAGTTGAAGCCGTTGATGCTGCAAAACTTGAAAATGGTGATGTGGTATTCAAGCAAGGTGGCAAACTGGTTAAACCGGCTCGTCTACCAAATGGCTTATTTAAGTTCCGTGCTGGTACCGGTGAAGAGCGTTGTGTACTTGACTGTATTACCTCATTGCAAAATGGCGCTGATTTATTGTGGATTGAAACTGAAAAGCCTCATGTATCGCAAATCGGTGGCATGGTTAACGAAATCCGTAAAGTTATCCCTAACGCTAAGCTTGTTTATAACAACTCGCCATCGTTTAACTGGACGCTTAACTTCCGTCAGCAAGTATTTGATGCGATGCAAAAAGCAGGACAAGACGTATCAGCTTACGACCGCGCGCAATTAATGAGTGTGGACTACGATGGCACTGAGCTTGCTATCCAAGCTGATGAAAAAATTCGTACTTTCCAAGCTGATTCGGCACGTGAAGCAGGCATTTTCCATCACCTTATTACACTACCGACTTACCATACAGCTGCACTGTCTACCGACAACTTGGCTAAAGAATACTTCGGTGACCAAGGTATGTTGGGTTATGTTGCCAATGTTCAACGTAAGGAAATCCGTCAAGGTATCGCCTGTGTTAAACATCAAAACATGGCTGGTTCAGACATGGGTGATGCACATAAAGAGTACTTCTCTGGTGACCAAGCGCTTAAAGCGTCTGGTAAAGACAACACAATGAACCAGTTCTAAGACAGCTTTTATAACTGCTTGTGTAGACTGATCTTGTAAATAGCTTTTGTAGAAAGTGAATTACCCAAATAGTGATTAGCTTAAGCGATGTTTTTGAAGTGAACATGACTAACAGCGAAAACTAAACCCAAAAGGCCTGCTTAAAATAAGCAGGCCTTTTTATGTGTCACTTACAGGTAAAATGATACGGTAATCATCATGCTAAAATCAGCCTCTTTTTATTTCTGCTCACAGGGCGAGTCTGCCAAGTTAGTCTCTTCAATGGTCATTGCGACTTAAAATAAAACTGACCATGCTTCTTACAACGCACTGTCAAATAAGAGGTTAGTCACTCGCAATTTTACTTCTAAACAAATTTCGCCAAGCATTAGGAGTTGTATCAAATCGCTGTTTAAAGTGTTTACGAAATATTTGCTCTGAGCTAAACCCTGCTTGTTCTGATATATGAGTAATAGACAAGGCTGTTGACTCTAGTAACTCCTGACTACGATTTAGCCGTAAATTATTCAACCATAGTTTGAAGCTGATCCCTTGGTTAGCTTTAAAATAGCGACTAAAGCTTCGAATACTCATAGCACAATATGAAGCCACCCACTCTATTGAGTAATCATCAGTTAGGTTAGTCTGAATGTAATCAATTAATTTAGCTAACCGCTCATCACTTGCTCGTTCAATGGTGGGTTGCTCTATGTATTGGTTTTGACCGCCATTCCTTTCAGGTGATGACACCATCATCCTGGCTATTCGGTTTGCTTTCTTTATGCCGTAAAAATATTTAACGATATATAAACAACAGTCTATTGCAGCAGCGCTGCCAGCAGAGGTAATAATATTGTCCTGCACTATAAATAATGGGTTACTTTCAAAATGAACCAGTGGAAACTTTAATGGAAAATCTTCGCTCATTTTCCAATGGGTTGTTGCTCGTTTTTCATTTAATAAACCAGCATAGCCCAGTGCGTAAGCACCTAAGCATAAACCGATTATCATTTTGTTAAGATGAGAGAGCTGATTCATTAGTGTGATCAGTTTGGTGCTTGGCGGTACTTCGGGGTTCCAACTGGGAAAAATAACGATATCAGCATGTTTGATAATTGAAAAATCTTCTTCAACAATGAAGCTAAGACCATTAGCGAAACTTAATTGTCCTTTCTGCTCTGCACAGATTTTCACGTCAAATAATTTGTCATTGTTTAATACCGCATCGTTGAAAATAGCCGTAGGAACAGATAAGTGAAACATACTAATTTCATTGTAAACCACGATAACTACGTTGATCATATCAAGCTGGCCTAAAAGTAATGTTATGTGTCATTTTAACCATTATAGCCCTAACTGAAAGCCTTTAAACTGACCTCATTGAATTAATAGAGGTGTAAAAATGAACGTTGTAATGAGCTATCCACTTGTAGATGAAATTTTAGAAACGTATAAACATGTCATAAAAAGCGACTTTACTGGCTATCGTAATCATGTCACCCGAATGCTTAATTTTTGCCATTATTTAATGCCAGAAATTACAATGGAAGAGAGCAAAAAAATACAAATTGCTGCAGCCTTTCATGATATTGCATTATGGACACATGACAGGGTGGACTATTTAGTCCCATCGTATCAAGACTGTCATCAATATCTTGAACAGGAAGGTTTAGATGTCTGGAAAGAAGAGATTCAAATCATTATTGATATGCATCATTTACTCTTTGCCTATAAAGGGCCGTATGAAAAGTTAGCTGAAGTATTTAGAAAAGCTGATTTAATCGATTTTTCATTGGGTCTGGTTAAAAACGGTGTCGATAAGGCTTTTATTAAGCAGGTTCGCAGTGCAATACCCAATGCAGGATTTCATAAAACATTAATGCGATTTACTATGGTGCAACTTGGTCGTAACCCGCTCAATCCTGTGCCCATGATGCGCTTTAAAAACATTTATAAAAAATAATGTCATGCAAAGGTTTGTTTTTGTAAATTCAATGTGAACGGCTGTAATGAGCTTTTATTATCATAAGGATTGTTTAATGTAAAAATAGTAATACTATTTAACGTTAATACATACTTATACTAAAGACTACGCAGATTATCCTCAAATGAATAAGCCATTGATATTAAAGTAGTTTTTATGTATGGGATAATAACAAACTGTTAGGTGCATAATTTACCAAGTATCCTTTTTACCATCGAAAGCAGTTATGTTGAGGAAAGTAATGACTCAGAATACCTATAGCTTTACATCATCAGGTGCGTTTGTTGAAGTGTTCTCTTTGAAGCCATATAAAAAAGGTCTGTTAGATGGGCTTACTTTTGCGGTTAAAGATAATATTGATATAGGAGGTTATAAAACCTCGTTTGGGAGTAAGCCGTGGAGTTCTGAACATAAAGCTCCAGTTTACAACGCTATTTGCGTTGAACAACTCTTAGCCGTTGGTGCTACTTGCCTAGGTAAGACCATTGCAGATGAATATACATACAGTTTGGATGGGGAAAGTTATTTCTTTGGTACTCCAATAAATCCAAAAGCCCCTAATAGAGTACCAGGAGGATCATCTAGCGGTTCTGCATCAGCGGTTGCTTGCGGATTGGTTGATTTCTCAATCGGTACTGATTCAGCGGGATCAATTCGAGTCCCCGCTAGCTTCTGTGGTATATGGGGGATGAGACCTACGTTACACCGTATATCTGAAGCAGGTGTATTACCATTCATGCCGAGTGTAAGTACCGTTGGGGCATTCTCAAATGACATAAATATACTTGAAAACGTCATGCGTACGATGCTCCGCAGTGAAAATGAAAATCCAGAAGATATACTTAATATTTATTTATTAGAAGATGCTTTTTCTATTGCCGATGCTGAAGTGAGTTGTGCTATTAAGAAAAAAATATCACATTTATTTGAAAGTGAAGGAGTAGTTATAACCTCAATTACTCTGAGTGACATCGTTGGTGAAGAAATTGATCTTAATATTTCTAACAGACAGGCTTTAAGAGTTTTACAGACAGCTGAATTTGCAAATACTGTAGGCGGTTGGATTGAGACTTTCTCTCCTGAAAAAGGACCAGGATTTTCAGCAGCGTACGAAAATATTCGAAACTTTGATAGGACGGAGCTAAGTAATGCTCTGTTACTATGTGAAAAGATTTTTAATAAAATATCCAGCTTCACTAAGAAGGGAGATCTATTTTTATTTCCCACAACACCAACAGTTGCGCCATTAAAAGGTTCTCTTAATAATCTGGATAGCGTATTAGATTTTTATGATAGAACTATGGCAATCTCATCATTTGCAGGGATCGGAGGAATTCCCGAAATATCGATTCCTTTGGCTACAGTAAATGGTGCTCCAGTTGGCTTGTCCGTGGCCGCTGGGCGTTATCAGGATGAGTTTTTGCTTTCTTCAGTAAAAAAATTATTCTCTCAAAATATATAGAAAATATCGTATAAAAAAATGCATCTAAGGGTTTTCAAGGCGCAGAATAAGTGGGGTCCAGAGTAAACTTAAATTCAATGAACCAGTTCTAAGACAGCTTTTATAACGGCTTGTGTAGACTGATCTTGTAAATAGCTTTTGTAGAAAGTGACTTACCCAAATAGTGACTAGCTTAAGCGATGTTTTTGAAGTGAACATGACTAACAGCGAAAACTAAACCCAAAAGGCCTGCTTAAAATAAGCAGGCCTTTTTTATGTGTCACGTACAGGTAAAGTAGTAGCAGTGTCATTACAGCTGATTCTACGCCTTCTTTACAGATACCCATTAAGAAACACACTGATACAAGCCATTATTCTGCAATGATATTTTTGACGACTGCAACAGCCCATTTAGCTCAACTGCACGCTTAACGATTGATGAAAATTTCCACTTACATTATTGCCAAACTCGGAGTATATTAATCCAGCAGATTCATGGATTTAGAATTGCGACCAACTACTTAGGTCACATTACGTGCAAGGACGACAATGACAAGTTTATCCTCCAGTTTATTATCAGTAGCCATTGTTCTTTCGAGCATGTTCGTCACCCTTGGGGTGATGTTTGTATTGCTGAAACATCGCGACAGCACGGTAAAACTACCTGTCGACCGAGACCAACTTCAACGTATTCCCGCATTTGGCTTACAGACACTGTATTTTAAAGTCAGCCGCTTATGCTTTCTGTCGTGGAGCAGTTTTAGTCCAACTGAACAAATAACGCGACAAACAATACTCGCTGCACTGCCATTCAATCATTTGTTAGCTATCTGGCGAACATTCACCAACAAAGAACCCACTAACCAAGTAAATGCACCGTTTTCACTTGTTTGTAGTAGAAAGCTGAAGAATATGCAGTTGGTTAAAACCATACCATCTGTAAGTACACAACAACTCAACCAACAACAAGTTGATGCGATTGTGTATCAAGTGCTGCAGCAGTGATTGGGGAAGAGTGAAGTTTGGAAATGATGAAATCGCGGAATGACTACTTTGACTCAATTAAGACAATAGGCTTTAGTAATGCTGAAACAAGTTTTTGATAGAGAACAATTAACTAAATCACTGTCATCATCAGATATTTGGCAATGGGATTTACTATCACACTATGGAGATATTGAAGCTGCAATAGATCATATTTTACAGTACTGGAAAGCTACTGATTTCGTTTTGTCTCCAATTGACATTGGACAGGCAAGAAACAAAGCTATTTATATACCTTCAAAAATGGAAGATTTTTTTTCCATTAAGTTACTAGATAGATTTATTAGGCGAATTTATAAAGTTCAGCAAGCAGATAGAAACAGAATAATCAGGCAGTTAATCACCTTATTAAAGGATTCTGGCAAATATCATATTATTAGGCTGGATATTAAAGATTGTTTTGAAAAAATAAATTTAAAAATGATGTTCGATAAATTTGAAAATGAAACTATCCTCGCACCTGAATGTATAAAATTACTATATGACATTCATAATGATCTTGTTAGTAACCACGGCCTCAATGGTTTACCTAGAGGGCTATCCATAAGTCCAACTCTTGCAGAGCTTTATTTAGAAACATTAGACAAAAAAATAGCCTCGCATTCAAACGTAATATATAACGCAAGATACGTAGATGATCTAATAATCATCATACCGACAGGGAAAGAGAATAGTGTACAAAATGATATAGTTACATACATGAACGAAATGGGATTAAGTCTAAATGAAAATACTGACAAATATTTTAGTGGTGCGACTAACTCAGCAGAGTTTGACTACTTAGGTTATTCAATAAAAGTTTCATCTAGGAATGGTAAGTCTAACCTTGTAAATTTGAAAGTTTCGAAATCAAAGCTAAACATAATAAAAAGAAGAATAGCACTAAGCTTCATAGACTTTAAAAAAACAAATAACTTGTCAATTTTAAAAAGAAGAATTGAATACCTTTGCATGTTAAAAACTGTCAAGAAAGGTAAAAATGGAAATTTACTCGCGGGACTTGCGCACAACTATCAATATGTAACTGATAATTTTGAATGTTTAAAACCTGTTGACGGTTTTTTATGCAAACAAATATCCAGCTCTAGATTCAAACTTACCCTAAATGAACAAAATACTATAAAAAAAATATCTATATATGTAAACGCAAAGAATAGAAATGTTGGTAAATTTAGTCGAAATAAAACGGCTCAATTAATGAGGGCATGGAAGAATGTCTAAAATAATCAAGGTTAATACTAAAGATAAACTCAGAGCCTTACTTACAGAAGTTTTGCCTTATGAATTACCACTATGGTTCTCAAATTTCACTATGTACCAGAGGTTTAATACTCCAATTCATCTAAGTGCATACAAAGCCATTTCTGGTATAGACTTTAACAATAACACTGGTGTTTATATACCTTTAGACTATTTAGTAAGTCGAGGTGGTAACAAACCACCAAGGGCTATATCAATTATGCATCCTGTATCTCAATTAAAAGTTTGTGAATTTTACTCTGAATTTGATGATCTCATTGAATATTACTGTACAAAGTCTAAATATTCTTTAAGGCATCCGTATAGGAAAACAACAAAATTTTATGGAAAAAACCAAGAGGGATCAAAATTAGTTGATGGAGTTGAAAATGTGGACGAAGAACGTATTGTTTCAAGTTCATATTTCAAATACAAAAAATATCCTTTTCTTTACCGTTTTTTTGAATCTTATGAACACCATAAACTTGAAAAAAAATTTCATAGCATGCTCCAAGTAGATATATCAAAATGTTTTCCTAGCATTTATACACACTCAATAGGTTGGGCAGTAAAAAGCAAACAATTAGCCAAAGCAAAACCACGTGCTAATGGTGATTTCGATGGTGAATTCGACAACTTAATGCAACTTACTAATTATCGCGAAACTAACGGAATTATAATAGGACCTGAAATAAGTAGAATCTTTGCTGAGGTGATTTTACAAAAAATAGACTTAAATTTAGTTAATAAAATGTCTGATAATGAATTTCAAGTTTCAAAGGACTATAATTTTAGACGCTACGTCGATGATTACTTTGTTTTCTATAGATCAGAGGAAGTAAGAACTGCATTCGTAAAAGCACTAGAAGCAAGCCTTTTAGAATATAAAATGTATCTAAATGAAGCTAAAACAACTATAGTAACCCGCCCTTTTGCCACAGACATATCTTTAGCTAAACATACTTTAAAAAATACCGTGAGCGAATACTTTAATTCACGATATATAGAATTAAATAAAGAATCAGAATCGATTGTAAAATTAAGCAGACCAAGTTCTGTAGCCAATAAAATTATCGCAGAACTAAAAATGGCTTTAGCCAATTACAAGGTAAGTTATAACTCCATATCCAATTATTTGTTTAGTGCTATTACAAAAAGAATGCTTTCATATCTAACAAAAGTTGAAAAAATACCTAATAAAGAAGAATATCATTTAAATTGGTTACTAGTTGATTTAGATGTTTTGTTTTTCATCCATGCTATGGATATTAGAATCAGGCCAACCGATAGATTAGGCAGGATAATTAACATCCTTATTGAAAAGACATCAGACTGGCCTCTAAATCATAAGGAGATAGTTCACAAGAAAATATTTGACCATGTAAAACAAGCAATAAATATATTTATTGACCACGAAAATGATATGATTGGACTTGAGACGTTGAATCTATTGATTATTTTAACTATGTTACCAAAAAAGTATCAATTAAAAGAAATTAAATTAAAACAATACTTAGGTAGTTTAGTGAAAAACTCAGATACAAATGACTTCTACTTCCGCTGGATAACGTTCATGTTATATATCGAAGGAAACGCTGAATTTGATGCATTACGACAAGAACTAACAAGCGAAGCAAAGAAATACCTTTTAAATCACTCCGATATGTTTACTGATTCTGAATACTTTATGTTTTATTTTGACTTTCTAGCTTGTCCATTTATTGACGAAAATGAAAGACTCGCACTAATGGAGCTTGTTAAAGAAATCACTTTTGATAGTAAACAAAAACTAGTACAATATAATATTAAATCTAATAGCCCAATTGTCTTAAACAAAGATTTTATTGTAAGCTGGAGAGATCCCGAATATCTAAAAAATAGCCTAGAGAAAAAAGAATACATTTTCTCTTACAACTAGTTTATGTCGCCTTCCTCCGTATGTTTCTGCGTTTGCTTTTTGAATGCAAGGACTAAGGGAAACCTAAGTCACACACACGATGGGAGGTGGGCGGCGCCCAACTCATAACAGATGTAATTCTAATAAGTGGGGGCAGAACCTAGCACCCCACAAAAGAATGAATAAAATAATGAGATAGGTTAAAAACTTAGGAACATTCATGGCATTGGGTGATAAAATTTATCGCCAAACAAAAATTACCACGCGTAAATGCCATGAATGCAAAACACCTTTTATCAAAATGCCTCTCACTTGTCACCCGCCCTTTTATCGCAAAAGATGCACAAAAGAAGCGCAAAAGATGCACAAAAGATACACAAAACTCTCCGACAAAGTCTGTTCTCTGCCATTGAAAGCTCAATGAATGGTAGAGCACCATAAGGTATACACTGTAATAATTATGGATGTCTATGTTATTTGTGATGTTATTTTTGCCTACGTACAAAACGTAATAGGTTTAAAATGACCAGGCTTATCTTCAACAAGCTCTAACACGTTTAGGTCTTCCATAAATGTAAAAAAATCATCATTGTCATTAAGTTTTAAATACACATTTAATTCATTATTATTATTGGAGAACTGACTGTTTTTACATGCCGACTCGACGCTCAGATTAAAACTACCAGCACCATCGCTATTGTTAATTCTATATTTCTTTACAATGTCCTGCCCATGTCGCATTTTTAACGCATCATCTTTTGTCAATTTTAAAATAAAAAACTTACTGTCATTATTGCTTTTTTGCCTCAACTCATCAGGTAATACATATTGATCATTCACTTCTACAAAAAATTCATGCTCAAAACTATAGTTAGGGTCATTAGTTTTAAAGCTAAATGTAATCACTACATCGTTATTATTAACAACTATTCCATTTGGGGCTTGAACAGCGACAACAATCTCACCAGGTTCAAGTTCTAATGGATTGACACTCATCATTTTATACATTGTTGTTAGCGGTATACTACTGCACCCAGAAACAGCCAAAAAAATCATTAAAAATACAAATATACGCTTCATAATCCTTAATTACCTTGTTAAAAATAAACCAATTTGAAATCTATTTAAAATTTCTTCAGAAAAATTTAAAACATACACTCTTTTAATTTAAAGCTGTCACTTTGTTGTACTTATCATTGACATCACATCAGTGCATAAGTTCATAAGTCGGGGCAGAGCCTGACACCCCAAAAAAGAATGAATAAAATAATGAGATAGGTTAAAAACTAAGGAACATTCATGACCTTTGGTGATCAAATTTATCGCCAAACAAAAATTACCACCAGTAAATGCCATGAATGCAAAACACCCTTTATCAAAATGCCTCTCACTTGTCACCCGCCCTCTTAACACAAAAGATGCGCAAAAGATGCACAAAACTCACCGACAAAGTCTGTTATCTGCCATTGAAAGTGTCCAGTTTAGCTTGACCAGTACAGTGGCCGCAGACCTAGAGACATAAAACCAAAGAGTAAAGGAATATCATTGTAACGAATATAGTTTGTCTTTTCCGAAAACGATAAAATATCTCGTAACACATTGATAACATTGCGTTACTATATGAAAAAATTACAATCCAATCAGAAATAAATACCGTTTTACGTTATCACGACCTCTTTAAGCAGGTAAAAAATAAGCACTATCATTGAGAATATATAATCTTCCCCCACCGTTACTCACAAAAAGCTAAACGTAACCAATTGATATTAAGATAAATTCCACAGTAAAACAAAAAGTTCTCTGTTACTTTTATAAAGTTGGCATCCGTCTTGTAACTAGCTTGATGTAATTAGATGTATTTACGTAATTAACTAGGAGTACCTTATGAAAAATACGATTATTACTTTAGCTGGACTTATTTCGTTAGCCTCTTTTAGTACTTTTACTCACGCTGATGATTTCAAGAAAGACGGAGCAGAAAATGGCGTTTATGTCGGCGCTAATTATGGTTACCTAAAAGTCGATGGCGAAGATGACTTTGACGACGACAATGATGTTCTCCAGGGCCTAGTCGGTTATCGCTTCAATAAGTACCTAGCGCTGGAAGGTAGCTATATTGATTTTGGTCGTTACGGCAACAACTTATCTAGTGCTAAAACAGATGGTTATACCGCAGGCTTAAAAGTGACATTGCCAATTGCTGATCGAGTAGAGTTGTATGCTAAAGGTGGTCAGTTATGGTATTCAACAGATTATGACGTAGTCGGATTTTCTGGCAATAAAGATGATGAAGGTGTATTTGCTGGAGCAGGTGTTGCGTTTAAGGTAACAGAGCGTTTTTTAATTAATGCCGAATACAGTTGGTATGATGCAGAAATTAATTTGGATAATGTATCTAACGGTTCCGACACAGAAACAGACTTTAAACAGGCGAGTATCGGTGTTGAATATCGTTTCTAGTGATAAGAAGAATGCTTAAATTAGCGGTTTAAAAGTAAAATCCAAAGGGTGTAATACAAATTGTGTTACACCCTTCTTTTAACGTAAATAGAGTCAGAGAAATGGGATTAAGCGGGTTGATAGGCTTTGTCGTAATCCTCATCTTCATCGTGATATTGAGTTCATTTATAACCGTATGGCCTCCTTGCTAGTCGGAAAAATGAAGCAACCCATTATTCATATCGATTGGTCAGATCTTGATGACAGAAAGCAGCATTTTCTCATTCGAGCATCTTTGACGGATCAAGGACACTCATTGACACTTTATGAAGAAATACATCAGCTAAACAAAAAAGAGAAGCCTAAAATCCATCTGCTCTTTCAGGTTAAAATTAATCATATCTTCATGCCACTTTTAGATTTTAGTGTCATACCATTTATAGGTTTTAATGCTGTGCCATTTATAGGTTTTAGTGTCTCACTCACCTGTAGTAGTTATTAACTATAGTTAAATAAACTGTATGACACTAAAAGTACAAGCAAACACCTGGATTCCGGCTCAAAAGCATTGCCGGAATGACGGAAATTAAAAAGCGAACCAACCGGTCCGCTTTTTAATGCTTTAGATATTATATCTGCAGGCTCCATTTTACTTGAGGCCGTTGAAGACTCTTTGCAAGTGAATGCGTGAGCCTGACAGGACGTCAGGCTAGCTTTCGCGGTACAGGATGTACCATCGGAAGCGTTAGCATTTTCGAATAAGGCCGAAGACGGTTACAAGAGCGGTCAAAAGCTGGATTCAACCACGTCGCGAAATTATCGCTTTTCAGATAATTTTGATGTGGCAGCTGGGAGATCCAAGAGGGAATAGCTGTTGGTTTCCTCTTGGTCTGGTGTGGGTGAAGCACCACGACGTTAGTGGCCGCAGGCCATAAAAGCAACAAGAAAACACCTGGATTCCGGCTAAAAAGCATTGCCGGACAGACGTAAATATAAACATTCCTGATGTATCTAAAACAAAAAAGCGACCTTTCGGTCGCTTTTAGATACTAAAACTTCAATTGAAGCCCACTACAATCATAATTGCGTCTCTGGCGAAGCTGCTCTTTACAAATATAGCTCCACGGCAGGTAAATTGAAAGCTTTCGCGCGGAGTTGACGGCTGTCAATGACCACGAAAGTTGAAAATTTAACGAAGCAGTAGCAAGACTAATAGATGAATACTAAAAAGTTGATCATCACTACTCACCTTTAGTTTCTAAACCAACCTTTACAAGGTCGTTGCAGGGCAAGCCGCAACAACATCAGTGTGACCTTAAATGAACAGGAATTAGTCAAAGATCCAGATGTTTTAGGATTAATCAAAAAAGGGCAGCAAAAATTAGCTACAGTTGCTAAATAACTGGATGTGTAGCGGTAACTGAACATCAGAGACACTTGTTTAGACTGACAAGTTAAAGGTTATTGTCACTTATGTGAGTTGCCCAGGCTCTCTAGGTATTTAACGAACGGAGCAAAATTACCTTTGTCTGCTTCCTTAAGGCAAGTGATATAAGCTTTGCGCTCTTCGCTCACTTTTTCTAGGTTGCCCTCTGCCCAGTTAAGCGGTGGTTTTTTTAGTAGAACTATGCAAACAACATCGGTAAATATACGCGAATGCCTACCGTTACCATTTGCAAAAGGATGAATCTCAACAAGTTTGTGCTGTATACGAGCGCTGAGCTCTAGATGTGAGAAATGGTTGAACTTTACCCAGCACTTGGCATCTTCTAGAAAGTTGTGAAGCTTGGGCCTGATTTGAAAGGGATCGCAGCCAATACTCAACTCTTTGTTCCGGGTGGTTCCAGCCCAGGTCCACACATCACCAAATAGGTTCTTATGAAGTGCAAGAACGAACTCAGTTGAAAAAATAGCATCCAGCGTTAAGCCAGATATACCACTAACCCATTGCTGGCCTGCTAGTATATTAGATTGTTCAAGTTCGTTAAGTTGCTCTCTTGTTGTTACGTGTGGGTGTTTCAACCCTTCCATATCATCTGGATCAAGTGGTGTCGCACCTTCTGGTTCATTCATAATCAAAATACTTTGTCTTCCTTATTTTTACCCCATAGCTTTCGCCCACCGGCACGCATAATGTCTTCGGCTAGCTCACTTATTAAGATATTTTCTTTCTCTTTGCTAACTGATTGCGCCTCTAGAAACATATTTTTAGAGGCTTTCTTTACTTCTATTTCTGCAAGCTTAAGTGCACGCTCTTGCATTGTGTCAGTAACAGCCTTTTTAGGTTTTAGAGTGTATGAGAAATCACAGTCTAGAACTTCAGCCAGTTGCTTTAACTGATTTAGCGTTATGTCGCCATCAGCCTCACGCCTTTCAAGCACCGAAATTCTATTTCTTGTCATGCCTGCTCTATCGGCTAGCTGAGCGCCTGACATATCAAGCGCCTTTCTTACTGTTCTAATCCAGCCCTCTTTAGGTATTGAGGGCAATAGCGTTCCCTTAACTGCATCAACCAGTTCTCTGTACTGTCTTAAAACCGTTTTCTTAACGGGTTGTTGCTTGTGTGGATTGCTTTGAAAAGAGTACATAGTCACCTCACCTTCCATTTTCCATTTCCCATTTCCCATTTCCCATACATTAATGTAATCTAAATTGGATACAGTTTCCACTTAATGTATCTAATTTAGATTACACAAAACAATTAAGGGTATCCAAGTATGAATACAATTTATTATTTACCGTACCTTAAAAAAAGATACAAAATATCACTTAATCACGGCCTTTTTGTGTTAACGCTTGCTGAAGTGAGTCAATTATGTCATGCGATACATTCTTTAATAGATTGTGTAATGGATTGTTGTATAACGAGATTAAATGTTGAAAGAAGATCTAAATCTTTTATTAATATGTTATTTTATGCGTAATTCAATTTAAAACTTAAGGACGAGATGAATGAAAACACTTATGTGGATAGGCACTTTTATTTTGGTTATAACTGTACTTTATCTATTAGTATTTGCTGCTTTTTCATTTTATGTTAGTAACCCCAGCACCCATAACGCTAAGGCATTTAATAGCGAAGCCAGTAATCAATATTACTTGCAAGAAGGTAAAGTGACGTTTGTTAGAAATGGAAATTTCTTTCAGCTTGGAGGCTCTGAAATTGAAGGGGCTGATTCTAATACCTTTGAAGTGATCGATGAGTCGTATGCAAAAGACATTAATTATATCTATTACGATGGGAAACCAGTTGCTGGTGCTAATCCTAACTCAGTAAAACTTGTTACATCTGAGATAAATACAAGTAGTGTAAATTCAGGTTACTTAATTAGCGGTGATAAGGTATTTTGTTATGGCGAGATAATTGAAGGCGCTGATTCAGCGTCTTTTTCCTATCTGCTTGGTTCATATGCCATGGATAAAGACTACTTGTACTACTACATTGATATCAAAATACCTCGTGAAGCGATTCCTAAGGCCATTTCAAACGCCAACAACGGATATATCCAACATGGTGAACAAGTGCTTTATCAGGGGCAGATTATTAGTAACGATGCTAATAGCTTTGAAGTAATCAGTGATGAATATGCAAAAGACTCAGCTCATGTTTATTCTAATGGGGCTATTGTTGAAAGCATGGTTCCTGATAGCTTTACGGTCATTTCTCCTTATTACAGAAAAGATAAAAACCAAGCTTATTACTTTAATAATCCCATTCCTGAAAGTGATCCCGACAGCTTTAAAGTGTTCAATGATGCCATATCAAAAGATCAGAAAAACCTCTACTACAACGGCAATATCATTCAAAATAGAAAATCATCTGAAGTCAGTCGTTCTGATGCAGATGAACTTCAAAAAATGTGGAAATGGAGACAACTTCACCTAGACCCCAAAACGGTAATAATGGCGCCTAGTGATGATATTACAAACATTACTAATAACTTTTATGCCTATAACAATGAAGTGTATACAAGGGATAAAAAACTGGAAGGTGTTAAACCAAATGACGTGATTGTTATTGATCCAGATGAGAAAGTATTTACTCGAATAGGAGAGCAAATATTTTACCATAATATCCCTATTATTGGTGCAGATGCTGATAGCTTTACCTTTATCTCAGATCGCTTCTCAAAAGATACTCATTACGTGTATTGGACTGAACACAGAGTTGTCGATGCAAACCCATCAACGTTCAAATATGAAGAGAATTTATATGCTGATGAAAATGAATTGGGTGAGTACCGATTAATAATTTCAGAATATTAATCTCTGATTTTTTCATCAGAAAAAAGTTACGCCTGATTGAACATTATGACGGGTATTTCATCCGGCTTTATTTGCAAGGAGCGGAAATATACTAGTCAACATTCTGTTGAATTATGTCCAAAAGTTTCTGGAAAGTAACAAAAGTGACAGTTTAGGCGACAACTGTCTTGAAAAATGCTGCAACACCCAACAAAAAAGCGACCCTAAGGTCGCTTTTAAATATTTGGAGCTCAATTGAATCCCACTACCACCATAATTGCGTCGCTGGCGAAGTTAATGCAAGTTAAATTGAAAGCTTTCGCGCGGAGTTGACGGCTGTCAATGAGCACGAAAGCTGAAAATTTAACGAAGCAGTAGCAAGACTAAGCAGCAATTATTCGTAGTCTGATAGAGGGACGCACGAACACATCAAATTGCGATCGCCATAAACATCATCGATGCGATTCACCGTTGGCCAAAACTTATTCGCCTTAACCGCTGCTGTTGGGAACACGGCTACTTCGCGGCTGTATGGACGTGAGTCAAACTCGGTGTCCATAATGTCTGCTAGCGTATGCGGTGCATTGTGCAGTGGGTTGTTGTCTACTGGCCACTCACCTGCTTCTACTTTGGCGATTTCGCCGCGAATAGAAATCATGGCTTCGATGAAGCGATCTAACTCAACTTTAGACTCAGATTCCGTTGGCTCAATCATTAAGGTTCCCGCTACAGGGAAACTCATGGTTGGCGAATGGAAACCGTAATCGTTAAGACGCTTAGCGATGTCCATTTCGGTCACGCCTGAGGTTTCTTTTAATGGACGTAAATCGATAATACATTCATGCGCTACACGGTCATTACGGCCGGTGAACAACACTGGGTAATGTGTTGATAGCTTTTTCATGATGTAGTTAGCGTTTAACAATGCCGTTTGGGTTGATTGCTTAATGCCTTTGGTGCCTAACAGCTTGATGTACATCCAGCTGATAGGCAGGATGCTGGCGCTGCCATATGGTGCGGCAGATACCGCGCCGTTATGGTCGCTTTCGCGGCCTGGCTTAACCACTACGTGGCCGGCAACAAATGGCGCAAGGTGCTTTTTAACACCGATAGGGCCCATACCTGGACCACCGCCGCCGTGCGGGATAGCAAAGGTTTTGTGCAAGTTTAAGTGCGATACATCTGCGCCGATAAAGCCAGGTGATGTTACCCCAACTTGTGCGTTCATGTTGGCGCCGTCTAGGTACACTTGACCGCCATATTGATGGACGATTTCGCATACTTCGCGGATAGATTCTTCGTACACACCGTGAGTCGATGGGTATGTGATCATAATGCACGATAAGCTGTCGGCTAACTCAGATGCTTTAGCGCGTAAGTCTTCTAAATCAACGTTACCTTGCTTGTCACACGCGGTGACAACCACTTTCATACCGGCAAGTTGCGCCGATGCTGGGTTGGTGCCGTGAGCAGACTGCGGAATTAAGCAAATGTCACGGTGCGCGTCGCCGCGAGACTCGTGGTATTTTCTAATGGCGAGTAAACCCGCGTATTCGCCTTGTGCGCCTGAGTTTGGTTGGATACACACTTCGTCGTAACCGGTGATTTTAACTAAATACTCAGACAGCTCATTGATTAACTGCGTGTAACCCTGGGCCTGATCTAATGGGCAGAATGGATGCATGTTGGCAAATTCTGGCCAGCTGACCGGCAGCATTTCTACAGCGGCGTTAAGCTTCATGGTGCATGAGCCTAACGAAATCATAGAGTGGTTTAAGGCTAAATCTTTATTCTCGAGACGCTTGATGTAACGCATCATCTCGGTTTCGCTCTGGTAGCGATTAAACGTTGGGTGAGTTAACACCGCATCTTGACGCACTAATGCTTCAGGAATTGACTGGCTACCATTAGCTACGATGTCAGCATCGATTACAGCAACATCTAGGCCGTGGCCTGTGCCTAAAATCACGTCGAACAATACTGCGATATCTTGACGCAGAGTGGTTTCATCTAGGCTGATACCCAATATGCCGTCGGCGTCGATACGTAAGTTAACTTGTGCGGCAATAGCGCGCTCATTGATGGCGGCTACGTCGGCGTCTTTTACGCTGATGGTGTCGAACCAGGTGTTGTTAACTAACGTTTGGCCTTTAGCTTGTAAGCCTGCGGCCAGGATGTCAGCTAAACGATTAATGCGTGATGCAATGGTTTTTAAGCCTTGTGGGCCATGGAACACAGCATAAAACGAGGCCATGTTGGCAAGCAAAATCTGCGCGGTACAAATGTTTGAGTTGGCTTTTTCGCGGCGAATATGTTGCTCGCGCGTTTGCATGGCCATACGTAATGCGCTGTTGCCGCGGGTGTCTTTTGACACTCCAATAATACGGCCTGGCATTGAACGCTTGTGTTCGTCACGGGCAACGAAGAATGCGGCGTGTGGTCCGCCGTATCCCATTGGTACGCCAAAACGTTGCGCGCTACCAAATACCACGTCTGCGCCCATGGCGCCTGGTGATTTAAGTAGCATTAACGACATAATATCAGCAGCAACGGTCACAATGACTTTGTTGTCACGCAGTGTGGCAAACAGTTCGGTGTAGTCTGTAATTTGGCCGTAACGGTTGGTGTATTGAAATAAGGCACCAAATAATTCGTAGTTTACCGCTTCATTGGCTGGGCCAACGACCACTTCAAAGCCAAAGCATTCTGCGCGGGTTTTCACTACGTCTAGGGTTTGCGGGAACACATCGTCAGCCACAAAGAAGATGTTGGCTTTTTTAGCTTTAGACACACGCTTAGCCAGCGCCATGGCTTCTGCGGCGGCGGTGGCTTCGTCGAGTAATGAGGCTGATGCAAGGTCAAGACCGGTTAGGTCCATCGACACTTGTTGGAAGTTTAAAATCGCTTCGAGACGACCTTGAGCGATTTCAGGTTGGTATGGCGTGTACGCAGTGTACCAACCTGGGTTTTCAAATACGTTACGCAAAATGACATTTGGTACTTGTACGCCGTAGTAACCCATACCGATATAGCTTTTAAAGACTGTGTTTTTGTCTGCTATGTCGCGGATATAAGCGATACCTTCGGCTTCGCCACATGAATCACCGATGGTGAGATCTTGTGGAAGGCGAATTTTACCCGGAACCGTTTGTGCGGTTAAATCGTCTAATGATTCTGCGCCAATGAAGTTCAACATTTCTTGTTGTTGTTCTGCATTTGGGCCGATATGACGAGTAAGGAAAAGTTCGTGCTGTTCTAGTTGTGTCAGGGTTTGCTTGGTCATGATAAACCTTGTTCCAAATCGACCAGTTAAGGCGGTAGGGCACAGAACTGGAAAAGGGTGAAAACGTGTAATACGTGACTAACCCGTTAAGGGTTTAAATGTTGCGCCCTCGCCCTTGGCTTATCGTTGCCATAGGTCCGAATAATAGCGCTTCATTTGGCGATGCATTTAGCGCAGTGCTAAAGATACATAGCAAAGAAGCTCCCTAGGGAGCTTCCTGTGGTTGGCGATTATTCTTCGTCAATCACTTCTTGATAACCGTCTGCATCAAGTAATGAATCAATTTCTGACTCATCTGATGGCATAATACGGAAGAACCAACCGTCGCCGAATGCGTCGCTGTTCACTAACTCTGGCGAGTCTTCTAATGCTTCGTTTACGGCAATCACGTCACCAGAAATCGGCGCGTAAATGTCTGACGCGGCTTTAACTGACTCAGCTACTGCGCAGTCTTCACCAGCAGTAACAGTGTCGCCTACTTCTGGTAATTCTACGAATACCATGTCGCCAAGAAGCTCTTGAGCATGCTCAGTGATACCTACTGTGTAGCTACCGTCTGCTTCTTTACGGATCCATTCGTGTGAAGATGCATATTTCAATTCTGCTGGAATAGTGCTCATTGCTGTTGTTCCTTTATCAAATGTTTTAGTGCTTAATCAATAATTTTTTGGGGTAAACCACAACCCGACTTAAGTAACTGCGGTGCTGTTGAAGATGTTCAATACACCGTAATACTCTAGCGCAGCAGTGGTTTACTCACACTTAAAAGGCTTGTTTACCGTTGCGCACAAAGCTGGGTGCAATCACGTTGACCGTGACGCGCTTTTTACGCATTTCAACTTCGGCGGTAGCGCCAATGCCATTAGGCACGCGGGCCATAGCGATAGAGTAACCTAACGTTGGCGAAAACGAACCGCTGGTGATCACACCTTGATGCTCTACACCGTCTGCGTCGGTAAAGAACACAGCCATATCATGGCGTAAAACGCCCTTTTCTTCCATGACTAAACCGACTAATTTTTTAGTGCCCGCGGCTTTAATGGCGGTCAGTGCGTCGCGGCCAATAAAGTCACGATCGCTTGGTTCCCACGCGACAGTCCAGCCCATGTTGGCGGCTAATGGATTGATTGACTCGTCCATGTCCTGACCGTATAGGTTCATGCCCGCTTCTAAACGTAGGGTGTCGCGTGCACCTAGGCCACATGGCTTAACGCCTGTGTCTAATAATGCTTGCCATAACGCTTCTGCTTCGGCTTCTGGAACAATGATTTCGTAGCCTGCTTCGCCGGTGTAACCGGTTGTGGCAATAAATAAGCTGCCTGACTGCACGCCAAAAAATGGCTTCATGCCGTCTACGGCTGCATTTTGCTCAGCGTTGAATACCTGTGCGGCTTTGGCTTTAGCGTTAGGGCCTTGTACGGCAATCATTGCCAGTTCAGGACGCTCGGTAACCACAACATCAAACGCAGCGGCTTGCTTGTTGATCCACGCTAAGTCTTTGTCGCGAGTGGCTGAGTTAACCACAACACGGTAGTGAGTATCGGTTAGGTAATAGGTAATAAGGTCGTCGATGATGCCAGCGCTTTCGTCTAGCATGCCACCGTAAAGGGCTTTGCCCGCAACGGTGAGTTTGGCGACATCGTTAGCAAGTAACTTACGTAAAAAGGCACAAGCTTCGTTGCCGGTTACGTCAACCACTGTCATGTGCGATACGTCGAACATGCCCGCATCTTGACGCACTGCATGGTGTTCTTCGATTTGAGAGCCGTAGTTAATCGGCATTTCCCAACCATGAAAATCAACCATTTTGGCTTTCGATTCTAAATGCTTGTTAAAAAGTACAGTTTTGCTAGCCATTATTATCCCTTTTTTTGAGGCCTTTCTTATGTAGGTCTTTGATAAAATGCGGTCAAAATTATACTCCGCAGACCTGTTTTGTATACAAAAAATTTTTCTAATCCGAGGTTTGTCGCATTAGTTTAGCTAATCCATTGCTGTAATTTTTTTACATAACTTTTTACAATAAAATGACTGATTTGACTGTATTGCCTGATATTAAACAACTTTCTACATTAGCTAAGATGAAATTGATTCGCGGCAAAGTTTAGGTAATGTCATTTTGTTACCCATAGCCTGTTTGATGAACACTGTTTTCAGCCCAGCGACATTATCGACCAGGGTTAAACCGATATCACGAATGGCTTTTTTAAGCGGGTTACTGCCGGCAAACAGTCTTTTGAAGCCTTCCATGATGGCAATCATTTCCATGGCGTCGGCTTTTCGCCAACGTTCTAGGGCGCGTAAATGGCTATATTCACCTAAATCTTTGCCTTGCTGGTGCAGTTCGTTAAAGGTGTCGACAATACTGGCCGCGTCTAAAAAGCCAAGGTTTACGCCCTGGCCAGCTAGCGGATGAATAGTATGAGCAGCGTCACCGGCTAACACCAAACGGTGGCGAGCAAAGTGGCGCGCATAACGCATACGCAGCGGGAATGATTGCCGTTCGCTCTCAACGCTACACACACCTAATCGACCATCTAAGGCAGCGGTTAAGGCTTTGCCAAATTCGACATCGTCTAAAGCTTGTAGGTGTTCGGCTTGCTCGGGCGACACCGACCACACGATGGAACATAAGTTATCTTGGTACAGTGGCAACATGGCTAATGGGCCGCCGGGTAAAAAGGCCTGTCTGGCAGTAGCGTCATGAGCAAGTTCGGTGCGCACTGTGGCGACAATAGCGTGGTGGCCGTAGTCCCAAAACGTTAATGGAATACTGCACTGCTGACGCACCCACGAGTTGGCACCGTCTGCAGCAACCACCACCGCAGCGCTGATATTGTCGCCATTGGCGAGCGTAAGCCAGGCTTCTCGCTCACCAAAGGCCACACGCTCAAGGCGTTGGTCTTCAAGGTGGGTAAGATTACTGATTTCACTGGCACGTTTGGCAAGGGCATGACTAATGGCATCGTTTTCGATAATCGAGCCTAAATAGGTTTCGCTAATGCTGTGAGCATCAAACTCAATTTTGCCTAGGCCGTCTTTGTCCCACACTGACATTTTTTGATACGGGCTAATGCGACTGTCGTCGAGGTATTGCCATGCGCCGAGATTTTCCAGCAGTTGTTGGCTGGCTTTATTGATGGCGCTAACACGTAATTTAGGTTCACCACTGACGGCCTGAGTTGTGCCTGCGTCTATTACCACCACATTCAGGTCGGCATTGGCTAACCCAATGGCAGTTGCGAGCCCGACCATACCACCGCCGACGATGGCTACATCATATGTTTTGGTTGAAAACATGGTCAATCCTTACCTTAAAATGAGTTAACGCCAGCCCATGGCAGTTTGTGCTACGGGGCGTTTTAACGGCGGCAGCCAAGACAATAAACGCAAGCCAATACTGCGCCCTGCGACTAATGGCCAATATTGATTGGAAAAGCCACGGACTAAAAATTCGATGTTACGTAAAGTGCTGTCGCGGTCTTGTTGGCGTGCGGCCAAATATTGATGCACGATGTCGCTACTGCCAAGATCGACTTTTACTTCAGTTTCACTATTGGCTTGCGTTAGCGCGGTTTCAATAACATCTAACAAGCCAACCACATCACGCAGGCCTAGGTTAAAGCCTTGCCCTGCAATAGGGTGTAACGTTTGCGCTGCATTACCGACAAACACACAGCGGTGATATATCGGCCTTGGCATGTATGACAAGGTAAGCGGATAACTGACACGCTGGCCAACATCGACAAACTGGCCGACGCGGTGGCCAAATACATGTTGTAATGCGGCTAAAAACTCGCTTTTATCGACGTTTTTCAATTCATCGGCTTGCGCTGGCGGCAATGCCCACACAAGTGAAAAACGCGATTGTCCTTTGGCAGAGTCTGTTAATTGCGCAGATGGCTGTTTTAATTGAGTTGAGGGCTCTTTTAATTGCGCTAAGGGCTCTTTTAATTGCGCTGATGGCTCTTTGGCTTGCGTCGATGATGCTTTAGATTGCGCTGAGAATGCGGTCATGTTTTGCATCGGCAGCAAGGCTAATGGGCCTGTTTGAGTAAAGCGCTCATAAGCCCAATGCTGGTGCGGTTGATTGGTGGTGACATTGGCAACGATAGCCGTTTGCTGAAAATCAACTTGTTCGGTGGTTTGGCCTAAATACTGGCGTACCACTGAGTGCGCGCCGTCTGCGGCCACCAGCAATTGACAATGTAACTGGCTGCCGTCATCTAACGACAACACATGGCCATCTTGCAGGGCCTGTAAAGCGGTGACCTTAGCGGGGCAATAAACCTGTACCGACGATTTCGCCAGTTCATCAAACAGTACGCTACCGACTTTAGCCAGTTCAACCACCTGCCCTAGCGCATCTAAGCCTAGCGGTTTGGCGTTAAGCTCAGTCATGCCAAAGTGGCCGCGATCGGACACATGGATGTTTTCAATCGGCGTGCCTAAATGCTTGAGCTTTGGCCAAATGCCTAAACGAGTCAGTTCAAAAATAGAGCCATGCGCAATGGCAATGGAGCGAGCATCAAAACCTGGGTGTTTATTGTCAGCAACATGAGCTTCAATTAAGGCGATACGCAGCGGGCGTGCGAGTGATGCAGATAACTTGGCTAACCCTAGGGCTAATGTCGCCCCAGCCATCGCGCCACCTACAATGGCAATGTCGACAGCTTGAGGTGAAGTTGAATGATGTGCTGTGGTCATACGCTGCGCCGCTGCTAATGAAAGCTAAAAATTAATGAATAGTCGATGACTGGTCGGTGTCATTTAATGGCATGTCTAAACCAAACTCTGAGTAACATAAAATGGCTGACATTCTGACAAACTCTTGCAATTCAACGTAGGCGGTTTCTGATTCGTCATCATCACCAACATCAAATTCAACCTGGGCAATTTCTGCTAAATCTTTAATGACTTCGCGAACGTCCGGTGATGCTTTAGCCAGTTCTGGCTGAATAATCGCAATGCCGGTTAAAAAGCTTTGCGTCCACAGGGCCAGTGCTTCAACACGGTGACTAAGCGAGACTTCTTCTTCTGGCAGTAATAAGGTAAAGCCAAATTCAAAATCTGCTAGACGAGCAACGGTGTCCTGGTAAAGCTCAGCAATTAATTGCTGTAGGTTAGACTCTAGCGGTTGGCCATCATTCATTAAGTCTGCCAGCGGTTTTAGCCACGCATAATTGTCTTGCTGTACACCACCACAAATTAGCCCAACAAGTGCACCGTGCACTTCTACAGGGTGCTGACCAATTTCGGCCGCATCTAAGGCTTTTTTAAGATTTTCGATACATAAAGAAGGTGGGGTTGCCATGGTTTTTTCCTAATAGCGCGATATCTGTCTCAATGCTAGCAGAGTTACTATGATGCTCCAAATACTAGCGCGACATGTGATCAAATTTGTGAATAGTAATACAATGATTGCAGGCGATTTGTTCACTCAAACAACAAATCGTTAAAAAGGGCCGCTGTTGCCTTGCGCTTTTAAATTCAGCCCTATATAGTTCGCGAACTGACTAAGGATTGGGGCGACATTATGAGTAACAGTGCTGTTGATATAACCCTTTTAGGGCGCACCTACTCTATTGGCTGTCCAAAAGGACGCGAAGATGCCTTACGCACCGTTGCCAGAGAAGTTGAAAACCAACTGACAACCTTAAAGTCGCGTACTAACAATTTAAGCCGTGAAGAATTAGCCATCATGGCTGCATTGAACATTGGCAATGAGTTGTTTGAAGAAAAGCAAAAAAATAAGCAATATATGGCGCAAATGGATGAGCGTATTTCGTTATTACAATCGACGTTGGAAACATCATTGGTTGAACGAAGCCGCAAGGATGACTAAACTAAGAATTCAGAATTAAGTGTAATACTTACTTCTACCCTGTTTTGCTCCCTGGGATATGCGCGAACTGGCTATGTCCCTGTGCCGATAATTACAAACCCAGGGTGAATGCTTTTGTTGACATTGTGCATGCTCGGCTCGTACCGAGAAGCCTTAGGAGATGAACATTTACCCGCCTTGAACCTACGGTTCAAGGGCTACGCCGGCAGCGGTGTTCTGGGGAGCATCCTATCATTTGTACTTCACAGTCGCGTTTACATCGCGATTTAATCTCAAATCACTGTGTTACCTTAACAGCATCAATCTTGTGCACCCGTTTATGATGTTATTCAATCTGTCACTAATGACCTAAATTGGTGCATCTCATTGCCATTTCTGTATATTAAGCAACCGTTCGCTTTAGAAAACAGTCATCCATTCACATTTTAAACTTTTAAATTTAGTAACTTTATTCATAAGGTTGTGTTACAAAACACATTAATGTATAAAGCCTTATATATTAATAGCTTGTATTTATGGATTATGACAAGTCTTACCTTTAGCCTGAAGTTATGCGGCATCATTATTGCGTTTCTGCTGTTCTCGTTAACAGGCTGTAAATCTCTCCCTACGCCCTCTCCAGCTAAACCGGTTAATGTTATTCCTCTCGAGTTAACTCACTTACCAACAGATGCTGCTACCCAGGGCTTGAATATTATTGATACTCAGTTGAGCTTAGGTGACCGGAATTTATACCTAGCCAATAATGGCAATATCAAAATGCTGTCTACCGCCCAATGTCAGCTAGAAATATCAGCCCATCGAGGTGACTTTAGACAACCAGAAAGCAGTGCAAATGCCATCGCGTCGGCGTTAAATGATAACTTTAATAGTGTTGAAATTGACGTAATGCTGCTTAAAGATGGCACCTGGGTTAATCATCACGATAGCCAGACAGGCCGCGCGACCGTGTATTACACTGGTGAACGATTTAAACTCAATCGCATGAACTTTCAGGCGTTTTCCAATCTCAAACTACGCGATAAGCAAACTAACAATTTACTCGATCAACGCCCTATTGCCGCTGTTGAAGCCTTTAAAACCTTCGCCGCATATCGCCATAATAATCAACAACTCAATGTAGAGATAAAATCTGATACCAACGGCCAAAAACTCGTTGAGCTTGATAATATGCTCCGAAAATATATTGGTTTAGGAGGATTTTATTATTCAGCCGCGGAACAAGAAATACTCTATAAGCTACGAGGCATTAATCCATCGGTGTATTTAGGGTTTATTCAGGGTGGACACCCAACAAGCATTGAAAAATTAACGGCTGATTTACGTAACGGCGTCAAAAACGATGCTTATTACTTAGATAATCAAAGTAAGCTTGAACTCGTAGGGCGATACGGCACCAAACGTTACCGCTCACGCTATAAAGACTATACGGCAAAATCGTCACTCTCTGCCATACACAAAAAGCTCGGTGATAATTCAGGACTCCACTTGGATATACGCAGCTTTATGCAGCATCCAAACGTTAAACATGACGCTCACCAACTGGGTATGAAGGTCTATACCTATTCACTTAATGGCAGCGAGTATCACCAGTCACAATTAATTAAATTAACCACGGTACAATTACCTGATGGCGCCATTGTTGATGCAACGCCTTATAAAATTTGCCAACGCTTATTTAATGCGGCTGTGCCGGCTAAACGCTATGAGCCATCAAGCCATCTTGGCCGTTATATTGTTTCTTTACCACAAGATGCTGACTTTGACCGTTTTAACGAAATGCGTGGATATCAAACTGAAGGTTACTATTTGTCATTAGATTCTGGCCTTGCTCCAATTAGCCGTCCACCAGTAAAAGTGGAGCCTAATAATATTCCTACCCCATTGTTAGAGCATGGTTTTCCTACAATCACAGATGAAAAAATTGATAACGATACGGGCGAGACAATTATTTTAAGGCTCCCCCAACGCCAGGCTAAATAGCGGTAAAAAAGCATAACGATAAAAAGATGATGGTTGATAAAGATTAATATGACTGAAGATAACAAAAGCCCATTTGCAACAAACTTGCTGAACAGCGCCCCGACACAAAAGAAAATGGAATCCGCGGTAAAACAGCTGGAAAAAGTACAAAAAAGTCAGCAATCAACCGCCAAAAAAGTAGAAAAGCAACAAGCCGTTGAAGCCCAGATTAGTAAAACGGGCCAACCCTTCTGGTGGATGCTGCTGATGTTCGTTTGTTCCGTAATGTATTTGTTCCCGGAAGCAGTATTTAATGCAGCATTAACCGATGTTGCTGGAGGACGAAACTCCAGTATGGAAGACTTACGCTTGGTTGAGCTTTTTGGCCGAACCATCAGCGGTATTGGTGTGACGTTACTGTTAGCAGATTTATTATTAAAAGGTAAACGAGTCGCTAAAGTGTCGCGCGCCTTAGGTTACTTCACCTTAATTGCGGCCATTGTGTGGCCAACGGTATTTTTTGGACAAAAATGGTTAGTCGATCATTTTATTATTGATGCATCAACGCCTGCTGAACGTCAACAAGCTTACTTGTCACAGTTACTTCGCAGTGCATTAATTGAAAACTCAATCAAATTCGAAGGCATAGAGTACGATCCCAATAAAGAACACAATGCGACCGAAAAAACCTTTCTCTCAGTATTTGGTGGGTTGGTTTACGCTGACGATAAATTAGTGGCCGATTTAAAAAACAAAAAAAGTCTGATAATGGAAAAATTTGTCCGCGATCGGGCAATGTCTCGTTTTGATGAACACTATCGTCACTATGATGATTTCCGCCAAACACTTCGCAATAAATATACCGAGTACGCCACGGGATCGAATCAATATAATCAAGCACTAGGCAGTGTACAAACTCGGTCTGATTCGTACTGGTTAGATACCCAAAATCAAGTTAAGCAAGGTTGGGAACAATATCAAAAAGGCACCAAGGCGTATGAAGCAAGAGTAGAATCTCGTGCACAAAAAATTGCGCCTAAACTGTATGACTATTTTGAACGTCGTAATAAATGTGCTGAAAAGAAAAGCGGCAGTAGTAAAGATAGCTGCTTTGAGCGACTGCAAAAAGGTTATGACAAAGAAATAGCCAAATACGGCATTCCTTATATTCCGCCTAATGATTGGCTCATTCGCGAAGAGATTTCAACGTCAGAAAATGTCGGTAATTCTATTATTTCGGGCATCATGACTTTAGGTCTATTCACGGCAATGCAAGCAGCAGATGCAGTAACAGGCGGTGATGCAGGCTTTAAAGATCATCGAATGGTATATACCAACGATGTAAAACACTATAAACGTGTGCTGATGGTAAAAATGGCCCCTGATTTTAGTAAAGAATCAGGAGGTTACCCATTAGGAATTAACTCAATCCATGAGTTTAGAGTACATGAGCTGACTAGCATCAAAGTCAATAAGAAGCTAAAGCAAAAAGGCTTAACGTTATCCCCTTCTTGGTCAATCACTGATCGCAATAGTTTTGATATTGCTGTCGCTAAAAAAGTGCGTCAGCAAGCCGATGCCGAGTGGCGAACCAAAATGAAAGCCAAGGGTAGCGACATGCCGCCTAATTTGAGTTGGCAAGCATTTCAGCAACAAGGCATGATCCAACAGCGTATTCAACGAGAAATGAAAGAGCTGTATGTAAACCCAACACTGGCGGATTGGAATAATCGCGAATTTAAACAACACATTATTGAACCTAATATCAAACGTAAAACCACTGAGTATCTGAATGTACTCGAAGCTCAACAAGTTGAATTTGCCGATGGCGGTGCATTTGAATCAACGGGTAAATCGGCATTACGTTCAACCATTATTCCGCCTATTTCTATGGCGATTAGCTTAGCATTAGTGTTACTTACCGTATTAAAACTCCCGATGAAAGCAGTCGAACTAGTACAAGCTAAACGGGCGTCCTTGACGCCTGAAGTTAAGCCTAATCGCCTGATAAAGCCGGTGATATCAACGGTATTACTCGCGTCAATATTTGTGGTTCCGTTATCAATGGGCGGTAACCAATACACTATGCCTGGCTCATCAATGCATTACTTTTTTGATCAAATGGAAAAGAATGATTCCGCCACAGTGTCATATACACTTAAATGGTTATTAGTGACCCTACCTATGGTGCAGCCTATCGGTTCATCTATTGATCAACGCTTGTTTATTACTGAAGGATTTAATGCCATCAGTGAATCGATTGATCGCTTTGATTTAGCAGTAATGCCCACACATGATTCAACGAAAACCGTTACATCATCACCTAAAAACTCAGCCTTATTGCCACTGACCATTAACAGCAATATTGCCAAAGCCAAGGTTTCAGTGATGAACATAAAACCCAAGTATCAAGCAGGCATGATGTTACGTGCAGGCAGTTACGACATTAAAGTCTCTGCGCCAGGACAAGAGCCAATGAGAAAGTGGGTTTATTTGAAGGCCGATGAAACGAGTTTTGACATCAATTTTGAATAAACAGCTTTTAGCTCAATAACAATAAATAGCTTAATAACAATAAATAGCAAAATGTATCACGCATTGATTATAGGAAGTATTACGTGAGTAAATTAGAACAATTCCAACGATTTATCCGTAATAACGGTAAAGACCTCACTGGTGTTGATGTCCCCGTAATATTAAGTAACGAACAAACAAAACAACCTCAGCTTAAGTTTACTTTTGGGTGGACGATCGAAATTGGGGTAAGTCAGCACGAACATGGATCTTATTGTCCTAATGGCATCCAATCTGGTAGTGCATCAAATGCGAGGGATTACGCCCACGACAAAGCAAAAGAGTATGTTAGCGGACAAAACTCGTTATTTAATGACCGTTTTATAAATATTCTTGGGCCTGATATTTCTAGCAATTTTTTGATCAGAAATAGAGACTTAAAATCTGCACCAGAAACCTATGTAGGCAGCAAAGTGTGTTACAACTGCAGCGGCTCTGGGTCACAAAGCTGTTATAATTGTAATGGCTCAGGCAAGAATTCTTGTACCGGTTGTAGTGGCAGCGGCCGCATTAGTGTGTCACGTTTCGACAGTTATAATAATCGCACGGTTTACACAACTGAATCATGCTCATCTTGCTGGGGAAGTGGCAAAAAAACCTGTTATACCTGCAACGGATCAGGTTCAGTAACCTGCAATACTTGTAATGGTGGTGGATATCTCTATTACAGTTACACCATTGATGGTGATGCTAAACGCAGCACTAAATGGGCTTATAACAGTAACGACTATCACGAATGGACTTCTGAATTCGTTAAAAATAATGGTTTAGACTTAGTTTATCATTTGACCGAGATAGCTGAAGTTGACGTTGAAGGCGCCCTTGATGGTTGTACTTTTATTTATGCTTTTACCGCTAAACTGCCGACGTTACAATTTACCGCTACGATAGATAAAGTCGATACAACAATGTGTTTTGCGGGTAAAAAAGACACAACACACAATGCCGGTGGAGTTTACGATCCTGCTGTATGGTTTGCAGCGCAAAAAATGACCGGAAATGACAAAGAAACCGACAAAGAAGTATTAGCAACACCCGCGATAAAGGACATTATTGAAGCGCACACCACCCAGACTCAAATTGCGTTACTAACAGAAAATTGGGTTTCAAAAGAGATTAACGATGCTGTTATCTCTAACTATCAACACTTAGTCACTAAGTTAAAAAAGCAGAGTGTTAAGGGTATTGCGCCCAACATGTTTTTAAGCTTAATAAAGTACACTTATTTGTTCTTTACGTTAGGAATGTTAATCGCGCTGTTATTTCCTTCATTTGCCGCAGAAACAAGTCATCGCATGAGCGTGTCACAAGTGCCTGAATGGATAATGGCGTTGCTGAGGATGAGATTTGATTTATTTGGGCTCCCCGCTTATATGAACTATGTGTTTGTTTTTGGGCTCCTGTGGTTAAGCTATAAGAGTGTGAAAAAGTGGTATTGGAAAAGTATCAGCAAAACTAAAATATGGTTGTTAGCGATAAGCATCACACTATTATTGCCACATATTGGCTTTACATGTTATTACAATACGTTAGAGCTACTTGAACTATCACCAGCTATCGGTAGCACGCTTGTTACAGGTTCAATATTAGTGGGTGTCTATTTACTTATTATTGGCATTAAAAGGCCACAGAGATGGTATAGCAAGTTGTTAGGCTTACTGGTTGGGTTTGGTATTTTCTGCGCAATTCAATTTGGACTTTATGCCATAAATCCTACCTATGGTTTTATTGCAGATCATGCGCACTATGTTGGTGACGTAACAACGTTATTGGCATCTGGCATAGATTTTATGAAAAACAATGTACTTGAATGGGGCATATTATCTATCAGCTTTACTTACTTCTTAACGCGAAGACGTTTTTGGTTAAAAGCAAAAACCATGGTGGCAGATTATGATAGCCCTGTATTACTAAAATCCATGAATATGGACAAATAGGATTAAGCATTTAGGTTAGTCGAGGTTAATCAGCTGCAACATGAGCAGATGATTAACCAGTGCTTTCATATCGACTCATAAAGCGCTAACCTACTTTCATTCTGTGTTTTGGTGTTTTTTAATTTGTCAGTGATGGAGTACTCCTAATATATGAGTATCACGCGTTTTATGACGAACAACGACAACCGTCCTGTTACGTCTACCTCTTCGGCACGCATTAGCTATTTTGCCACCCCATCTGAGTTTCAAGAGCCTTTGTTTGATAGCACAGACATGAGCCGCGACAATATTCGCCGCCATGTTAGGCAAGAGCGCAACAGTTTATCCACTGAAGAGCAAAGCCAATTAGCCTTAATTGCCAGCCGCCATATGCTGGCAGAAATTCAGGCCCAATCGGCACAGTATGTGGCCGTGTATTTAACCCATGACGGCGAATTAGCCACACAAAAATTGATTGATGCCTTGTGGGATTTAAACATCAATGTTTACTTGCCGCTTATCCATCCATTTTGCAAAGGTCACTTGTTATTTGTACGTTACGATCGTGACTCGGTGATGGTTAAAAACCAATACGGTATTAGCGAACCTAAACTCAATGTGCAGCATGTGATCACTGTTAATCAACTCGATATGATCATCACGCCGTTAGTGGCATTTGATGAACACGGTAATCGTATGGGCATGGGCGGCGGTTATTACGATCGCACCTTAGCTCAAGTTGTTAACAACAACCCCTTAGCCGTTGGTTTTGCCCACGATTGCCAGGAAGTGAGCCAGGTACCAACCGACTTTTGGGATATGCCATTGCCAGTGATTATTACCCCAACGAGACGATTGGCTATTTAAAATAGCTTAATACTATTAAGGTCGTGGCGCTTCGCCCACACCAGACCAAGAAGGGGAAAACTGCTTCCCCCTCTTGGATCTCCCCGGCAGCTCCGGCAAAGTGTTAATCCTTATAGCATAATAAAAATCACCTAACGACTCAGATGGTACATCTGATGTGAAGGGATTCACGAATGTCGTGGTGACATGGATGTCAAAAAACGACCATGTACCCCCGAGCCTGTTACATTTCTGCAAGGCAGGAGCCTAAATGCCTTGAAACACATGGATGTGTGAGAAAGGCCATGATGTCACTACGGCATTTTCATCACGCTATTTCGGACACTTTGACGGAGACACGTTGATACTGCAGATTCCTCTTACATACCAACTAGACTTTTAGAAGGTAGAAATTAAACATATCAGAATAGAAAAAGCCCCATCAATACATGTTATTGATGGGGCTTTTTAGTTAAATGATTAGACTAAAAGTGAGCTTATACAATCGCCTTATCAAGTGCCTGGCTAACATCAGCAATGATGTCGTCGATATGCTCAATACCCACTGAAATACGCACTAAGTCTTCTGATACACCAGCTTTGGCTAGCTCTGCACCGCTGAGCTGGCGATGAGTGGTACTAGCAGGGTGACAAGCGAGCGATTTAGCATCACCAATGTTGACTAAACGTAACACCATTTGCAGCGCATCAATAAACTTACCACCAGCCACTTTACCCGCTTCTGCGTTGGCGGCTTTAATGCCAAAACTGATGATACCTGAGGCTTTACCGCCGGTGATTTTTTGACAGGTTGCATGGTGCGGGCTATTGGGTAGTGCAGCATAATTGACCCAGCTAATACTTGGGTGTTTTTGTAAAAATTCAGCCAGCGCGAGTGCATTACTGCAATGACGTTCCATGCGTAGACTAAGGGTTTCGAGCCCTTGCAACAGCAAAAATGAACTGTGTGGCGACAAGGCTGCGCCAGTATTACGTAATGGCACTACGCGGCAACGGCCAATGTAGGCAGCGGGGCCAAAGGCGTCGGTGTAAACCACGCCGTGATAAGACGGATCGGGCTCATTAAGTATCGCAAAGCGTTTTTTGTTGGCCAACCAGTCAAACTTACCTGAGTCAATAATCACCCCACCAATAGTGGTGCCGTGACCGCCAATGTATTTGGTCAGTGAATGGATAACAATGTCGGCGCCGTGATCAAACGCGCGGCACAATACTGGCGTCGCGACAGTGTTATCAACAATTAATGGCACCCCATGTTTATGGGCAATATCGGCCAAACGCTGTAAGTCGACGATATTACCGGCAGGGTTACCAATTGATTCACAAAATAATGCTTTGGTTTTATCGTCAATTAATGCATCTAGACCGTCAAAGTCATCAAACGCTGCCATGCGCACTTCAACGCCTTGGCGCGGCAGCGTATGAGCAAATAAGTTATAGGTGCCGCCATACAGTTGGCTTGTGCTAACAATGTTGTCGCCCACTTGAGTGAGCGCTTGAATCGCATAGGTAATCGCCGCCATGCCAGATGCCACTGCAAGCGCGCCAATACCGCCTTCGATAGCCGCTAAGCGTTGCTCTAACACACTGGTGGTTGGGTTCATGATGCGGGTATAAATATTACCTGCGACTTTGAGGTCGAATAGGTCTGCGCCATGCTGGGTATCATCAAAGGTGTACGAGGTGGTTTGGTAAATCGGCACTGCCGCAGCTTTAGTCGTAGCTTCTGACTCGTAGCCATAATGTAATGCCAGTGATTCCAGTTTCATGTTTTCTGCAGACATAGCGACTTCCTTGAGATAATTGACTGTGGTGATATTGATTAATATCCACACTACCAATTAGCCATCTAGAAGTCTATAACAAAATACCGCGAAATGATGATAGCCATATAGCGGCACACTTTGTGTCGCTTTATATGCAATGACTAAGCGCTATAATTAAACGCTTATTTTACATGCCTACTTTAAATGCCTACCACCATCTACAGCATAACTGCGACCCGTCACATAATGGCTGCTTTGTAGATAATCGATAAGGCTAATAATTTCATTATTACCGGCCTCCCTTGGCAATATCGCTTTCGCTAATGCTTTGACTTTATAAGCATCATCGTCGTGCTCATTAAATAGAATCATCGCAGGGGCAATCGAGTTCACTTTAACGTGTGGCGCAAGCAAGCTGGCAAATGACAAGGTCATATTATGCAATGCCGCTTTACTGGCCGCGTAAGCAATGTGCTTTTTACTGCCCTTTTCGGCGACATAGTCGGTGATATGAATAATGTTGCTGGCACCGATACTGTCGTCATTGGTTTTAGCGGCAGCAACCAACAATGGCGCTAATGCAAGGTTGATTTGATACGGCGCAGACACATGAATTTGCATCATTCTGGCCATCGTGTCACTCGGGCTTAAGCCGCTGTTGTCTGGCAACCAGTCTGAAGCATTATGGATAATAGTGTCGAGGCGATCATGATGCTTATTGATGTGAGCAATAAGCTCATCAATAGCTGCAGGCTCAGTTAAGTCGCACGAATGCAAACTGGCTCCAAGTTTACCTAACTGCTCAATACTGTCGTAATGAGTACGATAAGTACCAATAACATGATGACCCTGAGCCAAATAATACTTAGCTAGTGCATAACCAATGCGCTTACCTACGCCGGTGATCAGTATTGTGCGTTCCATAATGCTCTCTTTATGTTTGGTTAATGACTTACCCTAAAACTTATCATAAGCAAATTAGGTGCTTATGATAAGCATTTATAATAAACGTTAAGGATTAAACTTTTAATACAAGGTTTGCAGCCTAAAAAAAATGGCCTCAACTCGGGGGAGGTTGAAGCCATTAAATAAATGGAAGTAGACCGTATAAAATTATGCTAAAAATTCAGCACGACTGGCTGGGTTTGCTTTAAAGCAACCGCCAAGCGCCGTGGTTTGGGTGCTCGATGACGTGTCCATAATGCCGCGAGATTTAACACAGTAATGAGTAGCGTTAATGCTAACTGCGACATCGTCGGTTTCGAGCAAGGTTTGCAGTGCCACTAAAATTTGTTGTGTGAGACGCTCTTGCACCTGCGGGCGTTGAGCAAAAAAGCGCACAATTCGGTTAATTTTAGATAAGCCAATAATGTTGCCTTTAGGAATGTAAGCCACTTTGGCTAGGCCATCGATGGTAATAAAATGATGCTCGCAGGTACTTACCACACTGATATTGCTGATTTTAACCATCTCTTCTACACCCATTTTATTGTCAATTTGGGTGATTTTAGGGAAGTTAGCGTAATCAAGGCCTGAGAAAATCTCGTTGACGTACATTTTAGCAATACGATGCGGGGTTTCAGCTAGACTGTCGTCGCTTAAATCGAGGCCAAGTGTCGACACAACTTCTGTCATTAAGCCTTTAATACGCTGATACTTTTGCTCGCTAGTCAGGTCACTTGGAATCAGTGGCGTTTCAAGGCCATGGTCAACTAACGCTTGTTGTACTTTTAATGCTTCTGCAGACAACTCGACGCGAGTTATGTCATTAATGGTGGTCATAATAACATCCTTAATAATAGGTTAGGCTTGATACTCTAAAGACAAAGAAACAGAGTCGGCAAAACGTAATGCATGCGGCTTATCAATAGTCACTCGTGCTAAGGTTACGCTTGGATGTTCACGACAAATGTCGAGCACGTCAGCCACCAGTTTTTCGAGTAATAAGAACCGGCCTTCTTCTACATGCTGAATCACTTTTTTAGTGATTATCTTGTAGTTTAGGGCATCGGCGACATCATCGGTTTGGAACGATCGATCCGCTGGATAATGGATCTCAATGTTGATCACCACGTCTTGCTGTTTTTCGCGTTCGTCTTGGTTAAACCCAATAAAGGTGCGTAAACGTAAGTTGGTGACGTTAATAATAGCTTGGCTTAATGGCATTATTTAGCCCTAGTGGATTGTTTTTAATCTATACGCCAGGGTGAAATAAAAAGATCATAAATCTTAAATGCTCACGCCGATCGCTAAATGATCAATGCTAATCACAATAAAGGTAAACTAGCTTGGGATCTGGTGCGTACAATCTCAATAAAAGCGACACGAGGTGAATAATGGAACTGACAATATTTTACGATGGCACTTGCCCGCTTTGTCTTAATGAAATGCAGCAATTAAAGCGCTACGACAGCTTAAACTGCATCGGGCTTGAAGACATTAACGCGGCAGATATTAATCAGCGTTTCCCTGACTTAGATGTAGAACAAGCCAATACCATATTGCATGGTTTGCAAGCGGATGGCAGTTGGCTGTATGGCTTAGACGTGACTGCTAAGGCATGGGGATTAACAGGTAAACACGGTTGGATAAAACTGCTGCGCCTGCCCGTGATTAAACCTGTGGCAGACCTCGCGTATTTGGCCTTTGCACGTAATCGCTACCGGATATCGTATTTACTGACCGGCAAAAAACGCTGTGATAATGGCAGTTGTAACATTAAATAAGGGCAAAGCGCATGAGCGATTCAACGACAACTGAAACCATTATTGTAATTGGGGCGTCATCGCTAATTGCCCAAGCCTTTATTGAACAAGCTTGTCATCAACACGTAAAGCAACAGCAGCCAAACTTACCTGTCGCAGAGCCGTTACAAATCATCACGGTTAGCCGTCAGGCCAGCATTAAATTGCCTGAACTAATGGGCATTGAACTAACTGACAGCGAACTAACTGACAGTGAACTAACGGGACGTATTAACCACCAGCACTTTAGCTGTGATTATCAACAAGCCTCAATAGAACAATGTGTTAGCGATATCGCGGCGATTGCAGGCACAGTGACTAGCATAGTGATGTGTAATGGCATTTTGCACAGTAAAAACCAGCACATCAGCACAAACGAACCAGCCTTAATGCCCGAGAAACGCATTGAAGATATTGATGCACATTCGTTAGAGCAGCTGTTTTATGCCAACAGTATTGTGCCGATGTTATGGCTAAGCGCCCTCACCCCATTGTTGTCGCAACCTCGTCATAAAGTAAGCGCTGAGCAAAAATGTGTTATCAATATATTGAGTGCTCGAGTCGGCAGCATTTCAGATAATCGCCTCGGCGGTTGGTATGGTTATCGCGCCTCAAAAGCGGCATTAAACATGCTCATTAAAACCACGGCAGTAGAATATGCTAGACGCCTTAAACGCGTGAAACTCATTGCGTTTCACCCCGGCACCACCGACACGCCATTATCAAAACCTTTTCAAGCCAACGTACCAGCAGGAAAGCTTTTTACCCCTGAATTTGTTGCCAGCCAGTTGCACCATATTATGGATAACATTGAGCCAAATGGTGAAGCTAGCTACCTTGACTGGCAAGGCGAGTCGATTAACTGGTAGCGCTCATTGATGTTACGGTTATGGCTAAGTACATGCCAAGTTGCTGATGCCATATGGTACTAAGGTGCCAATTAAATTGTGCCTAAATTGCTTTACCCTGAAAGTACTAAATTGGATTGAGGAACCGATACTATGTCGACGTTACACACGGGACTAAAAGGGAAAGTAGCACTGATTACCGGCTCAACAAGCGGTATAGGCTTAGCCACCGCTCATGTACTGGCTGAACAAGGTTGTCATATCGTATTGCATGGTTTGATGGCGCAAGATGAAGGGCAGACTTTAGCCACTGAGTTTGCTACCCAATACCAAATAAACACCTATTTTAGCAATGCCGATTTAAGAGACTCTGCCTGCATACATGAGTTTATGGATGCAGCCGTGGAGCAATTAGGCAGTATTGATATTTTAGTCAATAACGCTGGCATTCAGCACACTCAAGATGTGGCCAACTTTCCGATTGAAAAGTGGAACGACATCATCGCGATTAACTTATCTTCTGCATTTCATACCATCCAAAAAGTTGTGCCCGCAATGACCAATAAACAATGGGGGCGAATTATTAATATTGCCTCAGTACATGGTTTAGTCGGCTCAGCAAATAAAGTGGCATATTGCGCGGCAAAACACGGCATTGTGGGTTTAACCAAAGTGGTCGCCATTGAGTGTGCAGAGCAAGGCATTACGGTCAATGCGATATGCCCAGGCTGGGTTGATACGCCGCTTATCGGCAAACAAATTGACAACATCGCAAGCGACAAAAACCTGAGTTATGACGAGGCAAAATATCAACTGGTTACCGCAAAGCAACCGTTACCAGAAATGCTAGCGCCGAGACAGATTGGCGAGTTTGTATTGTTTCTTTGTGGCGGCGCGGCAAAAGGCATAACCGGTGCAGCATTACCAATGGATGGTGCCTGGACAGCGCAATAAGCTTGGGGTTATTGTTCTATAAAATGGTAGCGTTATATTATAACTTTCTGTTAAAAAATTTGGTCTGATTACAGCGTAAGATTCTGACAATTTTTTGCGCTAATAAACAATAGTTCAACTTGAGATTAATCTGCAGGCTCAATGATTCTCCGTTCGAAGTGTCCGAAATAGAATGATAAAAATGCCGTAGGGTCATCATGGATGATGACCCAGACTCGGGGGTACATGGATGTACCATCTGAGTCGTAGGCAATTTTTATTATGCTATGAGGATCAAACACTTTGTCGGAGCTGCGGGGGAGATCCAAGAGGGGGAAGCAGTTTTCCCCTTCTTGGTCGGGTGTGGGCGAAGCGCCACGACTTTGATTTTATTAACCCATCGCCAATACGAAACAATGATCACTTAGTTATGAAGAAAGGTATTAAATGTTAGCCCTTATTGATATCGATAAGGGCTTTTTTAATGCCTAAAACAATAAGCAGTGGTTAAGTCTTGGCCATAAACTCAGCGATATGTTGATAGGTTACCATGCATTCATCTTTCACTAAATCGTGCAATAACATGTAGGCGTGGATCATACCGTCGAACGAATGATGCTCGACATCCACTCCAGCAACAGTTAATGCATTGGCATAAGCTATGCCCTCATACCGGAGTGGATCGCAGCCTGCAGTAAAGATCAGCGTTTTAGGTAATGCTGCCGATATCGGCCCAAATAAAGGTGAAGCCTTTTTAATAATATCGGCATCGGTTGATTGAAAATACTGCTCGAAATACCATTTAATCCGAGACGTTTCGAGTAAGAACCCTGTGCCATTACTGTCTAATGATGGGCTTGTTAATGTGTAATCGACACTGGGGTATATCAAAATTTGTTGGTCTATTTTAAGCCGTTTATCCGTTAAGCTATTCATGCTTAAACTGGTGCAAATGGCACCACCGGCACTGTCACCAATAATCGTGACAGAATCTTGATGCTTAACATCACCGAGTAACTCAGCGTAACGTATAAGTACCTGTTCGCAATCATCAATCCCTGCGGGATAAGGATGCTCTGGTGCCAAGCGATACTCAACCGAAATCACCACACACTGAGCAATACTGGCAAGATGACGGCAGATAGGGTCGTACAACTCTACGCTGCCACACATGTGCCCACCACCATGAAAATGCACTAACACTTGCAAAGGTTTATCTGGCGCAGGACTATAAATTCTGACGGGAATAATACGGTCGGGTAACGTCAACGTTTTATCTGCAATATAAGACACCGCTGGAGAGTCACTCATTAACCCGCTTAGTTTGTTTAAGTTTTCCCGCAATATTGTCGGTGTAAATTGGATATTATTTTGCTTAGCCAGGGCAATGTTACTATTTGCCTGGGCCAAAAAATCAGTCAACTTAGTAGACACTGTGCCTCTCATTATCATGACTCCTTTGGTTTACCCGTTTCAGGTAGAAAATAACTGCCCACAAATACCGTGCCGGTAAGCAAGGTAATCATCAAAAATGAACTGGTGTAACTGCCATTATTCATATCCACTAACTTGCCAAATACCCATAGCACAATGGTTGATACCAGGTAACTAATCGACCAGAACAGACTAAACACCACGGTAATTTTTTGCCCTGTCATCTGTGGTAATTCATGGGGAATAGACACTAATGCGGTTATCGGGAAAAAGATAAAAAAGCCTAATACCATCGCACATAAGATTTGTAACCAAGGCTGCGAGCTAAACGATAGCCCGAGTACTGTGATAAAAATAATCAGCCCGCTTAAACGAATAATAGGTAGGCGCATTGGATTTTTTCGGCTGTATAACATCCCCGCAATGGTGCCGATAATGCCAAAACCAATCACCCACTTACTTTGACTAATGCCCGCTTGCGGATAAAAAGTGAATAGGCAGATATAAAATGACAGCAGCCCAGAATAAGTAAACGCGTAGAGCCAATTAAATTTGTCTTTTAGACCGTCCATATAACCATATTCAGTGGGTTCAGATCCTGCTGCGTGGTTAGCCGAAACGGGAGCGTCAAACTTAACCAGTAACCACACCATTGCCAGTACCAAGCTCGCGGCTGAAAACAACACTAAGCTATTTTGCCAGCTGCCCGTAAGTGAATTAATACTGGTCATGCCCCATAAAATAATTGCAGTACCGACGTTAAATGCCACCGCATTTAACCCATTAACCACCGGGCGGTCTTCTGGTACAAACCACTGCATGACAATAGGATTAAAGTACACAATCATAAAGGCTCCGCCTAAGCCCATTAAAAAACGGCTCACCAGCAGTAATTCATAACTCGTCGCTAGTGGCGTCACTATGCCGACAACAATTAATAACGCGGCTAACAAAAAGGCGTACTTGATACCAAACTTTACCGCGACATACGCAGCGCTAAACGTACCGACTATTTTAGCCAGTGTGACGGCACCACTGATAAAGCTTGCAGAGGCTAAACTCTCGATATGCATCGATGCCATGATGTTGTTCATACTGGCAGTACCGCCAACCCAAGCCATGGCAAAGAGCACATAACTCGTAAAGACTAAACCTTCGACCAGATATCTATGGGTTATTTTCATAGGCGTTATCGGTACCTTAAATGACACGAATGGAGTTAAATCATGTTATCTGATGGATATGGATAAATAAGTACTACCTTAGTGCACCGCGTTGTTAAAAATCTTTATCAAACAGGGCGTCTAGTGTAGTTTCGCAAGGATAAACAATAAAAATAATAGGGGAATAACTTGCAGGCTTGGTTATCTATTGATACTTGGTTGATCAGTTCAATTTCGATTGCTTATCTTGCCATGCTGTTTGTGGTTGCACAGTGGGGGCAAAATCGCGCCATAACAACGTTAGCCCAAAAACCCTGGGTCTATAGCCTCTCACTAGGGGTTTGCTGCACATCATGGGCGTTTTATGGCACTGTTGGTCAAGCTGCTACAACGGGCGCCTGGCTTGCCCCCATTTATATTGGTTCGATCATTTGCTTGGTGCTTGCGTGGCCGATGCTAATGCGCACGCTACAAATAATCAAAAGCCAAAACCTCACCTCTATTGCCGACTTTATAGCCTGCCGCTTTGATCGTTCGCCTAAAATTGCCGCCAGCGTTGCCATTGTGTCGCTACTGGGCACCATTCCTTATATCGCCTTACAGTTAAGAGCCATTAGCACCAGTTTTGATTTACTCACGGGCACGTTTCAGTCAGGCATTAGCACCGCATTTGTTGTTACCATTGTGCTGATTATTTTTAGCGTGTTGTTTGGCGCGCGCCAACTCTCCGCCAGTAAGCATAATCACGGCTTAGTGTTAGCCATTGCGTTTAGCTCTATCGTTAAATTATTTGCTCTGACGGCGGTGGGGATATTTGCCACTTTCTTTATATTCGATGGCTTTGGTGATTTGCTCAGCCAAGGGCAACACATTCAAGAAACCAGCCAATCAGACTCGACTTATCTTGTGGTGTCGCAGGTTATTTTGGGCGCGATTACCATCTATGCGTTACCGCAACAATTTCACATGATGATGATTGAAAACAATCATGATGAAGAGCTTAAATCTGCACGTTGGATGGTGCCGTTATATCTGTTATTGATTAATATTTTTGTATTGCCGATTGCATTAGCCGGACAACTTAGCTTTCCTGGCGGCAGTGTTGGCGCAGATACCTATGTACTGACATTACCGCTGTTTTATCAACAAGCATGGCTCGGCATATTGGTTTATGTCGGTGGACTTGCGGCGGCAACCGCCATGGTGATTGTGGCGGCAATTGTATTAAGCACCATGATTTCGACTGAAATTTTAACCCCATTACTATTACGGCTACCCAAATTTAGCTCTCAACAAACCCCGCAATTATCAGGTATTTTATTAAATTTACGCCGTGTTTCTATCGCGGTGATTTTACTGTCGGCCTTTGCATTTGAACGCTTTATCGATCAGCAAAATCACTTAGCCAGCATTGGTTTACTCTCATTTGTGCTGTTGTCTCAATTTGCACCCGCTGCAATTGGTGCCTTGTATTGGCGAAATGCCACTACTCAAGGTGCTTTTGTGGGCTTAATTATGGGCAGCATTGTGTGGCTGTATACCTTACTGTTGCCGGTGACATTTCCTGAAGCGCATTGGGTTAAATTTGGTTTGTTTGATATTGCGTGGTTAACCCCGACAGCCTTATTTGGCTTAACCAGTCTAGACAATATCAGCCATGGGGTATTTTACAGTTTAGCGGCAAACATTGGCTGCTTTGTGATTATCTCACTGCTTAAAGAGCAAAGTGTTGGCGAGGTGTTGCAAGCCGATTTATTTGTTAATAGAAAACCGGTGCAGCCAGAGAGACACTTGTCGGTCGATGACTTAGCCAGTTTATTAAACCGTTTTATTAATAAAGATGAAGCAGATGCGCTAATTGCTGAATCTAAAAAACGTGCGGGTAAAGATCAGCAACAACAACTTATTGATTATACTCGTTTAAAATTATCTGGCGTACTCGGATCCGCCTCGACCAGAATGGTGATGAGCGCTGCATCACGCAGCCAACAAATGCCGTTAGAAGATGTAGTAAGCATTGTTGACGAAGCTAACCAAATTTTTGAGTTTAACCGTGAGCTGCTGCAATCTGGGGTGGAGAATATTGAACAAGGCATTAGTGTTGTCGACGCCGACATGCGTTTAGTGGCCTGGAATCAACGTTATATTGAACTGCTCGATTACCCGCAAGATTTTGTCAAAGCCGGATTGCATATTGAACAATTAATTCGCTTCAATATCGACAGAGGAATTATTGTCGGCGATGAAGCCCATGAGTTGGTGGAAAAACGTTTAGCGCATATGCGCGGTGGCAGCCCACATCATTTTCAGCGCACCATGCTTAATGGCAAAGTATTAGAGATCCGCGGTCAAGCCATGCCTGGTGGCGGCTTTGTCAGTACATTTGCTGATATTACCGCGCACATTGAAGCTGAAAAAGCATTGCAATTGGCCAATGAAACACTCGAAAAACGGGTAGAAAGCCGCACCCAAGAATTGGAAAAAGCTAAAGCTGAGGCCGAGGCTGCTAACAGCAGTAAAACCCGCTTTCTAGCCGCGGCCAGTCATGACTTAATGCAGCCCTTTAATGCATTAACCTTATTTACCGACATGCTAAAGCAACGGGTAAAATCGACCGAGTTGCAAGATTTAGCCAGCCACATTGAAGAGTCATTAACCGTTGTTGAAAGCTTATTATCTGACCTGGTGGAAATATCACGCTTAGACAGTAAGTCGCTCAAAACCGAGCAAAGTCAATTTGCGATAGATGACTTACTGTCGACCTTAGTCAATGAGTTTAAAGCATTATCGGTTCAACAAGGTATTGATTTTAAATACCAAATATCTTCTTGTTTTGTAGAAAGCGACAAAAGACTGCTGCGCCGTATTATTCAGAATTTTTTATCTAATGCGTTTCATTACTCCCCTTCGGGCAAACGCAATCAGCATATAACATCCAAAACCTCTTCGCCTGACAATAAAGCAAATGGGCAGACTAGCAATACCGAGTTTGTCCCAAAAGTGTTATTAGGCGTTAGGCGGCTTGAGCACGCTTTATTAATCCAAGTTTGGGACAATGGTCCAGGTATTCCGCTTGATAAACAGCAAGCCATTTTTTGTGAATTTGAACGCTTAGAGCTCACTCGTGAAATTCCGGGGTTAGGACTAGGCTTGGCGATATGCGATCGAATTGCCAAGTTGTTGGATATCACAATATCGCTGCATTCTGAAGTGGGTAAAGGCACGTGTTTTAGTGTTGAAATACCCCGTGTATTACAGCAGAAAAAGCCAATTAAAGTGACTGAAACTGCCGAAGATGACATAAGCAGTGACAGCACTAATATTACCGTGCTGGTGATCGACAATGACGACCTGATGCTTAAAGCCATCTCATCTTTGCTCAGTGGCTGGGGATGTCAGGTGATTACCGCTAAAGACCAACCTAGTGCGATACAACAATTAATGACTCAACCTACACCCAAACTCATTATTGCTGACTATCATTTAGAGGACGATAAAAATGGGGTCGACCTGGTGGAATACTTACTGGCCAATCACGTTAATGACAGTAGCAAACCCACCTGTGTTATTTGCTCTGCCGACCCGTCGGAATCCGTAAGACAACACACCAGCAGTGCCCAGTTTAGTTTTGTACGCAAACCGCTTAAGGCAATCGCCTTAAAGCGGATTATAAAACAATTAACGCCAGAGTAATTAATACCACCACGACATAAACAACCACAAAAAATGCCTCACAGGGAGGCATTTAGGCTTAGCATTGACTCGTACTAACCCGCATTCATTGCGTCTTATCAATTATGCTTGCGCCTCCACCTGCTGGTTTTCCGTTGAGGTAATCATTAATTGCTGGAACACTAATCCTGCTTGGGTGCGATTATTGATTTCTAGTTTGAGCAAAATCGCTGAGACATGTTTTTTTACTGTGGTTTCTTTAATGTTTAAGTCATACGCAATTTGCTTATTTAACCGACCATTAGCAATGTTAGCCAGCACTGTGTATTGCTGCGGCGTGAGTTGGGCTAATTGCTTTGCCAAACGTTGATGCTCAGCGGCGGTGTGTTGATCAGCACTGATATTGGTGTGCTCGGGTAACCAAACGTCCCCCTCTAGCACTGTGTCTATTGCGGTTGATATCTGGGTTAAGTTTGCCGATTTAGGAATAAACGCACTGGCGCCAAAATTGATCGCTTTACGGATAATCTCTGGCTGATCGTCAGATGACACCATGATGACTGCAATGTCAGGGAAGTGATTTTGTAATAACGTGAGGCCAGTAAACCCGTCATTCCCCGGCATGTGTAAATCAATAAAAATAAGCTCAATATCGGGGTGTAGCTCCACTAAGGCTATTAACTCTTGAAAGTTTTCCGCCTCTAACACGTGTGCATCGTTGACGCTTTTTTGCACAGCCTGGGTGAGTGCAGCACGAAATAGTGGATGGTCATCTGCAATGGCCACTTTAATTTGAGACATCATGACTCCCTTACATTCGTTGTTATTGTTATTGTTATTGGAACGATAAAAAGAATAACCGGTTCTGATGAGACCGGCTATTCTTATCTGACCTGATGTGAAGGTCTCTTTGATAAGTGACTACAACAATTAGAACGTATAGCCAACCGTTAACGAAATAGTCTCTGGGTCGCCATAGTAACCCACTAAGGTATTATCGCCGCCTAAGCCAGGGGTAAAATCACCATCGCCTGTTGGCGTGACAAAGGCGTAGTTACCCACCAAATACTCTTCATCGGTGACGTTTTTCCAATGTAACCCAGCATTCCAATGACCATCATTGCTATACCAATTAACACCAAAGTTAAGCAAGCCGTAACCATCCTGGCTCAATAGGTTATCCACTACTGCTAAATCGTAATCGCTGCGGTAGTAGTAATTACCGTTAATGATAAAGCTGCCAATATCGGCTTCAATGTTGTAGCTAAAGCCTAGGTTGGCGGTGGTGTCTGGGGTATTAGTAATGGTGTAGGTATCGCTAATATCAATTTTAGTTCCAAGGTCATCGTAAGAGATCACTTCGTCAAAAGTAGCGTCAATTAAGCCGACATTAGCAAATAAGTTAAGTGAATCTGTCGCAGCATATTCAACCTCAAGCTCTAAGCCTGTGGCGGTTGATTTACCGATATTGCCTAAACGCTGATTAAGGTCTGAACTGTCTTCGCCTGGTAGCACAGTGACAAACTGTCTGTCCTTATGGTCGAGGTAAAATGCGGTGGCATTTAAACGGAGATTATCGTTCCACTCACTTTTAAAACCAATCTCGTATGAATTCACCGTTTCAGGATCAACCGCAGGCTCTGCGCCCGTTGCTCTTGGGTTAAACGTACCTGATTTAAATCCTTGTGAGTAGCTGGTAAATACCATCAAGTCATCATTCACTTGATACTCTAGACCGATTCGTGGATTGAATTTAGACCATGTTTCTTCGTCATCAAGCACTTTAGGTATTTGCGACTCAATTAACGCGTCATCGCGCACAAAACCAGGATACCAGCCGGTTTCAGGATAAATACTATCGAAAATAACTCCGTTATATACCGTGGCCTCTTTAGATTCGCGAGTATAGCGACCGCCTAATGTCATCGACAATTTTTCGGTAAAACTGTATGAACCTTGCACGTAAGCGGCGTAGCTTTCGCTATTATTACAACCACTGACTTCGCGAGTGAGTCCGCCATAAGCTTTAAAGGCTTCTTCTAAAATCGCATCGAACACGCCACAAGAATCACCGTCAAAATAGTAAATACCGGAAACTAAATTGAGGTTATCACCGACATAGTTAACTTGAAACTCTTGGCTAAATTGCTCATCTTCATAAATAGCCGGCACATCGAAAATACGTAAGCTGGTATTATCAAAGTCGATGTTGGTGAGAGACTCGCCTTCACGCTTTGCGGTAACCGATTTCGCACTCCAATTCTCATTGAAATTATATTCGACCGTTGCGCTCCAGCCTTCTGTTTCAACCTTATTCCAGGTAGGCATACTGGTGTAAGAGTCGTATTTGCTATCAGGCACTGGTGCGTCAGTTAATAAGCTAGGAAGTAGGCGATAGCCGCCTTTTGAGTTGGAGTCATCTTGGGTTTTATCGTATGTAAAGCGCATAAACAGGTCGTCTGTAGGTGTGTACTCAACACTTAACCGCCCTGCCATTACATCTTTATTATAGTTCTCGGTATCTTGGTCATCTAATGCTGAAGTTTTAAAATCACCAAAGCCGTCACGGTTTAAACTCGCAAAGGCAAAACCAACGTAAAGTTTGTCATCAACAATGGGTAATTGACCGGCAATTTTGGCATCTTTTTGGCCATAGCTGCCCACGGTGCCTTTAAGGCTTAATTCTCCGTCACCAGACATTTTTTTAGTGACATACTTAATCGCGCCACCAATGGTATTTTTGCCGTATAACGTGCCTTGTGGCCCGCGAAGCACCTCAATACGTTGTACATCAAGAATGTCTAACACTGCGCCTTGCGGACGGGCAATATAGACATCATCAATGTAAATACCGACACCAGGCTCGTAACCCCACAATGGGTCTTCCTGGCCTACACCGCGGATAAAGGCTGTTAGCGTAGAGTTAGTGCCTCGGCTTGATTGTAATGTGGTGTTAGGGGAAAACTGCTGAATTTCGGTCATCACGCTGATGCCATTTTCGGCTAACTCTGTGGCACTCACCGATGTCACCGCCACAGGCACATTTTGTAAACTCTCTACAGTTTTACGTGCAGTGACTTCAATGCGCTCTAGTACTGGTTGCTTAACGTCGCTGTTATTTTCTTCTGCGGCTATCGCATGCTGCGCGGTTAACACTGACGAAATGGCTAAGGCAATGCAGCTCATTTTAATCGTATTCTGTTTCATACAGGTCCCCGTTGTAATAGTTATTATTAATGGTTTTACTTACTGCAAATTCTGATTAACAACTCATTTTGCTTATTGGTTTATTGACGATTCTTTGTTCACATATTGACTGTATCGTATTTTCAAGCTTATTGAATCGGTACTATAGTAGTATGCGTTTTGCCTGTTCTCGCTAAACAAATAAAAAAAACACATTCAAAAACATACCGTTATATTTTATCTGTAAATTAAAGCCCCCAAAGCTTAATCACTTCATTAACGCTGCTAATCGGCGCTTTAAGCAAAAAGTCACTTTGTTCACCGCCATGTTTTATGTCTGGATTTACGGCAATGCCGTGACCAAAATTGTTAATCGTAACAAGTTCGATAGACGCATTGTTTTGATCATCTTTCCAACGTGAAATACTGTAACCAGATTCATTTATCACCGTCGGCTTAGCATTAGATTGAGTTAACACTTGCCATTGAGATGCGAGCATTTTTGCATTGTTCGCACTGACAACATTGTCACTGTCACCTGTCCAGATACTTAATGAAGGCCAACGGGTTTGCTTAGGATGTATAGCTTTGGCAAATTGGGCTAATTCTTCAACTGACTGCGCAGGCCCTTGTTTCATACAAGAGATCGCTTTGATCAAATTGTCGGCACAGGGATACGGCAAGCCAGCGATGACCGCACCGCTTTGAAACAGATTGGGGTAATTGACCATTGCAGCGCTCGCCATGGCACCCCCCGCTGATAACCCGATAACATAAACATGCTTTGCGCCTAGCTTTTCTTGAGTGGTGACTATCATGTTTTTTATCGATAACATTTCACCACTGTCTATTTGCGTATCTTGACTTGCAAACCAGTTGAAACAACCCTTTACGTTATTGTCATAGCTTTGTTGTGGCACTAAAACCGCAAACTGATTCGCTATCGCTAATGACGTTAGGCCGCTTTTGTTGGCCAACTCAACTCCGTCTTGAATACAGCCATGCAGTAACACCACTAAAGATAAATCCCCTGTAAGAGAAGCGTTTGAGCCTTGCGTCACAGGAAGATAAGAGCTTGTCAGCGCACCTGGATTATCACCAAAATCGGTAAGAGGGATATAAGGCGTGTCGGTTGCTTGAACAGACTGGATTGAAAGAAAACAACCCAGTAAAAGCAGCGGCATAATTAAGCTGTATTTTTTATTGATCATTTCAGCGGCTTCCAAATTTAACATATTAGTAACTTGCAGAATTTTGCGCCAAACAGCAATGGCACTTTAGATCCACATGAAAAATAATGTCGGTATGTTGATGAAAGGTAGGACAATAAACGCGGAACTTTGCAGCGATGAAGGATTGTGGGGGTAGACAATGTGAATAATGAAATGGGAGTAAACCGGCAGGCGAGCTATTCGGTATTCGATATTCAGTGCTAGGTGCTAGGTGCTAGGTGCTAGGCATTTTAAGCCAAAAAAAACGCGAAGCCATTAGCTTCGCGTTTTAGAGCATCGATTTGTTAATTACTTAACAAATTCAACGCCTAATTTGATGTCACCTTTAAGGGTGTCTAGCATTGCATCGCGAGCGTTAGCTTCAAATGCGCTGATTTCACCGTAAGGTAATACTTTTTCTACGCCGTTTTTGCCAAGTAGGATTGGCTGTGCGAAGAATGTAGCGTGCTCACTGCCGCCGTCAACATAGGCACATTCAACCACGTTGGCTTCGCCTTGTAGACCACGTACCAATGATAAACCAAAGCGACATGCTGCTTGGCCCATTGATAATGTTGCGCTACCGCCACCGGCTTTAGCTTCAACAACTTCAGTACCCGCGTTTTGAATGCGAGTTGTCATTGCGGCAACTTCTTCATCAGTGAAAGTCACACCTTCAACTTGAGAAAGTAGTGGCAGAATAGTCACACCGCTGTGGCCGCCGATAACGTTAACTTTAACGTCAGCAACGTTTAAGCCTTTAAGCTCAGCGATAAAGGTTTCGCTGCGGATAACGTCAAGCGTAGTGATACCGAATAAACGGTTTTTGTCATACACACCGGCATTTTTCAATACTTCAGCAGCAATCGCTACCGTGGTGTTCACTGGGTTAGTAATAATACCCACTAATGCTTTAGGGCAAGTTACAGCCACTTTTTCCATTAGGTTACGTACGATACCCGCGTTGATGTTGAATAGATCTGAACGATCCATACCAGGCTTACGCGCAACACCAGCAGACATTAACACGACGTCTGCGCCAACTAATGCAGCCGTTGGATCTTCACCAGCAAAACCTTTTACTTCTACGTCTGTTGGGATGTGACTTAAGTCAACCGCAACACCAGGAGTAACAGGAGCGATGTCATATAGAGACAACTTTGAGCCCGCAGGCAGTTGAGTTTTTAACAGTAAAGCTAGCGCCTGGCCGATACCACCAGCAGCACCTAATACAGCAACTTTCATAATTATCTCCATCAATTTATGCAGTTTGTGACATTGATCTAAATTGTCGTGGCGTCACATTACTGCATCGTCACAATAATTTCAATTATACGTTAGTGGACAGTCGTAAATAAGTGAGCGCTAATAAGGTTTAAGCTGAAATTTGTGCATGAATTATGCTCAACGTCATCCTCATTATGAAGCGAAATCCCTTATCAATATCACTACTTTTGTTGGCAACTGCCAGTCATTTTATATGTATAAATATGCACCACCTGTTCGATTTACCCTGCTAAGAAAGGCACGGCAAGCCATTGCTGCTAGCGCCATGTTTACTTACTGACGCAATCAACCCCCGTTAACGCGCATGTTATACCGTGTGTTTGATCATACACTCTTACTAAGCGGTGTCATTTTGGCGTACACTAAAGCTGCCGCGGGCGAATAAATAAAAAACTCAATAGCCACTGCCGCATTCCTCAATATCCAATTACTGACGAGAATTTCATGATAATAAGAGCTGGCCAACACGCCGATTTACACGCCTTAGTTAATTTTAATCAAGCCATGGCAATGGAAACCGAAAACCTTACTCTTGATGCCGACAAACTCACTCTAGGAGTTGAAGGTTTGCTAACTCATCCTGAACGGGGTGTTTATTTAGTCGCTGAAGTAGATGGCGAAATTGTCGGTTCGCTGATGGTGACTTACGAGTGGAGCGATTGGCGCGCCAGTAATTATTACTGGATCCAAAGTGTGTATGTTCGTCCGCAAAATCGTCGTCAGGGTATTTATGGCAAACTCTACCAAGCGGTAAAAGACTTTGCCGCCGCCAATGGTGGCACAGCTAGCTTTAGATTATATGTTGAACATGACAACGCCGTTGCCCAAAAAACCTATGAGTCTTTGGGCATGCAGCAAAGCCATTATTTGATGTATGAAGAAAATACCAAGTAAAACGGTTGAAATCCCTATCTAACCACCCGCAAAGTCAGCACTTAGCCGGTGGTTATATTGTGTACCGAACCCGCTCTCAGGTTACCTAGATTGAATTTAAGTTCTGACGCTAAAGCGCATCATCACTGGTGCGTGGTCGGTACTGTCACTGTCGCGCTCATAATCTGGGCGAACCAGATGTCTGTCGAAGGTTTGATAATCAATGATATGGGCTAAATTTTGCTGTTGAGTCGGGTTAAACTCGCTTGAGACTAAAATGTAATCAAGCACCGATCCTGTGTTGCCATAATAGTGCGTAGCTTGCCTTACAGCATGTGGTTCGTCATCAAGCAATGAAGCGGATTCAAACTCATCTTGCGCCAAAGTGGCATTGCATTTAGTTGCCGCAATAAACAACTCATAACTGTCGAACAAACTGCTTTGATGTAATTCTGCCATTAATGAGGTTTCACCAAGCTTGGCTAATTGCGGGTCTTCAATGTCACTGCGAAACACCCGCAGTTGATTATTAAATGCCGCTAACAGCTCGCTGCCTAAGGTGTCATTAAAGTCGCCCATTAACAGAAACGGTTGCAGGGCTTGTTGGCGCCTCATGAGCATTTGATGGCATAACAATGCTGACTCACTGCCGCGCTGTAAACTTGAGGCCCAACGTCCAAGCACCTGGCGTGCAACAAAGTCTGGTCCGCCTTGTAAACCGCTCTCGCTAATATCATCACGGCTTACGCCACTGCGTTTTGATTTAAGGTGAATAACATAACAATCGCACGGCCCAAATACCGGTAATTGAATGGTGGCACGAAGCGGTTTGCGGCTAAAGGCAAAGGTATCAGCTAAGCCTAATTGAGCAATCCATTGCGGATCTGGGCTGACATTAACTGAATCCACAATCGGGTATTTTGATGCGATAGCGACTACTGGACTGCGGTAAACATAATCGCTGATCACTTCTGGCTCATCTAAGGCCACAAAGTACTCATAGCCTAACGATTGAGTCAGTTTAGCTAAGGCATCTGGGCTAAATACTTCTTGAAAACCGATAATATCTGGCTGACTTTGATTAATAAAATCACTTAACCAGGCACACTTTTTTTGCCATTGTTTATCACTGTAAATATTTTCAAAATCATAAAACGCATAAGGCGGTTCAATAAAGTTAAATAAGTTAATACTCACCACATTAAAGCTAAGCTCAGATGCAGTAGGCGATGATGCGTCGTTTACGTTTAACATATGTTAATCCTAATAAAACCTCTTGCTAAGATACTGATTTGCGAGTGAGAACACCATGAGTAACAATACTCGATTTAGCTTATTAAGCCCTTATCGCGGCCTTGTAGATTTTAATCTAAAATAAATTGAACCGAATCCAAATCGCCCACGTAAAACTTACCAATGAATGAATTAAGCGTTCTTGATTAACCAATAGCGATTAACCAATAGCGATTAACCACCATTGATTAATCACTAGGACATTCGTTGCCATTAAATCTAACCCGATTTAACCCTATGTATGAAAGAGTCAACAACCTCCGTAAGACCCTTTGGCTTATCCCTCACCCTGATAAGCCATTTTTTTACGGCAAAATTTACCCAACCAAAACCAAACAATACTGATAGGGGATCAATGATGTTAGCCTTTAACACTGATAAACTACTTAAATACAGCTTCATCAACGGCGTGATTGTCGCGGCATTATTAATGAACCCAGCTTACAGTGCGAGTGAGGATAATATGTTATTTCGTTTTGCAGATGAGGATCATTTTGAAGGTTGGCAGATCAATAATGACACCGTGATGGGCGGCGTATCACAAAGCCAGATTAAACAGAATCAACAGCAAGGCCTGTTGTTTACCGGCAATGTATCGTTAGACAATAACGGTGGATTTGCATCGACAGAGTCGCGTTTTACCCATCAAATATCTGCCGCATCAACACTCACCATTGCGCTTAAAGGTGACGGTAAGGTTTATCAGTTGCGTTTAAAAACGCCTCAACTGTCTTATGGTGAAGCGTACGTGGCTAACTTTACCACTCAAGCAGATACATTGACTGAGCACACTTTTACCGCCGCAGATTTTACTGTCAGCTTTAGAGGACGGGTTGTAAGCAACGCGCCGGAATTAAACTTGCTAGAAATAGAGCGGATTGGGTTTCTCGTGGCACAAAAACAGCAAGGACCATTTGCAATTGAGTTACATTCTATTGCGTTTGAAAATAAACAATAATCACCCACGTATCGCTGAATTTAAAGGCTAAACATTGAAATTACCTGTGCAAATTAAAGGCATCATTTTCGATTTAGACGGCACTCTTGTTGAGTCGAGTTTAGACTTTGAGTTAATTCGCCAACAAATCGGCTGCCCAGAGGGTATCGACTTGCTCAAGTATGTCGACGACCTGAGCTGTCAAACCAGCCAGGCTCGCGCCAATAACATTATCATTGAACACGAATACCAAGATGCCATAACAGCCAAGCCCATCAAAGGCATGGCCGAATTAATTAGTGCCATTGAAACTGCAAAAATGCCTACGGCGATTGTCACCCGCAACAGTCTGGCTGCCAGCACCATGAAAGTGAAACAAAATGCTATCGCCATTGATAATGTGCTAACTCGTGAAGACTACCCCGCAAAACCGGCTCCAGATGCACTATTAGCAATTGCAAACCAATGGCAAATTGCCCCTGAGCACATTATGTATGTCGGCGACTATTTATATGATATTCAAGCCGCCAATAATGCAGGGATGGTAGCCTGTTTAATTACTCACGGTGTTGAAAAGCGCTATCAAGACCTTGCCGATATAGTCATTGATGAGCTCAATCAACTGCTGCCTTTCATCCAGTAGTTTGGCGCCATTATCCTAGTCTGTAACATTTGAATGTGAGAATCCTTATGAATCGAATTCACCCTAAAAAATTACTTCACAGCAAGTGGACCAAAGTTGAAGTGGTTAATAAACTCAAACATTTTAGCGTTATTAAAGTGGAATATGATGAGCTACAAAATGTAACTGAATGCATTATTCGCGCAGAAATGAATGCCGCTGAATTTGCTATCGAATGGCGCGATTTAAAAGACCCGCTGCAGTGGAAAATAGGCTGGCAATGATTTTTCACTGCACAGTAAATCACACGCCAAATCGTGTTGCTTCAAAACGATTTAATAGTCGATGAATCAAATAACACAGTAATAATGTGGCGACGATGGCGACTAAAATGCTGCTTATACGGTATAAGGCACTAAAAACAAGATCATTATTTGGCGTAAGGTACTGGCCAAATAATATGCCTAAGGTGGTCATGGCGCCAAAGCCGACTCCTGAGCCGCTGGCCTCTTTAACGTGCACCTGGCTAAATAACATCAAGCCTATCCACAAAAGTGGCACGACAAAAAGTAGCATGCCAGACCAATCATAAAGCAATGCCTGCCCGACTAAACCAAAAATTACGCCAAATAAGGTCCCTATCGCACGCTTTCTGGCATAGCCCAGTGCCCCATTCCAATGCATGGGAAATAACAGCAGTAACGTGGTGGCTTGGGCTGACATTGAATCTTGTAAATTAAACATCTGAAACACAATAAATGACGCGGTAGCGATAGAGGCACCCAATAATGCTTCGTGGCGCATACGATTCGGCGCTTTTACCACACTGGCCATCGGCGGCCTTGGTGCAACGTCTGGCCATAATGCTGTCATCGCATAGGCAATAATCACCGAGGCGAGTGTCGCCCAAAAGTTACTGAAAATGAGGTTGTTGATGTCCATGCCCGGATAACTGGCAAAATGCAGCATAATGCTTAAGCTAATCACGCCATTTGCACCGAACAAAAATAAACTGCCACGCGACATGGCGGCAAACCGATACAAAAACAATAAAAAAACGATGGGTAACATGGCCCCAGGATGACCGCCAAATAAGCCACCGAGAATACCGACTTCAAGCCCAGCCATAACCGACGAAGCCAACAGTTGTCGCATGGCATGAGCGTTCATTACCGGAACTAGTCCAAGTAATAACATCGGCGTGACGGTAAAAAACACCCCATAATTTAGGTCGAATAATTTGCAAATCGCAAACCCCAGTGTAGCACCAGTAGCAATGCGCAAACATTGGCGTAAATCATTGGTAGTTAACGGACTATGACGTAATAACATCTGCATACCTTCAAGATACGTCACGACAAACACTAGGTTTGCCGCGACTTTAGTGGCGCAATAAGGCGAGTAACAACATCGATATTTTGATCGGAATTAATATATATAGTGCAGCACGCTAATCAGCTTAATCTGTACTTTGGCTAAAAAACCTAGCACCACATTATTAGGGACTAATTGCACAGTGGCGCGGGCACCGGCGGGTAAGGTATTAACCACTTGATGATCGAGAGCCAAATGCAAACGTAAACGCTGAGCATCACGCACCCAGCGCGCTGACGCCTCTGGCGTGGCTAAACGCCCATTCGCATCAAACTGCCCTGCACTCACTCCAGCATCGACATTGCTGACTTTGGCTTGATATAAACGCCCTGGTTGGCCGTCAAAAGTAATATAAGCGGTAGATTGAGACTCTATTCCTCTTAAGCTTTTTTCTCTAAAGTCGGCAATAATATCGACTTTTTCAGATACCACTGCGAGTAATGGCTGACCAACTGTGGCAAAACTGCCGACTTCTAGTTGTAGATTAGTGACCACTCCATTTTGATCGGCGCGCACCTGGGTGTATGACAGATTTAACTCGGCCTGAGCGAGACGATTTTGAGCTTGGCGCATTTTTAGATTCTCTGCACCATCACGCCCACGACTCACCACCAATTGACTTAGACGCGCATTGGCTGCCATTAAGTTAGCTTCTGCTGTTGAGGCGTCACTTTGTGCTTGATCGGCTAATTGCTGTGATACACCACGGCTTGCATAAAGTGCATCAAGCCGTTTTGCCTCACTGCGTTTTTGCTGGGCACTACTTTGCTTAGCGTTAACATCGGCTTGAGCGGCTAATATCTCAGCATCGAGCTCAGCATTGTCTTGTTTGGCTTGCTCTAAGGCTAAATTGGCTTGCTCAACAGCCAGTTCATATGGCGCGGAGTCGATACTAAATAACACATCACCTTTAGCGACCACTTGATTGTTTGCTACGGCTATCGAGGCTATTTTACCGCTGACTTGCGGAGTGACTTTGGTCACCATACGTGTTGCCATTGCCTGTGGGGTCATTGGCATCATGGCGTCGGCAAACATAAAGTAGCCAAACACTGATACAAACAGAAATATGGATATTTTAACGAGTCGTGCAAATTGTTGATCTGGGGTCATATACTTTCTCATTACTCACTTTTGCCTAGGCAGCTACGCAGAGGTTTTATCTAATGTTGCCAGCGCATTCGCACTGATTTGACTGATGGTGCGTTCAAACTCGTTGAGTTGTTGCTGGCTAATGCCTGCTAATAAATTACGTCGCACTAACATGATTTTACTTTCCATCTGCTTAAGCATCTCAATCCCATCAGGGGTTAAGCTGACAATGCGTGCCCGTTTATCTTTTTCGCAGCAACGACGCTGCACATAGCCCTGCTCTTCTAATTGATTAAGGGTGCGCATTAATGATGGCAATTCAATTTCTAACGCATCTGCAAGCACCTTTTGGCTGACGTTGTCGCCTAAGCGCAATAGCTTCCATAATGCGGTCCAGCGCGGATGAGTGAGACCTAGTGGGATTAATTCTGCATCCGCAGCCGTTCGCCATAAACGGTGCAATCGACCTAAATTTTCAGCAAGAGACAGTTCTTTTAATCTTTCTAATTCTGGGGACATGAGATGCACCTACTTAGTTAGCGTGCTAAGCATTATAACTAGTTAGCATGCTAAGTAAATAGCTTTATCGAATAAGATAAACCGCGTTGTAATAACAGAGTAAGCTTAATAGTGATGTCATTTAGACATTTAAATGTCTAAATGACGCATTTGGATACGGTGATTTAGACACTGAAACAAGCCGGCGGATTGGCATAACACTAGACTCAAGTAACTCAAGTAACTCAAGTAACTCAAGTAACTCAAGTAACTCAAGTAACTTAAGTAAACAAAAAAAGGGCCTTGATGACCTTTTTGTGATCGACGTAACCTCTTTGTTCTTGTTGTTAGATTCACATTTGTCATAATGACAATCACATAGTTTCTATTGGAGTTGGTCATGGCGTTAAGTCAAACAGATCTCACTCGTATCGCCCTTGATATCACAGCAAATTTATCTAATCGCGATCGTTTTTCACGCTTACTGACCACTCTTAGAGAGACCCTAGATTGTGATGCGGCAGCATTATTGTCGTTTCAAGGCCATCAATTTACCCCGTTAGCTATCGATGGTCTCAGTGCAGACGTACTCGGACGACGCTTTATTGTAAATGAACATCCAAGGCTTGAGGCCATTGCACGAGCCGGCGATGTGGTGAGGTTTCCTGCCGACAGCGCACTGCCCGACCCGTACGATGGCCTTATTCCTAATCTGGAAGGTGATTTAAAAGTGCATGCTTGCGTGGGATTGCCACTGTTTGCAAATGAACAGTTAATTGGGGCGCTAACCATTGATGCGTTTGACCCAAACAAATTTGATCAATTTACCAATAATGAGCTGCGCAGTATCAGTGCTATTACCGCAGCGTCACTGAATAATGCCTTGTTGATTGATAAGTTAGAAAAACAAGCTAACAACCTCACGATTAGCAGCACTAAACCAACTGGACAATTAGATACTCAAACCGAAATTATTGGTCAAGACGATAATTTTATTGCCTTACTGAACGAGGTCAACGTAGTTGCTGCTACAGAATTAAATGTACTGATTTTAGGCGAAACAGGCACAGGTAAAGAGCTCATCGCCAAGGCGGTACATTTGCACTCACCAAGGGCAAGTAAACCTTTAGTGTATTTAAACTGCGCCGCATTAGCAGAATCTGTGGCCGAAAGTGAATTGTTTGGCCACGTAAAAGGCGCATTTACGGGGGCCATTAGCCATCGCAGTGGCAAGTTTGAAGTCGCCGATAAAGGCACATTATTTTTAGATGAAATTGGTGAATTACCACTAAATTTGCAAGCAAAGTTACTACGGGTGCTGCAATACGGTGATTTGCAAAAGGTCGGTGACGATCGCAGTTTAAAAGTGGACGTAAGAATTATTGCCGCCACCAATAAAGATCTTAAAAGCGAAGTATTAGCAGGACGTTTTCGTGCAGATTTATACCATCGATTAAGTGTATTCCCTGTTGTTGTACCACCACTTAGGGAGCGCCCGCAGGATATTCATTTATTGGCCGGTTTTTTTGTTGAACGCTATCGCCAACAGCTGCAACTCAGCCATTTAGGCTTAGACACTGCTGCGCTATCATTACTGAGCCAATATGACTGGCCAGGTAACATTCGCGAACTTGAACATGCCATTCATCGCGCGGCGGTATTGGCTCGTTCGGCTGGCGTACACAAAGGCATGTGCATGATTCAACCTCAGCACTTTGAGTTTGCTCCACATCACGATGAAAAGGTGCTACCTCATAAAAATATCGGCATTAAACAATCATTAACATCTTTACCACAAATGAACTTACGTGATGCAACAGATCAGTTTCAACGTCAGTTTATTGAACAAGTACTGGCCCAAACTGAGAGTAATTGGGCTGCGACTGCACGCAGCCTGCAGCTTGATTCTGGCAACTTACACCGTTTAGCTAAACGCTTGGGATTAAAATGACTAAAGTGCAAAAAAATCAGTTGAGTTTTTAAGTTTAATAAGTGACGATGCGCGCTATAACACCAATTCGATTAATGATGTGATCATTCACAGAATAATTGGAATTTGCATGGCACAGTATAAATAGTCAAGCTTAGCAAGATATTGTAACCTGACTAATATAACGTCTATTTTTAGGAATAATGTACCCCTTATGATGATTTCGTTACGCACAGCATTCGTAGCCACGACTGCGATATTATTAAGCTTCTCAAGCACTGCGGTTGAATATCGTTTACCGACTAATGGCAGCAAATTAGTGGGTGAGAACCAGTATTATGTGGTTCCACAAGAAGGCAAGCTCACACTAGAGCAAATCGCTGCCAAATTTCAATTAGGCTTAACTAACCTTACCGAAGCCAACCCGGGTGTCGATCCATTTTTACCAAAACCAGGTAGCACGTTAATTATTCCTCACCAGTTAATTCTGCCAGACACTAAGCAAGAAGGCATTGTGATTAACTCTGCTGAAATGCGTTTATATTATTATCCTAAGGGTAAAAATATTGTTGAAGTATTGCCTATTGGTATTGGCCAAATAGGCCGTGATACTCCAGAAAACTGGGTTACCACTGTACAACGTAAACGCGCCAACCCAACGTGGACGCCAACGGCAAATACTCGTCGTATTTATGCCTCTAACGGCATTACCTTACCCGCAGTGTGGCCAGCTGGCCCAGATAATCCAATGGGGTTATATGCACTGTATGTCGGTAACCTATTTGCGGTTCACGGCACTAACGCCACATTTGGTATAGGTTTACGTGTTAGCTCTGGTTGTATCCGTTTACGCGACGAAGACATTAAACACTTATTTGAAACTGTGCCGGTTGGTACTCGTGTTGAATTTTTAAATAAACCGATCAAGGCAACTGCGGAGCCAGATGGCAGTCGTTATCTTGAAGTGCATGAGCCATTGTCTAAAACTCAAGCTGAGTTTGATTCAAAAGAGCCGGTTGCGTTAACGTTAGACAAAAACATGACACGTTTTCTGGCTCACCCAGAAACAGACTCAACAACATTAAAACGTTTATTAGAAAAACGTACTGGCATGCCAACACGCATTAATCCATAAATGCTCTTGGCCTTCATAGGCAAAGTGTATTAACAAAAATGGCTTGATTACTCCGGTTTAGCGGATGTTAATCAAGCCATTTTTTATTGTTGACGTTTAAATGTCTACATTCACTCAAGGAATTTATTCAATAAAAGTGTTATGCCTATCAAGGTCTTAGTTCAATATCTTGCTCATTGGTTTCATCGGTATTGAGTGTATCACCTAAAGTTTGATTGGTTTGCTCCAATGCATGCAAGTCTTCCATCGCGGTATTGATATCAGTTTGTCCTGCACCAATAAGCTCTTCGCGCTGCTCGACAAATGCACTTTGCTGCTCAACATCTTGCATTAATAATGCAGCATCATCTTCGGTTATATCATTTAAGGTTTGCGGAGACTGACTGGCTTGGTTTGTGACAGGATCAGGCGTCACATTTGGCGACATGATGACTGAGTTTATTTGCGGTAAAAATAGAATACCCGCAACAATAATGGCTCCAGCCAAAGCAGCATAAGCCCATTTAGGGGATGACGCAGATTTATTTGAGTCGGTCATGGCAGGCATATTAACCGCGGTAGAACCCGCTTCTGGTTCAGGCAGCACTGACGCCTCTGGCCCTTTGGTGCGCATACCAATAAACTGGCCGCCATCGTAAATTTCCATTTGATGACTCGACACTTCGCCGTCAACGACGCCAGAACTGACAATGACTAATTTATTACAGTGTAATTTACCTTTAAACACACCTGAGACGCGCATTTCCTGACAAAACACTTCACCTTCAACTTCGCCGCCAACAGCAATCTCAATTTGATGACTTGAACTAATTTTACCTTTGGTTTTGCCAGCAATCATTGCAGGACCACGAATGCTCATATCGCCCGCTAATGACATGTCAGCACCTATGTAGGTTATCCCCTTATTCTTATTATTCACTTAGCATCCTTTTCGGGTTTGAGTAGGGCGTGTTTATCTTTGTTTATTTTTTATGTTGAGAGCTAAAATGGCTTTAGGCAAGGCGGATAATTGTGGGCATAGTTGCCCTCGGCAACTGCTCCTGCGTTGCTCTACCTCCTGCATCCATGCAGTCGTACGTCGAGATTATTCAACGCGGCATAAAGCCATTTTAGCCTCAACCCTACGGGCAGTGGCTATTTTCCAGCCATACTGCCCACAAATTCACTTATTTAGCAGGCTAAACGGCGTTCATTTGCGATTGTCTGACAGAAAAATTGCCGACTGCATAATTTATCAACAAAGATAAACACGCCCTTGGGTTAATAAATTGTTACAGGCAACCATGAATCTTAAAGTAAATATGCAGCATAATAAAGCCTACGATTCATGCTATATTACCTAGATCAACAATTTGCCTTTTGTGTTACGTTTATATCCTTATGTCGACATCCGCTAACAATAAATCCAGCTCCCCATCGGTAATTGCACGCTCAAATGCAGCTTTATCTCAAGTCGCAACGGATTCGCCATTACAAGCATACCAAAAAGCATTAAACGAAAACCTGCAACAAGACCCCGCACAGCAGCAAGCATTGTTGGCATTAGAGGCGCTTTATCAGCAGCATATAACCACAACATCAGCGGTAAAAGGTTTGTACATGTGGGGTGATGTTGGCCGGGGGAAAACCTTTTTAATGGACTTGTTCTATCAGTGCATTAATCAATACCATCTCGGTAAGCAATACCATCGCGATAATCAAGCGCCGATATTACGTCTGCACTTTCATCGATTTATGGCCATGATCCACCAGCAACTTAATCAAACCTCTGGGATCCGCGATCCTCTCACCCATATTGCCAAACAGATCGCCTCGCAATATCAACTCATTTGTTTTGATGAGTTTTTTGTGTCAGACATTGGTGATGCGATTTTGCTGGCTCGGCTGTTTGATACTCTATTCCACTCGGGGGTAACCTTAGTGGCTACGTCCAATATTCCAATTGTCGACTTATACAAAAACGGTTTACAGCGCGATCGTTTTTTACCGACAATCGATTTACTGCAGCGTTTTACCCAAGAGATCCACCTTGATGGTGATAAAGATCATCGCATGACTCTGGCAGCTTCGCGGCAGCCCCATCAAACATCATTAGCCTGGGTTTCTCTGCCATCAATTGAAGATGCTGATGATATCTTTACTCAAATGAGCCAATTATTTAGCCATACAAGTGTGCCAAAAATCTCTCAACAGATTTTACGGATCTGCCAGCGCGACATTGCTATCGAAGCACGGCATGACCGACTTGGCTGGTTTGAATTTTCTGCATTATGTGAAGGCCCAAGATCAGCATTAGATTATATAGAAATTGCCAGTCAATTTAGCTACGTGTTACTAAGTAACGTGCCCCAGCTAGGTGGTCAAGTTCGCAGTTGGATTAGAGCAAGAGGCACTGAAGATGGTTCGCAAGCCACTGTAACCGGTGAGCGTCAATTAGCGTATGCGAGCGAGGACGATCCCGCTCGACGCTTTATTAGTTTGGTGGATGAACTGTATGATCAAAAAGTCATTTTGATCATACACAGTCACTGGTTGTTAGATGAGTTATATCTCGATGGGGCGCTATCATTTGAATTTAGGCGCACTTATAGCCGCTTAACAGAAATGAAGCAGTGGGCGATATTTGCAGCAAACGAGCACGCATAACGGCTCAATGACCCCGTTTGACGTACCGCGTCAATTTATGCTGCTTGATAATTTTCGACGTCACTAAAACGACGCAAAAAATTGTCTAACGCATCATTAGACGGGTATTCAAACTGGTATTTATTATGAAAAAACACCGTTAAGCTTACCTGTGCATCCGACAATACAATGGTGTAACCGTCATGATCGGTTTGCGCACTAATGCCGCATAAATAATAGTCGTTACCAAAGACATTGTTTTTGGTCTCATCGTTGTCAGCCATACGTTTTTCACCGTATTGAGTCACTTTATTAAACACTTTTAACGCACGGTGAATATCAATTTCATTTTTCATCATATACATCCGGTGAACTACACATATCCTACAATACGCTCACAACAACAATGCTGTCCAATTGTCTTAAAAAAATGCTTAAAACAGTTCCATTTCACCCTGCAACAAGGCAGAATCGCCGTACTTCATAACAGACAGAACCCAATACTATGCCTGATATTGTGATCGCTTTTTTTGCCCTCGGTTTGATCGCGGGGTTAATTAAGTCAGATTTAAAAGTCCCCAAAGCCACCTACGAAACCTTGTCAATTTTACTGATGCTAACCCTCGGTCTTAAAGGCGGCATGGCACTACACGGCGAAACCGCCAATCTAGCAATATCTGAATTACTGGCAGTGATTGCATTAGGATTTATTATCCCACTGAGCTTGTACCCTCTTTTACGCAAACTCATTAAATTACCGCAAAAAGAAGCCATTAGCATTGCAGCCCATTATGGATCGGTGAGTGCGGGAACTTTTGCTGTAGTGATGGCGATGGTCGATAAATCGCAATGGCCATTACGCCCTGAAACCACCTTGTATTTAGTGTTACTCGAATTGCCAGCCATTATCATTATGTTGTGGCTACATCGGTACTTACAGGCTAAAACCGCGGGCAATGAAGTGCACTCGTCTGCGGGCAGTATTTTGCATGAGGCTCTCACCAGCCGCGGGGTCGTATTGCTCTGTGGTGGCGTTGTAATTGGCTGGCTATATGGCACCAGTGGCATGGCGCCTTTAACACCAATGTTGCTTGCCGGATTTAAAACCTTGTTAGCCTTGTTCTTACTCGAAATGGGGATCAGTACGGCTAAAGTGTGTTTTCCTATTCCTTATAAACAATGGCGTTTATTGGCTTTTGCTGCGGTGGCACCGTTTGTGTTGGCGTGGGTTGGTATCGGATTAGGCTTTGCGCTTGAGTTACCCTCAGGTAGCATTTTAGTATTAGCCGGATTAAGTGCCAGTGCCTCATATATTGCCGCTCCTGCAGCAATTAAAGCCGCGATCCCAGATGCGAATATTGGGCTGGCCATGTTGGCATCACTCGGAATTACGTTCCCTGTAAATGTGCTTATTGGCTTGCCACTTTATCAAATGTGGATTGAACAACTCTTGATGTAATGGCTTATCAAAATAAAAAGGCCCACTAACTAATATTGTCAGTGGGCCTTTTTATTTTATCCACTTAATCGCTTTTATGATGTTTTGCTTTTTCGATAAACATGGCTTGATCGGCAAGTGCGAGGTATTCACATAAATCCATATCTTGTTTCGCATGACGGCTCACCACACCCTGGCTGTAAGCTAATGCATAAGATTTACCATTTTGTTGATTGTGCTGCTTCACTAAATCGGCAAAACGCTGCAATACCGAGTCGACAGAAACCTGCTCTCTCTGGCTAAGTAAGACCACAAACTCATCGCCGGCAAAACGTGCTATAACATCCGACTCTCTAAAACAGTCAATCAACAAATCCGCAAAACACTTAAGTGCAATATCACCTTCTTCATGACCAAACTCATCGTTAATCTCTTTGAAATAATCCAGATCAAAAAAGATCAGGCTCGTACTTAAACCAAGTCGGTCAGTATTGGCGAGAGTTTTCTCTGCTAGTAATTCAAATCCACGTCGATTAGAAATCGCGGTTAATGCATCTAATGTATTTTGCTGAATCGATAGCAATTCATCTTCAACTAATCGGCCTAAATCTTCTAAAGCTTGTTCATCTTGTTGGCTAAATTCCTTGGGATTATCGTCAATAATACACAATGTCCCCACACGCATACCATTTGGCATGGTTAACGGAAAGCCAGCATAAAAACGAATATTAGGCGCGGCAAGCACCAGCGGATTGTCGGCAAAACGGGGATCATTTAAGGCGTCGGGCACAATCATGACTTTAGGTTGATTAATGGCATGACCACAAAATGAAATATCTCGACTCGTTTCACAAACGTCTAAACCTTGCACCGATTTAAACCATTGTCGATCGCTGTCGATCAAACTCACCACGCTAATCGATACCGAAAATAGGCGCCTTGCGAGGCGAGTAATACGATCGAAACGTTCCTCAGCCATGGTATCGAGTATGTGCAAGCCTCTGAGGGTTTCGAGTCGTGAGTGCTCATTTTCAGGTATCGGAGCTAACAGCATTAATACCGCCTTTGACTAAAACAGATGCCCTAATCAAAGCAGTAAAATGCGGCTATTTCAAGCTAAAACCTGTTTAGACAGATAATATTTCATTATAAATTTCAATGACAGCGTCGGTTTTTTGTTCCACTGCATGATGAGGTAACTTACCGGGTAATTGTTGTAACGTCAGTTCATGGTTTTCATCACGTAGCCAACAATAGGTTTGCGTTAAGTGCTGCGCGTGCATGACCGGGATTAACTCTAAGTCCGCTAACACCTCAAAAATCCGCACATTGTCAGACCAAATGGTCAATTCTTGATGTTGGTGTGCGTAAGCAAGGACTAAGTATTGGGCAATAAACTCGATGTCAGCAATGCCACCCGCACTTTGTTTAAGATCAAACAGCCCGGGTTCAGCGTGCAATAAATGATCGCGCATTTTAGTGCGCATATCGCGTACCGCCTTTGCAAGCTCAGTTTGATCCCGTTCAAGTTGTAATATTTGTCCGCGGACTTCACTAAATCGCGCTGCTAATACATTGTCTCCAAATACAAAACGTGCCCTAACCAATGCTTGATGTTCCCATGTCCAAGCTTCGGTTAATTGATATTGGCCAAACTGCTCTATTTCGCTCACTAACAACCCCGATGCGCCCGATGGACGCAAGCGCATATCGACCTCGTATAACTCACCCGAGGTGGTACGGGTGGCAAATAAATGCACGATACGCTGAGCCAGTTTTAAATAAAAATGACTATTATCGATTGGTCGTTCACCATTGGTGCTACCCGCACCGCTATGACCATGTAAAAAAACCAAATCTAAATCTGAGCCGTAACCCAGCTCAATACCACCTAACTTACCGTAACCTATTACCGCAAAGCCCATGTTACTTGGGCTTGTGCCTTCTGGCACACCATGTCGAGCTGCAACCTGGTGCCAGGCTTGTAGCACGACCTGTTCAATAATCGCTTCTGCCAAAAAGGTTAAATGATCGCTCACTTGCATCACTGGCAATACACCTGTGACATCGGCGGCGGCAATTTTTAACTGCTGTGACAGCTTAAACTGTCGCAGTGCTTCCATTTGCTGTTCCATGTCATCTTCTGGCACGCGCAGTAAATATTGGCGTAACTCACTTGGATAATCATCAATGGAGGTAATATCGTATAGCTGCGATGGGTCAATGAGCTCATCAAGCAACATGGGGAAGTTAGCCAGCTCTCGTGCAATCCAAGGACTGGCACAACATAAGCTCACTAATTGCTGCCTTGCTCCTGGGTTTTCACATAACAATTCAAGGTAGGTGGTGCGGGTTAAAATTTTATCCAGTACGTTAGATACAGGCTTAAATGCCAAGCTTGGGGTAGATTGATTAAATAACTCTTCAAGCAGTTTTGGCATGAGTTTGTCTAAAGTTTCACGGCCACGAGGGCCAATTGAGCGTTTAGACACGGTTTGACGCCAATCACTTAACATTGGCCAAAGCGCTTCATCTTCGATTTGCTGCTCTTGCAATAACGTTGCGGCATCATCGTCTTGTTGAATATTCCAAAACAAAGATGACCAGTGATCGTTGTAATCTTGATTATCACTGCCACCCACAGTGGCATTAAAATGGCCGTGAATGGTAGACATCGCATCTGCAATTTGTTGCCGTAATTGCGCTTCATCGGCAAGATCGAGCGCTACGCACAATCGTTGCCAATCAAGATCGTTATTGGGTAAGGTTTGCGTTTGCTTGTCGTCGATGGCTTGTAATAAGTTTTCCACTCGGCGCAGTAAAATATAACTGTGTTTAAGCTCATCGACTGCGAGATACTCTAATTGCCCGAGGCTATATAAGGTATCGATAGCACCGAATAAACTTTGTTGGCGTAACGCGGGTTCGCGGCCGCCTCGGATTAACTGAAAGCTTTGCACCACGAACTCGACTTCACGGATCCCGCCAGCGCCCAGCTTAATGTTGTCGGTTAATTGCCTGCGTCTGACTTCTTGGGCAATGAGTTGCTTCATTTTACGTAATGATTCAATGGCAGAGAAATCGATATAACGTCGATAAACAAACGGGCGCAATAGATCATGCAGTTCGTCGCAATAACCACTCCACGGCCCCAGTACACGAGCCTTCACCATGGCGTAGCGTTCCCAATCGCGCCCTTGCTCTTGGTAATAATCTTCTAAACCGCTAAAACTGACGACTAACGGCCCACTTTCGCCATAAGGACGCAGGCGCATATCGACACGAAATACAAAACCGTCAACGGTGACTTGATCAAGTATGTTAACGAGTCGCTGACCCATTTTGATAAAAAACTGTTGATTAGCTTGGGTACGACGTCCGCCGACCGTCTCGCCATGTTCAGGAAAGGTAAAGATTAAATCGATGTCGGATGAAAAATTAAGCTCACGGCCACCCAGCTTACCCATGCCCAATATCAGTAACGGCTGCGGCTTACCCTCAGCGCTTGTTGGGGTGCCAAATTGCTTGCACATGTCTTGATAGACCCAATCGCGGCCTGCAATAACCAAGGCTTCAGCGAGAGAAGACAAATCAAGTAACGATGCTTCAACTGCGGCGTAGTTTACAAAGTCGCGCCACGCTAACCGTACCATTTGCAGATTACGATAACGTCGTAAAACAGATTTTGCTTGTTCTTCTTGAGTAATGTCTTCTAAAAGTGCATGTAATTCGACATCAAACTGACTGCGTATAACGTCTTCTAATAGTCCATCAAATAGCTTGGGGATCCATTCAGGATGACGACATAATTGCTCAGCAATAAAATCACTTAGGCCAAACACTAACTTTAATTCCTGTTGTTGCTCGGCAGTCAATGCTGTTTTAGCGTCGGGCCAAACTTCGCAAAGTCTTAACCAGTAACGATCTGCTGTTTCCACTAGCGCTGCAGATAACACCTTGTTACTTTGGTTTTGCATGGCAATTAATATCCCTAAAGAAAATGAATGTTGGACATATTATGTCGTGAATGCTATATCTAATGATCAGTCTATTGATGCAGATTAATATCATTGACATCAAGATTACTATAACCTGTGTCATATTGAATTAGCACATGAAAAATCTACATTTTGGAGAAAACATGGTAGGTCACCTCCCCCGTGTACTCACATTGATAACCGTGATGATTGTTGCACTGGCCCTAAGCGCCTGCGGCGACGACAGACCGGAGCAAATTGCTAAGTACCAGCAGTTAACGCAACAACGTCTTGAGTTACTTGCTACATCGCTTAAAGACGATCAATTACGCAATGCCAATCTACTGAAGCAATACACCAGTATTTTAGCCAAGCGTCAGCCTGATCTCACCCCTTTGCTTGATGAGCTTGCCAAAGATGCAGGCACAGACGGACCTATGTTCCAGTCGCTAACGCGTCGTTATAAAGATCTGGGTAATAGTGCAAACTTTGTCGACCTAGATCAGCAGTTGGCCGAGGCGCAAAATATTTATCAAGCCGCCGACACGAGCTTATATAACGACATGTTATCTGATCCGGTTAACGTGGTTGCCGATATGTCTAAAGGCCAATTAGCCCGAGTCAATGCTATTAGCCGTGAAGCTGAAGCACTGGCCAATGGTACTGATGGTAGCGGTGCGGGTAGCCAACTTGTTGGCAACCCGGCTTATGGCAGCTGGCAAAACAACTCAAGTGGTATGTCTATTTGGGCTTGGTACGGCATGTATGCGATGTTCTCAAACTTTTCGCGCCCTATTGGTTATGACAGCTGGTCAAATCGTCGCGGTTACAGCTATTACAACGATGTTGGCCGTTATCGCTACACATCGCCAAAACAAGCCACCTCACAAGCTAAAACGTTTGAACAAACGAAGAAGCGTTTTGACAGCCAAGGTAAGCGTTTTGATAGCCCTTATGCTAAAACTCGCACAGGCTCAACAACCTTGTCGCGTCAGAGCGCTAGCGCACCAAAACCCAGTAGCACGACTCGTACGGCAAGCTCTAGCAGTAAGTTTCGTTCGAATTATTCTAAAGACAGCAGTTTTCGTAACTCAAGCAGCCGCACTAGTCGCGGTGTTAGCCGTGGTAAATAGGTAAGGACTCCCCATGACATTTTTTCAAGAATATGGCTTAACTCAACCACTGGCGATCATCTTAGCAATCGACTTAAGTATCGCCATTGTGTTACTGGCATTGATGCGTTACTTACAGGGTTGGAGCATCAAAGTGAACAGCAGCGCCGAATTGGCTGAGCGTGATAATTTTGCTTTTGGTATTAGCACCGCCGGTGCTGTTGCCGCATTAGGCATTGTACTCACGGGTGCCATTACCGGCGAAGCCGCACCATCATACCTAACCGAAGCCATTGGCATGTCGGCTTATGGTTTGTTTGGTCTAGTGCTGATTAAGCTAGGTCGCTTTTTACATGACAAAATCGCGTTAAACGAATTTGCTAAAAATGCAGAGATTTTAAAAGGTAACGTTTCTGTTGCTATCGTTGATGCCGCAGCAGCCATTGCCACTGCGATTATTATTCGCGCTGTGCTGATGTGGGCAGAAGACATCACCCTCGATACCTTCATCGCTATTTTCAGTGCGTTTTTAATCTCACAACTCATATTGGTATTGTTAACCCGTTTACGTGAGCGTCGTTATGCTAAACGTAATCAAAACGCATCGATGCAACAAGCATTAGTACAAGGGCAAACAGCCTTAGCACTGCGTCACAGTGGGTACATGATTGCCATGGCATTAAGCTTTAATGCCGCCAGTCATTTTATTATCTATCAGCCAACGGCTTACGTAACCAACATTATCGGTTGGTTTGTATTCTCGTTAATTATGCTTGTCGCACTGTCTTTACTCATTGCCTTAGTGAAAAAGCTGGTTTTAGCGGGGATCAACCTGGCTGAAGAAGTTGAAAAGCAACACAACATTGGTATTGCCGCAGTAGAAATGGCAATCAGTATTGCTGTTGCGCTTATTTTAACGGCGTTGATGGCGTAATTTATGACAACCCCTTTGCTTGAATCTAGCCCCGACGCATTACCACAAGGGGGCGAAGAGCAAAGCCCTCCAGTATCCCGCAATGTGTCGTGGTTTGATGATGCCCTATTACTGGGCATCATGGCTGCACTAGCGGGATGCGGCCTTATTTACGAATATCTATTATCACACTATGCAGGGCGCATCTTAGGTGCGCTAGAAGCAGCCATTTACACCATGATTGGCTTAATGATTGTGTCGATGGGTGTTGGTGCATTCGCTGCCCGTAAAATCAAATGTGCTTTTACCGGTTTTGCCATGCTCGAATTAACGGTGGCAATGTGCGGCTCTTTTGCCATTATCATTACAGCTGCTGTTATCGGCTTTGGTCAGCAATTACCTCTCACCATTGCCAATACCCTTGGCTTACCACCTGATCATTTACCTAATGGCGGCTTTATTGCCAGCTTACAAACCTTAAGCGAATACTTACCCTACGTTTGGGGCGTATTACTCGGGTTAATGATTGGTATGGAAATCCCATTAATTGCGCGAGTACGGCAATCCTTATCTGAAGCACACTTACTGCATAACGCCGGCACCATATATGGTGCCGATTACATTGGTGCAGGTATTGGTGCGGCTATTTGGGTTGGGTTTATGCTGGCGATTGATATTCAACTGGCTGCGGCATTAACGGCCAGTGTGAACTTACTGGCAGGTCTTGCGTTTATATGGCGTTTTTGGGCACAGATCCGTCACGTGAAACTCCTGCTTGTAGGCCACATTATTGCCAGTGTTGTGATTGGTTTATTGGCCATTAAAGGCCCTACGTGGGAACAGCACTTTAATAACCTGCTGTATAAAGACCATGTGGTATACGCCAAAGCCACGCGGTTCCAGCAGCTCAACTTTACAGAACGTTTGCGCGGTGGCGGATTACCTCCCGTTTATAATTTATACATTAATGGGCGTCTGCAATTTTCTAGCAGCGACGAGCATATTTATCACAGCTTTTTAGTGCACCCAACCCTGGCGGCCAGTGCCCGTCATGACAATGTATTAATTATTGGCGGTGGTGACGGCCTTGGGCTTAAACAAGTGCTTAAATGGCAACCCAAAGCCGTTACTCTGATGGATTTAGACCAAGATCTATTAACGTTATTTCAATCGCCTCCTGCAGATATGCCGCAACATTTAAGTGATGCATTACTGACATTAAATGGTGATGCCTTAAATGATCCTCGTTTAACCTTAATGGTTGATGACGCTTTTAACGGCGTCGATAAATTGATCCGTAATGGCCAAATGTTTGATGCCATCATTGTTGATTTGCCAGACCCTAGCCATCCTGATTTAAACAAACTCTATTCTGACTTATTTTACAAAAAGCTTAATGAATTACTCAATGCAGATGGTGTGATTACGGTGCAATCAACCTCGCCTTATCATGCGCCTAATGCTTTTATTTCAGTGGGTAAAACGCTCAGCGCAGCAGGGTTTAACGTTAAACAATACCATCATAACGTGCCCAGTTTTGGCGAATGGGGTTGGAGTATTGCCACTAAAACAGGCAAAGATGCTCAGCAGCGATTAGCGGTTTTACAGCAAATCCCGGTACCTGAGGACTGGTTAACATCAGGACTTATTCATGGTGCGTTTGAATTCCCAAAGCATTTTTATGATGATATAGACAAAATCAAAGTGAACGAAATAGGCTCACTCCAGCTGTATAACTATCACTTAACGGCTTGGTCAGAAAACGAATTAATAAATCTTTTTTAATTGGACCAGATAGCGCTTGACATATTATGTCCAGATGCTATCTTTACTCACAGACATAATATGTCAATTAAGGACGAATATGAACATCCATACTATTGCGAGTCACCTAAACGGACTATGCGACCAAAGCCAAACCGGCTTTCAGTTTGACTGCTATCCGATTGATGGTGATGTTGAAGTGTTACAAGTTAATGTTGTTGGCCGTGAAGAAATTCCGGTGTTTGTATCAGTAACTGACAACCAAATATTGTGTATCAGTTATTTATGGGGCGAAAACGAAGTAAACCAGGCCCGCCGCGCTGAAATGTTTGAGACCATGTTAGAGCTCAACATTCCAATGCCATTATCTTCATTTGCAAAAATTGATGATAAGTACGTGGTTTACGGTGCATTGTCAGTGCAATCAAGCATGATTGAAATTGAACAAGAATTAGCAGTACTATCAGACAACTGTCTGGAAGTTATCGACGAACTCGTCGAATTTTTAAACTAAGGAGCCACATTATGGGCATTCTAAACAAGATTCTTACAGCGTTTCGTGGTGGTGCAACAGAAGTTGGCCAGAGTATCGTAGACGCAAACTCAACACGTATTTTTGAACAAGAAATTCGTGATGCAGAAAAGCATTTAACCAAAGCTAAACGTGAGCTAACTGACGTGATGGCTAAAGAAATGCAAGCCAGTCGTGAAATTGATCGTCTAAAACGCAGTGTTGCAGAGCATGAAGGCTATGTAACCCAGGCGCTAGACAAAGGTAATGAAGCGTTAGCTATCGAAATTGCTGAAAAAATTGCTCAGCTAGACGAGGAATTGTCTGAACAGCAAACCGCTAACGACAGCTTTAGTTCACACGCTGTACGTTTAAAAGATTTAGTGAAAAAGACCGAACGTCAATTGTCTGATTATCAACGTCAATTAACCATGGTTAAAACCACTGAAAGCGTACAAAAAGCGACAGCAACCATTACTGACTCATTTGCGTCTAGCAATTCAAAACTGCTTAATGCTAAAGACTCGTTAGAGCGTATTAAAGCGCGCCAGCAACAGTTTGATGACCGCTTAAAAGCGTCTGAAACCCTAGCTGAAGAAAACAGCGACAAGTCTCTGCACAAGAAGTTAGCAGAAGCCGGTATTGGCGAGCAGAAGTCAAATGCCAACGCTGTGTTAGATCGTATTAAAGCGCGTAAGGGTTAATTGGTATGGGATTTCTTAGCGGCCTTTTTGGCAAAAAAGAAGCCCCGAAGCGCCAGCTTGACCACCCAAACAAACTGCTCAAGGGTGATATGTTAACCCTTGATGACAGTTTTGCTTTGCCCGCACAATTGCGCGGGCAACAGCTAAAGGTTGAAGCCATTCATACTTATGAATATCAGCGCTCGCAGCTTTGTGAATTCTTATTGCGTGGCCATAGCGGCACTGCAATCTTTTTGTCTTATATTCAAGAAGACGAGTCTTACCTCAGTATTTCAATCAAAATCAATCGTGCCGATGTTGAACAAATGTTTGACCTTGATGCTTTTGCTGAAATATTTGAAGAACCCGGTAAAGCGCTCCTGACAACCCAATCACTGTCAGCAGAACTTGAAACCGAGTTTGGTCAATGGTTGAGTGAAGAGTATCATCAGGTTGAGTTTGCTGGATTTGGTTATTTTCATCGTCAAGACTACCGTGGCTTAACACCACCTCAAGATGACAATGGTGCAAAAGGCGAAGGCTTTGAAAGCTATAGCCTAGTGAACAATCAAGACACTCATGCCGTTGATATTGAAGTGTATGAAGGCGGCGACACTGAAGTGATGTTGACCTTATATCGCCCATTATCCGATATTAGAGAATACTGGCCGGCAAGCTGACATCAGTAGGAGATGACGTTCTTATGAGCTCAGGTAAACCGTTACCCGATAAATGGCTTAAAAACCAACAAGCAGCAAAGGCCACTCAAGTGGCTTTTGATCTGGATGAAAAGTTTCAATACTCCATCCGCAAAGCCGCTTTAGATAAAGGCGTAAGTCCGTCGGATCAAATACGCACTATCCTCGGATTATCGGTTTCTAAGCGTCCAAAACGTCCACGTTTAACCGTATCATTAAGCGGTGAAGACTACGTGTTATTAGCGCAAAAGTACGGTTTAGACAGCGACTCTCAATTAGAGATCAAAAAGCGTGTACTCGATGATTTAGTTCACTTTGTTGATAAAAAGTCATCAACGTAATATCCGTTATAGGTTATGTCGCTTAAAAACAACGCACTAGGCTCACGTCTTGTGCGTTTTTTGTTATGATAACGTTTATAAGTTAATAACAATGAATCAAAGCAGGCATTCATGTTTGAATCTAAACGTTGGGCACTGAAAAACGTCGATGGTCCCAGTCCATTTGAGCTAGCCATGATGGTGCTGTCATTGGTGTCTGTGGTCATTGTATTGACCATTACTTTTGGCCGTTTAGATGCTGAAACTAATAAAGTGTTGCTGTATATCGACAGTAGTATTTGTATGATTTTCTTGAGTAAGTTTTTTCATGGCTTATACAAGGCGCGTAATAAAATCTACTATATACGCCACCACTGGATTGATTTTGTCGCCAGTATTCCGGCCATTGAAGCGCTGCGTTTTGCGCGAATATTTCAAATTCTGCGTGTCATCCGTTTAATCCGCATGAGTCGCTCGTTATTGATCCCCCTGCTTCGTCAACGCAAACAAGCGACGTTAGCCAGCTTACTTGTGGCGATGGTATTAATTCTAGCTACCGCTTCGGTATTGATATTATTAGTAGAAAGCGCCGAGTCTAATGCCAATATTCAAACCGCAGAACAAGCCATTTGGTGGGCATTAGTGACCATATCCACGGTCGGCTATGGCGACTTTTATCCGGTGAGTACCATAGGCCATGTGATTGGTGGATTAGTGATTGTCAGTGGTGTGAGCTTTTTTGGGGTAATTTCAGGTTATATGGCATCGGTGTTTGTCGCACCTGATGAAAATGAACGCCAAGAAGAACAAGAAGCAAAGGAAGCGCATAAAGAACAGATCAACAGTAAACTCGAAGCCGCACTAGAACAGATGCAACAAAATCAATTGCAGATGGAACAGAATCAACAACAAATGCTCGAAGAAATCACCAAGCTCAGACAGCAGCTCGATAAGCATTAACGATAGCGTAATCGCACACCGTTTAATCCATCTGTTCATGACAGACAAAAAAGCCCAAATTCATATGAACTTGGGCTTTTGATTATGTTCGACTAATAATACCATTGCGCATTAATAAGTGACCACTCAGAATGCATCCAGCGGTTTTTGATTAAGGCGTCGCTATGTAGTAATGGTTCCCTTTCAAATAGCGAGAACACAAAGCAAAAGCGGCTGGGGCATTCCTTTCAGGCGAGTTTTAAAAGGGCTTACACTGCGTTGCATGACTTCGAAAGAGAACAACTATTCATTCAGTCATTCGCCTTGTTTAAGCCCTTTTAAATTCTCGCTGAGAGATCATTTACTAACGCGCAATGGTATAAGACATCAATTAACTAAGACGTAAGTTAATTGAGACGTAAGTTAATTAAGACGAAAATTAACCGCCCACCAGCTTTTGCCACCAGGATAATGGTTCACCGCAATTTTCTGCCGGGCGGTAGCTGGCCTCTAATGCAGGCAAACCAATAATATTGTCACAGTTGCCTTGCTTAGCCATACCGGTTGTACGATCAAAGTAGCCATTAATCACCCCATTGACTGGGATCATTCGCAAACTCAGCGGAGGACGTTGCTGTAAGAACGCCTGATACACCGCCATTGCGCCGCTACTACCATATAAGCCTGTTTTGCTGTTGTCATCTTGACCAACCCAAATGGCTGCAACGTTTCGCTCATCAAAGCCTGCAAACCAAGAATCTCGACTGTCATTACTGGTACCGGTTTTACCCGCTAAACGTACCCCGGGGAATGCAGCGCCTAAACGCTTAGCCGTACCAGAACGCACGACATGATTCATTGCATATTGCACTAAATAGTCGGTAGCTGGCGCAATGGCTTGCGAACTTGGTGCCCGGCTAACTTCTAATGCCTGGTTTTGACTGTCTAACACAGCGGTAATCGACGTTAACTTACGATAGCGACCTTCGTCAGCCAAGGTTTGATAAACCTGTGCTACCATTAATGGTGAGCCATTCACGGCGCCTAATAACACTGAAGGGTATGGTGACACAGACTCTTCCCATCCCGACTTTTGCAAGGTAGACACCACATTATCAACACCCACTGCTAACCCGACATTCACTGTTGGTACGTTCATTGAGTCTTTAATCGCGGTCAATAATGGCACTTGGCCGCTAAACTTTTTGTCGAAGTTTTTAGGTGACCAAGTTTTGCCTTGCTCATTTTTCAAAGTAATGGGTTTATCGTCAATCGGCGTAGCCAACGAAAACTTATCACTTTGATTTAATGCACTAGCATAGACAAAAGGTTTAATTAACGACCCTATAGGACGGCGAATTTCAACTGCGCGGTTAAAACCTTCATAACTAGGGACTTTGTCGCCAACCATCGCCGCAATCCCGCCGGTATATTTGTCGGTGACAACCATACCTACTTGAATATTTTTAGCGCGCTTATCTAATGATGCCAGGGTGGATGACACTGCTTTTTCGGCAGCCTCTTGCGCCATAGGATCAAGCGTGGTGTACACTTTAACCCCAGATTGCTGCAACAGCGAATCACCGTAACGCTCACGTAATTCTTGTTTTACCACAGCAAAAAATGCCGGTAGTTTTTGATGTACTGATTTTTGCGAACTGCGTAAGCCCAGCGGTGACTCCGCTGCAGCCTTATATTGCGCAACAGTCAATTTGTCATTTTCCATTAATAGGCGCAGTACCAAATCACGACGCTCCTGAGCACGCTCTGGATAACGCCAAGGGTTGTAGTAAGACGGCCCTTTGATCACAGCCACCAAAAATGCTTGCTGCGACACAGTTAACTCACCCACTGGACGACCAAAATAAAACTGCGAGGCAAGCCCCATGCCGTGTACACCACGGGCCTTATCTTGGCCCATATACACTTCATTCAGGTACGCTTCTAAAATCTCATCTTTGCTGTACCTAAAATCAATAATCAGCGCCATTAATGCTTCACGCACTTTGCGAACAATAGAGCGCTCACTGCTTAAAAAGAAATTTTTGGCTAACTGTTGCGTTAGGGTAGAACCACCTTGAACCGTGCGTCCTGCACTAATATTCACTAACGCTGCACGAGCAATCGCCAACGGATTAACCCCGTAGTGATCATAAAAGCTGCGGTCTTCAACTAAAATAAGGGCATCGACAATACTCGCAGGCATTTCTGGCGTGCGTACAAATAATCGGTCTTCACCGTCGCCCGCAATAATGCGATCAAGCAGCACAGGCTCTAAATGAAATACTGCTAACTCACGTTTATCAGACATGCGCTTAACTGAGCTGACGCCGTTTGAGTCGAAACTTATCATCACTCGCTGTTCGACTTGATTGCCCTCAGGGTGTAAAAACGGGCGACGCCATAATTCAATGCGAGTGCTAGATGCTGAGAACTCTCCAACTTGACGAGGATCTGCCACTTTGCGATAACCTAATAGCTTCAATTCGGCCATTAATTGCGGGTGGTTAACCGCTGCACCTGGGTACAACGCCATTGAGCGACTGAACATTTGTGCAGGTAGATGCCACTTTTGCCCTTCAAACTTTTGCGCAATAATTTGATCTAAATAGATCGCATAAAATGTCACTACGGCTAACCCGACAATAGCGAGTTTCCATGTTAACGACCAGAGCGAACGCCACCATGATGTGGTGGCTTTTTTAGCGCGGGGTTTCTTGGCTGTTTTTTTTGTCATAAATCAATTATTCATCTAATTTTGCACGGTAACCGATGCGTCTTATTTTATAAGCGATGAGTTTACAAGCAACGGGCTTATAAACCTGGCGTTTTCTTTTTAGTAAATTTGGTGGCGACAGTGTTCACAGGGTCGTCTGGCCATAAATGTCGAGGATAGCGGCCACGCATTTCTTTTTTTACGTCAACATAAGGTCCTTGCCAAAAACTGGCTAAGTCTGCGGTCACGGCTAATGGACGCTGTGCTGGAGACAATAACTCCATGGTCACCGTCATTTTGCCATGCAAAATGTTGGGACTTTGCGCTAAACCCAACGCCTCTTGTAAACGCACACTTAATAATGCTCGGCCTTGCTGCTCATCATTATGATAAAAATGCCCTTCTGCATCGAGTGGCATTTGATACCTTATTGGTGCCCGCGTGCCTGTTGCCATTGGCCAGTGAGTGGGCACTAACTGATCGAGCAAGGTTTGCTGCTGCCAACTTAAGCGGTTTTTCACTAAGCCATAGGCATCAATTTTAGCCAACGCTGTCAGTGAATTAACCTGTTCAATGTACGGCCCTAGCCAATCAGACAAGGTGGCCAGTAAATGCGCGTCCGTTAAGCAAGGCCAGTCATGTTGTGGGGCATAATATCGCGCCAATTCGACTCGGTATTGTAACTGGATTAAGGTCTCTTCGCGATTAAGGATTGTTAACCCTTTGACACGAACTTGTTCTAACAGGGCTGCGGTAATTTGGGCTCTTTGTGGTGCTATACCGGTTTCTGTTTTAATAATAATCTGGCCGACTTTAGTGTGTTTTTCGGCAAAAAACCGCCCTTTTGCCTCATCCCAACCGCCTTGCATCTGTCGAGTGACTAACTCGCTGAGTTCATCATCAAATAAACGCTCATCAAATCGGGCGGCTAAATACACCTGGCCGGCATTGCGGCCTTGATTCTCTTGAAAGTCAGCAATCACTAACCAAGATTCGTGTGCCAGGCTGTCGTCAGCAGCGATGACCACGCCGGTACCGTTACTCAATAAAAACCCATCATGACCACGTGCTTTAGCAATACGGTCGGGGTAAGCAAGCGCTAACAAATAACTGATGTCTCGAGTTGAAGCATGGCTTATGGCGTCTTGCACTTGGCCTGAGACGCCCAAAGATTGCTGCCATTGGCGTACTTGTTGTTTTATTTGCCCATGTTGGGCTTCGACAAGGTAATGGTAAATATCTGCGCCTTTTTTGGGTAAGCCGCGCGCTTCAATAATACCCGCTAGCACACAAGCCAACACACACAACTGCGGCTGAGATTGTTCACTGGCAATGTGTTTGGCTTTAAGTAACATGTGAGCCAAACGAGGATGGCAGCCTAAGGCATAAGCCTCATGGCCCAATGGTGTTAATTTTCGTTGGGGATCTGTTAACGCAAGCTGTTGCAATAGCTGCCATGCCACTTGCTCATGGATAACTGGCGGTGCGGTCAGTAGCGCTAATTCGTTGAGCGCCTTGGCTCCCCAACTAGCACAATCTAATACCATTGAGGTGAGTTCGCTTTGGCTAATTTCGGGCTCATCGACTTTACGCAAGCGGCCATGCTCTTCTTGACTCCATAAACGCACACAATAACCCGGCGCTAAACGCCCTGCACGACCACTTCGCTGCACGGCCGATGCTTGGCTAATGCGCTTAAGCCCTAAACGCGTCACACCGGTTTTAGGATTAAAGCTGGCTTCGCGGCGATAACCACTGTCGATAACCATCGTGATGCCTTCGATGGTGAGACTCGACTCAGCTACGTTAGTGGCTAAAACGATTTTGCGTTTCCCCGGTTCGGTCAACCCAATCGCGCGATCTTGCTCTGCTGGGCTTAAGTCACCATACAAAGGGCAAATTAGCCATGTGGGATCTAAACGTTCGCGAAGCAAGCGCGCCAGTTTGTTGATCTCCCCTTTACCGGGTAAAAATGCTAACACACTGCCGAGTTGATATTCAGCTAAGCTGGCATCATTCACAGTGTCGTTAATCACCCTTGCCATATGCATTAACCATGGTTGCTGCGCCGGACAAGGTTGATATTGATGTTGTACCTCAAAGCTACGCCCTTCACTGCTAATTTGCTGTGCAGTAGGCATTAATTCTGCCAAAGGTAAGCCAGATAAGGTGGCAGACATGGCAATAATGGTTAAGTCATCTCGTAGGGATTGCTGCACTTCAAGCGCAAGGGCCAGGCCAAGATCTGTGGGTAAATGACGCTCATGGATTTCATCAAAAATAATCACAGCAACCCCGGTAAGCTCAGGGTCGTGTTGGATCATGCGGGTTAAAATGCCTTCGGTGACAATTTCGAGCCGGGTATGTTTGCTCACTTTCGTGTCGCCACGAACCCGATGCCCCACATCCTGCCCAACCGGTTGTCCTAATTGCTTAGCAATAAATTGCGCCACGTTACGTGCAGCCACTCTTCTTGGTTCAAGCATGAGTATTTTGCCACTGATTTCGGGCCACGCTAACATGGCTAATGGCAATGCAGTTGATTTACCCGCACCGGTAGGCGCTTCTAGAATAAGCTGTGAGTGGTTATTGAGCGCGCTGCGAATATCATTTAAGACAGCATGAATAGGCAATGTGGCAGAACCCGCCTGCTGGGTGGTTAATGATGTGTCAGGCTTAGCGGTGTCAGATATGGTCAACGGCATGTACTATGGCTGTGATTTTACGCAGTATTTTATACTAATACCGCGCACATACACATAGGTTTCGAGCGCTAGATCTCTAATGCCTTTCTCTCTTCTTCAGTGATAATACTCGTCGCATCTGTTAACCAAGGGGTACGAAGACCACTGTCGAGTTCGGCGAGACGAGTCGGTTTATTAATGGCGTAACCTTGAGCATAATCGACACCGATATTTCTCAGATATTCCCCAATGTCAGTGTTTTCAACAAACTCGGCGATCACTTCAAAGTTCATGTCTTTACCCAATTGGCAAATCGCTGACACAATGGCTTTGTCGCTGCGATTGCTGCATAAATTCACCACAAACTGCCCATCAATTTTTACGTAATCAACATTAAGACATTTTAAATAGGCAAAACTGGAAAAACCAGAACCAAAATCATCTAGGGCCAATTTACAGCCAAAAGGTTTCAGTAAATCGATGAGTCCTGTGGCTTGATCTAACTGGCTAACGGCGGCGGTTTCAGTAATTTCGAAACACAATTTATCAACCAACTCAGGCTCAACCATCAGGCGCATCTCAAGCCAACTCATAAACTTTTGGTCGGCTAATGACATGGCCGATAAGTTAACCGACACCATCGACAGTTGCTGCCAAATATTGAGGTTTTCGCCACCCCATTTTAACAGATTATCTATCACCCAGCGGTCTACTCGCGGCGCCAAATTATAACGTTCTGCGGCAGGTAAAAAGACCCCAGGTGACACATAAGTACCATCACTTTGAACCATGCGCAGCAAGATTTCCATGTGTATGCCGCTTTCTTGCTTATCGAGGGGTTCAATGAGTTGGTAAAACAATTCAAATTGATTCAGCGCCAATGCACCGGCAATGTCGACAGACGCTAACATTTGGTTATACATAATGTGCATTTGCGGATCGTCTGGATTATAAAAATGCCAACGATTACGGCCATCTTCTTTTGCTAACTGACACGCTGCATCGGCTTTGCTCATTACCCCATAAATGTCGGTGTCAGCATAGTCAACTTGAGCAATACCAATACTGGCGCTGATATTGTGTTTAATGCCTTTCCACACAAACTCATGGTCAAACAATTGTTGGCAAATTCGTTTGGCAACCTGCTGCGCCGAAGACTTGTCTGAATAATGCATTAACAAGCCAAATTCATCGCCGCCTAAACGCGCCACAATATCGCCTTTGCGGAGTAATTGCTTTAAGCGCACAGCGACTTGTTGCAGTAATTGGTCACCTGCTTGATGGCCGCTAAGATCGTTAACCACCTGAAATTGATCGAGATCGAGAAACGCAATGCAGGCCGGAACATGGTCTTCATCTTTTAACAGTTCTTCGAGCATGTTTTCAAACTGCACTCGATTGGGTAAGCCCGTTAAAACATCATAATTTGAATGAAAAGACAGTTCATCAGCCAAACGGTAACGCTCGGTCACATCTTCAACCATCAGTAATAATTGTTGCTGGCGGTTTAACGCATGACAAAAACTGAATTTATACCAGTGACTTTTGACCCCGTTACGTAAAGGGATTTCGCACCAGGCCTGACGTAAAATGCCTTCGCGGACTATGTGTAAGGTATCGTTAAGCAGCGGGTGGTCTTCATCGCGCACGATATGAAATAGATTATCCCCCAGCCTTATAGGCAAAATACTTTGCCAAATATCATTTTGCAACACGACATTATTGTGTAAATCAATCAGGGCGCAGGCCATTGGCAATAACTGGAACAACTCTTGATATTGTTTATCTTTATTATCGAGCACCACCGCTAAACGGCGTAATTCTAGTGCCGACGCTAATTGATAGGCGGTATCATCAAGTAATTTAGCCACAAACGCGCAAGGATCGGGTTGATCATCGGCTACCGATTTAAGCTCAGTGACGCACAGAGCACCCAATATCACTTTAACATTACCCACACGCAATACAGGGCTGAGAGCAAAATGTTTGCAGTCGATATTGAGTGATGTAAAGGTGTGTAATAACGACGACAGATAGGGTTTATCTTCAAGCAGAGCGATATTGTCTTGCGATGCGTTGTAAAGGATGGATTGGGTATTTTCCAATAAAGAATCACACAGGACTTGATGGCTATTGATGCCTTGATTAAATAATAATTGTGCCTCGGGTGAAGCGGTAAAATGACTAACACATTGTAGTTCTGTGGTGTCGATGATGTCACTGTCGGGCGCAAACACATTGTCATATTGGCTAGTTAGTATGAATGCAGCACTGCAATCGAGTCTGTTACAGACAAGCTGAAGCGCCCGATTGAGCAGATCTAACACCGAGGTATTATTCCCTTCAATAGGTCCATTTGTGAACACACTTTTCAATAGTTGTTGGGTGCTATCTGCCATTCATCAACTCAATCAAGGTTTGCAATTCAATTTGCTTAGGGATAAAAATATGCGCTATTTTATCGTTAAGTTTGTCATTAACACTAATCTAAGTGTAGTTTAGTCACTCACAATTAACGATATTTGTTTATATCATGCTGTATTAATAATCTATTAGGCTTTGGGATTCAACTCATTACTAATTAAGGGTTAGTGAATGCATACTCGCTATTTGCAGCAATGACTTGTTGAATTTGATTTAGAGAAGACACAAAAGAAATCAAATATCAGCGCTACTGCATGGGTTTGAGCCATCTTTCCTCTTCGGTAACTCAGTGCATCTCCAGCTTGATTTTTACATGACAAGCGGCTTTTTAAGTCTCGTAGATCGGACCAGTTAGCCTAGCGTTATTGAACAAATAAGCGCTATACCTAAATGATATATCACCAATAGTTAGAGTCATTAGCATTACCGCAAGCTCTTTAAGTATTATCGCTACACGCAACCACTGGTACATAAGTAAATACCAACATGCGCGACACGTTAGCTTAATTTGCCATATTAACATGACGAATTTACTCATATTGCGATGCACACCAAAATTACAATGTGAACCTACTCATAAGCTGCTTAATGACCGACGATTTATTCCTTAAATCTTGACAACTGTAGTAATAAAAAACCGCACATAATGAACGTCATTATCTGCGGCTGTCTTTGAGTTTGTTATCGCTTGAAGGCTAGTCTTTTAGTAGCTCTGCAATTGTGAGTACACCATGAGTAGTTGCACCTGCAGCCCATAATGCTGAAGCAGAAGACTCAAATGCGCCAGCGAGGTCAACGTGTAACCAATTAGCTTGTGGTGACACAAAGCGCCATAAGAAACCAGCTGCATTAGATGCGCCACCCGCGCCGCCACCTTTAACAGGACGACTGTTTGCCGTGTCTGCATAAGCCGATGGGCACATATCTTTGTGCCATGGATCTAATGGCAGTGGCCATACATTTTCAGATACTGCAGCTGCACGTTTTTGAGCAAGTTGTAGCGTGGCAGTTTGTGGCGAGAAAATCGCATTGTAATTTGACCCCACAGCCATAACTGCTGCACCTGTTAAGGTTGCTGCGTCAATAATCAATGGCGCGCCAGTGTCAGAAGCGGCCTGTAAACCATCGGCTAACACTAAACGACCTTCAGCATCGGTATTAACGATTTCAACTGTGGTGCCATTTTTATAAGTTAAAATATCACCTAATTTAAATGCACGGCCGCTTACCAGGTTTTCTGCGCAACATAAAAACAGTTTTACACGCTTATTTAAGCCCGCTTTCATCGCTAAGCCTAATGCCGCGGTAACTGTTGCCGCCCCGCCCATGTCGCATTTCATTGCCAACATGCCTTCTGATGACTTAAGGCTATAGCCGCCTGAGTCAAAAGTAATCCCTTTGCCCACTAATGCAACCGATACCGGAGCATCTGCTGCAAGCGGATTAAAATCAAGCTCAAGCAATGCCGGTGGACGCTCACTGCCGCGACCGACCGCATGAATACCAACCCATTTCTTTTCTAATAACTCTTGGCCTTCAACAATAGTAAAACTTACCTTGTCGCCACCGATGTTTTTTATCCAGGCTGCAGCTTGCGTCGCTAATCCCACTGGCGATAAATCTTCTGGGGTATCATTAATTAACTTACGCGCAAATTGAGCCGCTTCAGCGCGCTGAGTTAAGGTCGCTTGATCTACATCACTGCCACACCAAAGCACTTGATAACCCGCTTTAGCAGTGGCAAAACCTTGTGCAAAAGCCCACTGAGAATGCAGATTCCATAAGTCGCCAGTAAGCTGTACAGCGTTAACGCCTTGATTACGTATTTTTCTCGCGGCCATTTGCACCTGACGCAGCTCATCGCTGCCAGATAAATGGATCAGTGTTTGCGCGCCTTGATAAGTCACATCTGCTTTGCCCCAATGCGCTGCTGGTGCGTCATTAGTAAGCGTTACCGTCATAATATCCATAGTCATTCCTTGTTGTGCGCCAGGCGGCGCAAATACCCTAGCCTAAACACGAGCTAATGGCAGTAGTGTAGACAAAACACAATCGATAAACCAAGCTAAAATTTGTTAACATTGTTGTAAATCAACCCAAGACATAGTTATACACATGCTATTTGAACCAAAATTAGAAACAGGTGTATTGTTAAAACGCTATAAACGCTTTTTGGCCGACGTTGCCCTACCCGACGGACAGGTCATCACTATTCATTGCCCTAACACTGGCTCAATGAAAAACTGTTTGTTTCCAGGAGAGCCTGTTTGGTTTTCAACCTCAGATAACCCTAAACGAAAATATCCCCATACTTGGGAGATTATGCAAACAGATCAACAACATTTTATTGGCATCAATACTGGTCGCGCCAATGCATTAGCTGAAGAAGCAATTAACCAACAGGTTATTACTGAGCTTCAAGGATATGACACCCTAAAGCGCGAAGTAAAATATGGTCATGAAAATAGCAGAATCGATATCTTGCTCACTAGCCAAAACCGCCCAGAGTGCTATATTGAAGTGAAAAGTTGTACCTTGCTAGAAGACCAAGTGGGCTACTTTCCAGATGCCGTCACAACGCGGGGACAAAAGCATCTACGCGAACTTATCCAAATGGTCACCATGGGCCACCGAGCGGTATTATTGTTTGTGGTGCAGCACAGTGGCATATCGACCGTAAAACCCGCGCGACATATCGACCCACAATACGCAGACTTACTTGAACAAGCCGTTGTTAAGGGTGTTGAAGTGTTAGCCTATAAAACAGCACTTACCGCACAGGGAAGCCAAATAGTCGAACCCTGTAAAGTGATGCTTTAGATAAAAAAACACTGAAATACTACGTAAAAAATTTGCCTAGCTATAGAGTTTCTGGTATAGATAGCGGCCGTAAAAATAAGACACAGCGGCCGTAAATTTAAGACGCCCTTAAAACGCAAGAGATTACAGGAGATGCGTTATGCCTGAAGGCACTAAAAAACTTGGCGTACTCGCTATTGCTGGTGTAGATCCTTACCAGGAGTCAGCTGGTGAAGAGTATATGAATAGCAAGCAACGAGGTCACTTTAAACGGATCCTCGAAGCATGGCGTAACCAATTGCGTGAAGAAGTCGACCGTACGTTAACTCACATGCAAGATGAAGCTGCTAACTTTCCTGATCCTGTAGACCGTGCAGCCCAAGAAGAAGAATTCAGCTTAGAATTACGTGCTCGTGATAGAGAACGTAAACTGATCAAGAAGATTGAAAAGACATTACAGAAAATTGAAGAAGATGATTTCGGTTTCTGTGATTCTTGTGGTGTCGAAATCGGCATCCGTCGTCTTGAAGCTCGTCCAACAGCCGATCAATGTATCGACTGTAAGACGCTAGCAGAGATTAAAGAAAAACAGATGGCGGGTTAACCCGTTATTCATAAGGGCGAGATTATCTCGCCTTTTTGTTTTCTAAAATCTAAAAATAAATAACATAGTCACGTGCCATGATAAGTTGGTGTCGTCTATGTAACTTAGCGACTAAAAAATTCACCGCTATGAGCACTACTCAATATATCGGCCGATTTGCGCCATCCCCTTCAGGACCTTTACACTTTGGTTCGCTTATTGCTGCCCTAGGCAGTTACCTTCGCGCCCACAGCCAGCAAGGCCAATGGCTCGTCCGCATTGAAGATATTGATCCCCCACGTGAAGTTGCCGGTGCCAGCGATGATATTCTGCGCACACTTGATGCCTATGGCTTACATTGGCATGGCACTGCGTTATATCAACATCAACGTTATGACGCCTATCAACAACAAATTGATCAGTTAATTAGCCACGATAAAGCCTATTTTTGCCAATGCACTCGCAAAATTATTCAAGCCAGTGGTGGGCTATACGACGGCCGATGCGGAAAATGCCAACCAAGGTTATCTCAAGGTGCAATTCGGATCCGCAATCAGGAAAAAGTCGATAATTTTACCGACTTACTTCAAGGCAAGGTAAGCGTCGATAGCCACTTTGCTGCCGAAGACTTTATGATTAAACGCAGTGACGGTTTATATGCTTATCAACTTGCCGTAGTGTTAGATGACGCTTATCAAGGTATTACAGAGGTTGTTCGAGGCTGTGATTTACTCGAAGCGAGCTGCCGACAAATCAGTTTATTCTTGCAACTAGGCCTAAGCACACCTAACTGGCTGCATTTGCCATTAGCCTGTGCCGAAAAAGGCTTTAAGTTATCAAAGCAAAATCATGCTCCGGCGATTGACACTCAACGTCCTCAAGCCAGCATTAATGCTGCATTAGCATTTTTGGGTCAAGCGAGTGTCGATATCGATTCGGTCGAAGTGATGCTGCAACAGGCAGTGGCACAATTTTGCTTAGATCGGATCCCAAAACACAAAGAAATCGTATTAGCAGCAACAAACCTGGCAACATAGTCGATACAGAGTTCATAAATGCAGTCGTGGTTGTGGATTAAGGGCTTTTAGCCGCTTAGCACATATACTCATTTATCAACATTTAATGTATTATACCCGCCAGATTTTTAATCAATTTATTCAAGTATTACGAGGTGTATTATTTTTCGCCGTATTAGCCAATTCTGTAAACAGCTATTTGAAGACAACAAAGTAGCTCCAGTCCTTGAAGAGCCCATTCAAGAAGATGGCTTACGTCTGGATATCATCTCCAGAGATGGTCATTCAATCTCACGTCGCCAAATTAGTGAAAATGCACTAAAAGTGCTTTATCGTCTGAATAAGTCTGGCTACAAAGCTTACTTAGTTGGCGGCGGCGTACGCGATATTTTACTTGGTTTACAACCCAAAGATTTTGACGTTGTCACCAATGCGACTCCAGAAGACATTAAGAAGTTATTTCGCAATTGTCGTTTAGTTGGCCGTCGTTTTAGACTGGCACATATTGTGTTTGGTCGTGACGTCATTGAAGTGGCAACATTTCGCGGTCACCACGGTGAAACCGACGATAAAATATCAAAATCAAATGCTGAAGGCCGTTTGTTACGTGACAACGTATATGGCGAGATTGACGAAGACGCCGAGCGCCGCGATTTCACCATCAATGCGCTTTATTATGATATCAGCGACTACTCTATTCGCAGCTATGGCGGCGGTATTAACGATCTTAATAACCGCACTATTAAGTTAATTGGCGATCCAGATACACGTTACCGTGAAGATCCTGTGCGTATGCTACGTGCCGTTCGTTTTGCCACTAAGTTAGACATGCAAATCGATGCCACTACAGCCGCGCCAATAGAAGCCTTAGCCCCTTTGTTAAGCGATATTCCAGCAGCCCGCATGTATGAAGAAGTGTTAAAGCTATTCTTTGCAGGCAAAGCTGAAGCCAATTATCACATGATGCAAAGTTTTGGTTTGTTTGCGCCGTTATTTCCGCAAGTGAGCGCATTAATTAGCGAATCGCCTAAAGGTCATGCCGCTAAAATGTTGCAAGCTGTGATGAACAGTACCGACTTACGCGTTAGCCAAGACAAGCCTGTTACCCCAGCATTTTTCTATGCGGCAATATTATGGTACCCGCTTAAACAGCGTGCCGATGATATTGCTATCGAAAGTGGGCTAACTCATTACGACGCTCACGTTGCCGCGATGGGCGATGTGATGGAACAACAATGTCGTACTATTAGTCTTCCACGTCGATTTAGCACCCCAGCCAAAGATATTTGGCAACTGCAGCTTCGTTTAGAGCGTAGCCAAGGGACTCGAGCATTTAAAATGTTAGAGAACCCTAAGTTTAGAGCCGGTTACGATTTATTGCTGCTTCGTGGTGAAGTTGAATCAGGTAATATTGCTAAAATTGCTGATTGGTGGAAAAGCTTTGTTGAAGCAGATGAAACTGAACGTAGCGAAATAGCCAAAAGTGGCAGTAAAAGTGGTAGCAGTCGTAACCGAAATGCGCCGCAGCGCAAGCGTCGCCGTAAACCTGCTGCTAAAGCTAATCCGACAGCTGAGTAATTACAGTGGCAATTCAAGTGTATGTGGCTCTGGGGGCAAACCTAGCTAATCCGACACTGCAACTCGACGATGCAGTTAGTGCACTAGGTGCACTAGCCATTGGCGATTCATTGCGTGTGTCTGGTTATTACGCCTCTAAACCCATGGGTGAAGTGTTACAGCCTGACTACGTTAACGCCGTAGCGGGCTTTGAAACAGCATTAACCCCCATTGAGTTACTTGATGCTTTGCAAGGCATTGAGCAACAGCAGGGCCGAGTAAGACTGCAACATTGGGGGCCTCGTACCCTAGATTTAGACATACTCCTTTACGGCCAACAGCAAATATCATTGCCACGACTCACTGTGCCACATTACGGCATGAAACAACGTAGCTTTGTGTTAATACCGTTAGCAGACATTGCGCCAACCCTCACACTGCCCTGTAATACCAGCCTTGAAAGCCTAATTAGTGTGACTATGCGCGATGAATTGCAAAAGCTTATCGAGTAAAGTTGATCTTAATCGGCAGCACATTAAGCTCAGCTTTTAGTATTTTAATTTTTTTAAGAGTCTACTATGTCAAAAGTCACCAGTTCGACCCTAATCAAGTTCAAAAAAGAAGGCAAAAAATTCACTGCACTTACCGCCTATGACGCCAGTTTTGCAGGTGCATTTGACAGCGAAGGTGTTGATGTATTGCTTGTTGGCGACTCTCTGGGCATGGTATTGCAAGGGCATGGCGACACTTTACCCGTGACAATTGCAGATATCGCTTATCACACTGCTTGTGTTAAACGCGGTATTGCTCGTGCGTTATTGATCGCCGATATGCCATTTATGAGCTACAGCACACCAGAACAAACAATGACAAACGCCGCAATACTCATGCAAGCGGGTGCCAGCATGGTTAAAGTAGAAGGTGGACATTGGTTACTTGAAAGCGTGAAAATGCTAACAGAACGTGGCATCCCAGTTTGTGCTCACTTAGGCTTAACCCCTCAGTCAGTCAATGTATTTGGTGGTTTTAAAGTGCAAGGTCGTGATGCTGAAAATGCCCAGCGAATTCTTGACGAAGCCAAAGCATTACAAGCCGCGGGAGCGCAGTTGCTCGTGGTTGAATGCATTCCACCACAATTGGCTAAAGCCATTACTGAAGCACTTACCATTCCAGTTATTGGTATTGGCGCAGGCGCCGACACCGACGGTCAAATTTTGGTCATGCATGATGTATTAGGTATTTCGAGCGGTTATATTCCCCGTTTTTCTAAAAACTACCTCAAGCAAACAGGCGAAATTCGCTCAGCAATTAGAGCGTATATTGACGAAGTAGCTGACGGAACCTTCCCAGCAGAAGAACATACATTTAACTAACTGTTAGTGCTGCGATGTTATTTTACCAAGCAGCACTCATAAACCATTTTTGAGTAAGGTTCGACAATAACATGATAACCACCGCTGTCATTTCAACGATCCGTGAACAAGTAAAGACTTGGCGTGCAAAAGGCGAAACCGTTGCTTTTGTGCCTACCATGGGTAACTTACACCAAGGTCATATTACCTTAGTTAATGAAGCGAAAAGCCGTGCTGATCACGTGGTGGTGTCTATTTTTGTCAACCCAATGCAATTTGGTCCTAAAGAAGATCTAGACGGATATCCACGTACATTAGCTCAAGACAGCGAAAAGCTGGAAAGCGCTGGCGCGGAACTGTTATTTACACCAACACCAGAGATTATTTACCCTAAAGGTTTAGCGCAGCAAACCTTTATTGAAGTACCCCATATTGGTGATGAATTATGTGGCGCAAGTCGCCCTGGGCATTTTCGTGGTGTGGCCACTATTGTCGCTAAACTATTTAATATTGTTCAGCCGGACATGGCATTATTTGGTCGTAAAGACTTTCAACAATTAATGATCATTAAAACCATGGTTGACGATTTATCAATGCCAATCGAGGTGATTGGTATTGAAACCATTCGCGAAGCATCAGGCTTGGCAATGAGTTCACGTAATGGCTATTTAACCGCAGATGAAAAAAACAACGCAGCAGCATTAAAACGCGCAATAGACAGTGTTATTCATGCCGTTCAGCACAACAAATCCCCGCAACATGCTATTGAGCAAGCTGTGCAACAATTAATAACTGCAGGCTTTACGCCTGATTACTTTGAACTGAGAAATGCCGATACGTTACGTCAAGCAACCGCTGACGATAACCAGCTTGTTGTTATTGCGGCGGCTTACTTAGGCAAAGCACGTTTGATTGATAACGCGTCATTTTCCCGTCACCCCGTATAACAATCATGGGAACAATCATTTAATTTTTTGCTAAGTTAATAAAATAAAAAACAAAGATTGTTCTTATCAGTAAAATTTGATTGTCAAAAAACTGGTTTTATCGATAAACTTGACCCATATTTAATCAGTGCTATGCCCCCATAAAAGGGCAAGCCTTGTACAATTGAGCAAATATGGTGCAACTATAGTGAATATCCGGTAGCGAGAATGGCGAATGTCTTACTTGAGTACGGTAAAACTATGATAATCTGCTCAATCAAATATATTGTTATCACAATCTTAACAATAGGTTGTTAACGTGTAGCTAAACGAGCCGTTATTGCCACTTAACATGACGACTAGATAATGTGATGTACGACCAAGCACTGTGGTCAATTACTTAACATCTGTAGTGTTAAATGAGTGAATTAAATCAAACTAGTATCGCAAAAGGACGTGTGGCCGCATGGCAAAAAGACTGTTATTCATGTTGTTTGCATTGAGCGCTTTTGGGGCTCAGGCTAATACTATTTACAAATGCATGAAAGACGAAAAAGTCGTGTTCAGCCAAACCGTTTGCCCGCAAGAATTTCGCCAACATAAAATTGAATATCAACTTGGTATTACTACCGAAGTCGACTCGGACAAGCGTGAGTTAAAAGAAGATCCGCTTAAAGCGTTATTAAACAAACAAACCATTTCCAAAGAAAAACTTTTACAGTTGTTAGACGGAGAAATCTATCGTCTTAAACAAGAAAACAGCTATTTTGAGATCCTTCGAGCCAGCGAAATTCAAAAGCTAGACCGTAAACGTTATTGGCAAACCAAGCCAAAAGACGACCCGAGCTATGGCTTAGAGTTACAAGAAATCACCGATCGTTTTAACGAGCTTACCAAAAATAACATTAATGTCATCAGGGTGTTGAATCAGCATAAAATGAAAATATCAGCTGAAACTCCCCCTGATGAATACATGAGCAATTAAGTTTAGAAGCTTAGCGCCCCATTAATCTGGCTTAAACACCCCAATCATACTGCCACTGGCCTTTTTAGGCACTTCGATATCCGTTTGTAATGCACGGTAATCACAATCAGTACATTCAACGGTTTCGATACCATTTTCTTTGAATAACAAAATGCTGTCTTTCGCACCACATTTAGGGCATTTAGCGCCAGCAACAAAGCGTTTTTTGATTTTAGTCATGATGTTCTCTTAATAAATACCTTTTAAATATATACGTCTATTTTGCCTTATTCACCCACATGAGTCCCGTGATTGTGGGAAATAAATTGCAGATGCGATATCATCTACACCATTATTCTATTGTTAAGCAATCAAGTTGTAATTAATGATCAACATTAGCCAAGCTCAATTAGTTCGCGGCAGTAAAACCCTTCTCGATGAAACCTCACTCACTATCTACCCTGGCCATAAAGTCGGACTCGTAGGCGCTAACGGTACCGGTAAATCATCATTGCTTGCACTAATATTGGGCCACTTACATCTTGATAAAGGCGACTTTAGTTTGCCTGCCGGTTGGCAAATTGCCACCGTAGCCCAGGAAACGCCAGCGCTTGACGTATCAGCACTGGAATACGTGCTCGATGGCGATGTTGAATTTCGCCAACTCGAAAACCAACTAAACCAGGCTCAACATGACAATGACGGCAATGCCATTGCCCTTATCCACGGTAAAATTGATGCCATTGGTGGTTATGCCATTCGCGCACGCGCTGGAGCATTGCTTGCCGGTTTAGGCTTTGGTGAAGCAGAACAAAGTAACCCCGTAAAAAGCTTCTCGGGTGGCTGGCGTATGCGCCTTAACTTAGCCCAGGCACTGTTGTGTCGTTCCGATTTATTACTGCTCGATGAACCCACCAACCACTTAGATTTAGACACCATGTACTGGCTAGAAGGTTGGATTAAATCTTATCAAGGCACATTAATCCTTATCAGTCACGACCGCGACTTTATTGATGGTATTGTTGATGAGATTGTTCATGTCGAAAATCATAAATTAAATTTCTACAAAGGTAATTACAGTGCCTTTGAACGTGTTCGTGCAGAACGTATGGCGCAACAACAAGTTGCGTTTGAACGCCAACAAAAAGAACGGTCGCACATGCAATCATTTGTTGACAGGTTCCGTTACAAAGCCAGTAAAGCGAAACAGGCACAAAGCCGCTTAAAAGCACTTGAGCGTATGGCAGAGTTATTACCGTCACAAGTTGATAACCCATTCCAAATGGCGTTTAGAGAACCAGAAGCATTACCTAACCCACTCGTGGCGATGGAAAATGTCTCGATTGGTTACGATGACAACACTATTTTAAAACAAGTGCAGCTCAACCTAGTCCCTGGCGCACGGATTGGATTATTAGGCCGTAATGGCGCGGGTAAATCGACTTTAATTAAGCTGTTATCTGGGCAACTCCACGCTAAAACCGGTAAGTACGAGCCTAACCCCGGGCTTAATATTGGTTACTTTGCCCAGCACCAAATCGAATTTTTAAGCCTAGACGACTCACCACTACAGCACTTAGTACGCTTAGCTCCGGCCAGTACCCGCGAGCAAGAATTGCGTAATTTTTTAGGCGGTTTTGGCTTTAATGGCGATATGGCTTTAGCACCAGTGAGACCCTTTTCTGGTGGCGAGAAAGCACGTTTAGTATTGGCATTATTGGTGTGGCAACGCCCTAACTTGCTGTTACTCGATGAGCCGACCAACCACTTAGACTTAGAAATGCGTCATGCGTTAACCATGGCATTACAAAGCTTTGAAGGGGCTATGGTTATTGTATCGCATGACCGTCATTTATTGCGTCTAAGCTGCAGTGACTACTACTTGGTTGATCAGGGCGTGGTGAAGCCTTTCGAAGGCGATTTAGACGATTATCATCAATGGTTACTCGATGCAGCAAAAGCCGCTCAAGCCAGCAATAAAAGTGAATCTCAAGCTGTTAATGGCGATCAAATCGATAAAAAACAGCAAAAACGCATTGAAGCAGAACTAAGACAAAAAACCTCACCGCTTAAAAAGCAGCAAGCTAAATTAGAAACACAGCAACAAAAGATATCACAACGATTGGCAGAGCTAGAAACCGAACTGGCCGATGGCAGCTTATACGAAGCTGAGAACAAAGCCAAAATGACTCAAGTGCTTAACGAGCGTACCAGCCTAACCCAGGAGATGGACGAAAGTGAAATGAACTGGTTAGAGCTGCAAGAACAAATTGAAGAGATTGAACAAGCGGTTCAATAACAGAATGTTGACTGTGGCGTTTATTCGTAAACGCCTTAGGAAAAACCAATGCCAACACCAATAAATCGTCCCACATTTACGCCCAATTTATGGCGCGAGTGCGAACAAGCTTATGCTCAAAATCCTCGCGCTTATATCCTATTACAAGACAGTCACAAGATTAATGTTAACTTATTATTGTTAGCCCAATATCTTGATGAAAAAGCGTATTTGTTAACTCAATCGCAATGGGAAATACTCATCAGTACCACCGCGCAGTGGGAAGAAAGCGTATTGCAGCCATATCGAAAGTTACGTCGTATTGCCAAACAACACTTAGCAGAAGATGAATATCAAAAAATGCTTGATGTTGAATTGATAATGGAGCGAAAGTCACAACAGCTTTTATTACAAAGGCTCAATAGCTTGGTTGGTGAGACATTCAATTTAAAACATGCTGATTACTCAAATACACAACATTATTTAAGTTTATTGGGTTTAGATGAGCATGTCATGGCGACGGTAAAGTAAACTCAATACACAAAGCTCATTACAGGCTAAAACTGCACCCAGTACATTGTTTCAAATGAGTGCAGTTTTTAACCTTACTGATTACTTAAAATTGATAGTTAAACTCTATTCGGTGGTCACCACTTTTAAAGCTATCGTGTTCAGTCCAATTCGCGTAATAACGAATATTTGATCTTGGTGCCAACTGGTAAGACACAATAAACTCATGAGCAAAGGCAGAAGATTCCCCAGAGAATCCCTGATCTTTATAGGTATCTGACCCAGACAAACTCGACATCCACATTGGATTATAATTTAACCAAATGTTATCTGTAATATCGAGTTTACTGTAAAGCCCCACCATACCGAATGTGCCAGGGACCGAATAACCACTGGTCATTTGATCGTCATCTCCAACAACATTATTCCCAAAAGCGGCTCCTACACCAACAAGCGGGTACAACTGCAAAGGACCATATGCTGGAAGCGCTTGGATCAAGCTATATGAAATGGCCCCACTCTCATTGTTAAAGTCATAATTAACATCGAGTTGCGAGCCTCTTCCGTTAGTTAAATCAACGCCAAAATTACGAAAGCGCATACTATCAACACTATTGTTAGCCTCATCTCGCCAACCGAAAGTCTCTCCCATTAAGCCTTTAAACTCGAAAACATTCATGCCCATGGTGGTGTCGCTTCCAGTATCAAAAGACTGACCCAATTTAATATTGACGCCTTTATCGGTTGTCCCGACACCCATTTGTGTATAAACCGCCAAAGGATCTGACATATCTTGGATTTCGCTGTTTTCATCAGCCACAACCTGACTCGAAAAAAGCACTGCGATTGCTAAGTAAATATTTTTTTGCATGACTTAATCTCCAACACTAACTGAATAAGAGCACCCACTCCAAACAAGCTGGGTGCTACCTCAAATGACATAAATTACCTTGTGACTATCGGTACTTGCTTGCCATACGGCGATTCGATGTGCTCGATAAGTACCTTAAGAACAGGCTCTTCTGTTGTTAGTGTGTTAAAGAAAAATAAGTCGTAGAACGCTTTACGGGATATGACCTTCGGCAAATTACCCGCGCTATGACCAAGCTCATGCACCATTACCCCAGAGCGAATGCCAAACGTATAATCAACACCATCGAGAATTACGTTAGTCAACAGGGTATCTTCTGGCGTACTACTGAGTTTTTCAGAGTTAAGCCTAGTGCGAAGAATTTTAAATAAGTCGTCCATTTCCATCTCGTCCATGGTGTTTTCGGACAGATTTATCATCATATCTGACATCACAAATGCACCATTTTCCAACTCCATTGCACCAGTGAGAGCCCAGTTTCTCCAACCAGGGGTTGATTGCGAATAGCCCCACTCTTTCATTGCATCTGCTTTAAGCTGTTTCATTTGTTGGTCTTCAGGGTTAGCCCGCACAGCCCAGGTCGTAATATCCATCGTCCAGCCGTAATTACCGGCTTTAAATGCTTTTTCAGCAGTCTCATAGATATTGTCTCGCCCGCCTAACGCCTCAACATACAGCTCAGCTCGGTCTTCAAAATTAGGTTTTGCAAATTCAGTAGGGTCACCCTGATACCAGCCCATATATCCGTTGTAAATATTGCGAACATTTTGCTCTACAGAGCCCCGTAATGGTCGGTGATATTCATGATCGCTGATGTGTTCCGGTAGTGTGATATGCAGTTCTATCTCATCACGAGTCATACCTTTGTTCATCAAACGGATCGTTTCATCATATTGATACTGTAAAGAGTCACGCCATACGCTAAACACAGATTCAACATAGTCTTCACCGGTTACTGGGCGTCCATGATGATTGGTGAAGCTTTTCGCATGATATGAGCGCATGCGATCGACACTGTCTTTCCACTCTTCCATATCACGATATTGTGCTCCTCGAATAGTGTAAACATTCGGTATCGTTTCTCCCTGAATAGAATCCCCTAATAACATTTCACCGTTTTCAGGCATGTAAATTGCGATATGATCGCTAGACTCACCCGGCACATGGAAAAGTTCCATCTCAACCCCATCGATGACCATAATTTGCTGATCATCAAGTGTGATATTGGGCTTTGCCGTAAACGTGGTTCTTGGGTCATAGACTTCTTTTGGTACATAACCAATGCCTTGGCCTACATAACCTTCCGCTCCCACTTCTAATGGAGCACCAAAAGCATACATACCGCGATGAGACATTAATGGCGATAAAAAGCCTGATTCTAAGGCAAACATTTCAAACAGCTTTTCATGTGCAATCACATTGATTTCACCAGCGGTAACCTGTTCTGGCGTGACATAAGCGCCGGTACCAGACAATTGATCAGGGTGGTGATGAGAATAGATAATGGTATGGAACGGCAAATCTATCCCCGTTGCTTCACGAAATTTTTCAATGGCCACTTCTGCAATTTCGTTAGAGTAATGAGTGTCAAATGCGATTAAGCCTGTGTCACCCACAACAATAGTTGAGTTGGTCATTTCAAACCCGTATATCTGATATACCCGATCAGAGAGTTTATAAATGGTGGGCTTCATGATGCCATGCATACGTTTTAGCTCAGGATGTACTGAATCACTCGCTTGGATATTACTATTGCGCAGCTTTGCTTCATCTTCTGATTCAAATATGTTGTAGTCAGCACTCCATATCACTTCAGGAAGATTAACGGTGCTTTTTAAATCATTCAGCACCTTGTAGTTATCTTTAGCATGCGAGCCAGATTTATAATCGACTTTAACTAAGGCGTTTTCTGGTGAGCCAGCAATAAAGACGTCAAGATCTTTTGGGTAGCCTCGAGTGTCATGATTATGCACTTGAGTTGCCGCAATATAACCGGCAATAGAATCATCGTCATGTTTAACTTCTACATGCGAATGACCATTAACTTTAAGTGTGTCACCTAAAGTAAGATGATTATGATGTTGAGCATTTGCGGTTAAGCTAACCAGACCAATTGCTACTGCAAGTAAGTTCTTTTTCATGTTGTTACCTCTACAATTTAATAAACGGCTATTCGTTTATTTGTTGAGGTAATAATAAGAACTTGGAGTGATTAAATATATTAATGATAACTAATGTCGATCATTCGATTTTTTTATCACGTTAAGGTGAGGAGAGCACTTCTTTAAAGAGGCTAATTAGCCACAATGTGAGGGGATCTTTATCATTTTTATAATGATAATAAGTACATATGTTAGGTGTTGAAATCGGTATATTTTCTTCGAGTGTGAAGGAGCGGTATACATCTTGATCCATAAATCGATATAACGTCGAGCAAGGAAAAATCATATCGGTATTTTGTACAACCTCCAAAATGCCTTCCGGTAATTCTGAACGATAACCGATATCTATTTTCAACCCTAATGCATCAAACGCTTGTTCTGCATGAGATATTTTTGAGTTCCAATCGCTCGAAATAATCGTAGTAAAAGGGTACTTTGCCGCTTCTGCCATACTCACGACATTAGCTTTTATCGGATGATCTTTTCTAATTAAACAGCGAAAACTGTCTTTTGCAATACCCACTTCCCTTATCTGTTTATCCTGGCTGGTAATTTGATAATGCACCCCAATGTGGATTTGATCTGACCTAATCAGCTCTAAGGTATGTTGAGACCATTGGTGAATATGTATGCTTAAATTAGGCGCTTCGTCTGTGATTTTTTTTAAAAAGCGATGCCCTAATAATGGTGCAAGTAAAGGCGATACCGCTAATGAAATGGTTTGATTAATATGTTGAGGATTAAAGTCGCTTGTCTGGGTGACAGACTGCTCAAGTTGATGAAAAGTTTCATATGAATTTTGATACAGTTTATCGGCGAAAGACGTTGGCTCAAGCCCCTGCGGTACTTTGACAAACAGTTCATCATTAAACTGATGCCTTAACTTTGATAACTGCTGACTTAAAGAAGGTTGTGAGCTGTGCAATCGCTCTGCAGCACGGCGCATGTTCTTTTCTTGGTATAAAACGAAGAATATTTTTAGTCTATTTAAATCCATGTAGACCTCAGCACTCGTGTTGTAAACAGATAACGAGCCATAACATAATGGACCATGATGAAAGGCACGCTTTATTCTATACCGTTAACCGCACTATAGAGACATAAAATGGCACTCATTCATCATATAAGCCTAATTATTTCGCTGTCAGCTTTTGCGCTAATGCTGTCGCATTACGGGCCACAATGCCATAAATAGTCAATTGTGGGTTAGCGCCTAGGCTGGTTGGAAATACTGATCCATCCATCACTGATAAGTTTTCAAAATAGTGTGAATTACCATAACTGTCGACCATCGCCTGGGTTTTGTCTTCACCCATAGGGCACCCGCCCATCACATGCGCTGAAGCCACAATCGTCTTAATTAAACCCAAATCTAATTGATTAATGCTTTGTTTCGCATCATTCCAGGACTCAAAAAAACTTAGGCCATCGTGCATCGGCAATACCTTTTTAGCTCCTGCGGCAAACTGCAATTCCGCCATCGATAAAAATGCCCGACGCGCAGCCCCCCAAAAACCATCGGTTAAGGGGTAATCAAGGGCAAAGCTGTTATCGGTTAACCGCACTTGTCCGCCAGGGCTTTGTTCATTAAAACCGTCACGGATTAATGCTATGGTGACCTGCATTTGATTAAAATTAGCCATTAGCTGTGCGTGACTAACGCCATAACCTATAGTTTTAGAGGCAATAAGCACAGGATGCACAGGCGCGACTTCGAGCTTATAACCTAACTCGCCAGCAGCACCATCGCGCCAAACAAACTCATCAGAATATATCGATTGCGGCGCACCACTGTGACCATTAATTTGTTCGGCAAACATACCGCCAGATAATAACGACGGATGCAAAAAGGTTTTACCAAGTTGCTTGTGAGGATCGGGCGTATTTGAACGCATTAAAATGGTTGGCGTATGAATGGCGCCAGCACTTAAAATATAGTGTTTGGCACTGAATGTAATTTTTAATGCTGTGGGTTTCAACCCTTCTGTCATCGCTTGTGCGGTTAATCCAACGACCTTGTCGCCTTTATGTTCAAGCTTGACGACTTTTGCCCGTGAGATTAATGTCGCACCTTGCTCAAGTGCGCTAGGGATAGTGGTTACCAGCATCGATTGTTTAGCATTAACTGGGCAACCCATTCCGCAATAACCGGTATTCCAACAGCCTTTAACATTGCGTTTTATGACCGTGTATTCCCAACCCAATTTTTCACAGCCATCACGTAATGCGCCGTTGTTACGGTTTGCGTCGTATTGCCATTGCTCGATATTGAGTCGCTTCTCCATTTTTTCAAACCAAGGCTGTAACTCCGTCGCCGATAATCCTTTAACCGATTTAGCTTGCTGCCAAAAATCCAATGTCGGCTCAGGTGTGCGTATCGAGGTGGTCCAGTTAACCGTTGTTGAACCGCCAACCGTGCGGCCTTGAAAAATGCCAATGCCTTTATCTGCGGTTTTTAATGCCGCGGCTTGTTGGTATAAATTAGGGTAAGCATGGCGCTCTTCCATATCAAAATGCGTTGACGACTTTAACGCGCCGCCTTCAATCATAATGACTTTAAGCCCAGCTTGAGACAATATTTCAGCCGCTGTTCCGCCACCAGCACCCGTGCCGACAATAACCACATCGGCCTCAAAATGACGGTCTTTCTCTAATGTGCTGGCATCAATATGGTGCCAACCCGCATTCAGTCCTGTGATAATAGGATCAATAATAGCCACGAGAATACTCCTTTATACACAGGGTGATTAGTTTGAGTTACTCACCAAGAAAGTGGGCTTGGCATAACGCAAGTTACCCCAATGTTCAGGGCAAGCATAATAATTGGCCATAATGAGCTCACGCAGCCCTGAATAGGCTGTTTTTAACATATCGAGAAAGTTGTAACGCCAAAATTCTAGCATATCGATCAATTGCTGCGGTTCACGCCCCAATAACGGCGTCATACTGCCACTGAGCAACAACAAACCAAAACGGCCTTCAAGTAAGTCTAATAGCTCCATCAACTCATCTTGCTGGGCTTGTGGTAAATGGGTAATCGACTGCGAAATAGCATCTAAGGTTCGATTGATCGCCATCTCCCTGTGATTAGCCACTTCAGGCAAGCTACCGTCGAGAAAAATAGGAATAAACACACTAAACAACACTCGATGGTGGATATCATCTATTGCTGTTGAGGATGTTGGCACATACAGATTAACACCTAATGCCAGTGCAGCCGTTCCTGCAAAAGCACCGGTGAGAAAGGTACGACGCTTCATTTACTTCCCCTTTGAGTTATTGTTGTCGGTAATTTTTATATGCTAAAGTGACATGGGTAACATTTAAACACACGTTTAAATATTCACAAACAATTGCAGAACGATTCCCTTTATGAAAAAGATGTTTTCTCCTCCTTGGTGGGCTGCTAGTCCGCACGTACAAACGATTCTACCGTTTATTTTTAAAGTGGCCAAACCAGCTACGTTTAGGCAAAGACAAGAGCTGCCTGACGGTGATTTCATTGATTTAGACTGGTTAGGCCAAGCTCAAAATGGTGAACCCATTTTAGTGATTATTCACGGACTTGAAGGGAACACTGAATCACATTACGCACGCAGAATGTTACTAGAGGCTAAAAAGGCCAACATTGCTGCGGTAGTGCATCATCACAGAGGCTGTTCAGGCGAGCCTAATCGGTTAGCACGCAGTTATCATAGCGGTGATGTCAATGACTTAGCATATACCTTGTCACAGTTAAAACAATACTACCCTGAATCACGCCTCTACGCTGTCGGCTACAGTTTAGGCGGCAATGTACTGGCAAAATACCAGGGAAGTGAGCAACAAGATAGCCTGTTAGAAAGGGCTGTCGTGGTGTCGGCGCCATTAACATTAGCCGCGTGTGCAAAACGTTTAGAGAGTGGTTTTTCGACCGTATATCAGCGCTTTTTAATTAAACGCTTGCAGCGTAAAATGCTCGATAAAATCAATACGGCCGATCTCACAGCGCAAATGCCCATCAATAAAAAACAACTTAAAATGCTCAACACATTTTATTTATTTGATGATCAAGTCACAGCACCTTTGCATGGTTTTACTGGGGTGAACGATTACTATCAAAAATCGAGTGGGATGAACTATTTAAAACACATTACTAAGCCAACGCTAGTGATCCATGCTCAAGACGACCCTTTTATGACTGACGATGTGATCCCTAGCAAAGATCAGTTATCGCCAATGGTAGAATATGAGCTACATCAATGTGGTGGCCATGTTGGCTTTGTGGATGGCGGGTGGCCGTGGAAACCTAAATTCTATTTAGAAGATCGGATCATTAACTTTTTACTCGCTGACGATAATAAAACATTAGCGCAACATGCTGTCGCTGCGACAGAAAAGGAATAACCATGCTTGTCCCGTATGAGGCATTATTGTCATTGCCCCAAGAAACACTTCAAGGAATGATTAAAGAGTATTTATTATCGCAACTTGAAGATGGCAGCTTTAGTGATGTTGACGAGCAGCAGCTGGCTTATGCTACGGAGCGTTGTAAACTCGCCCTTAAAAAAGGCGAACTGGTGGTTGAGTACAGTGAAGATGATGAATCTATCGCGATCCGTCAGCGCGAACATATTTCAGCAAGAGTTAATGATTAACCTGCATGCTTAAGCAATAATTCTATATAAATATTAACGTTATGACCTGTGATTAATTGACCCATAGGTGATGATTACCGTATAACTAGTGATTCGATTTTCTTTGGTGAATCACAAACGTAGGCGAATAACATGTCAGCAAAACATCCTATTATTGCTGTAACCGGTTCATCTGGTGCTGGCACTACCACCACGACAACCGCCTTTACTCATATATTCAGGCAACTTGGTGTTAATGCCGCATTTGTAGAAGGCGACAGTTTTCATCATTTCACTCGCGCAGAAATGGAAGTATTAATCCGTAAGTCGCAAGCTGAAAATCGTAATATTAGCTATTTTGGTCCTGAAGCCAACAACTTTAAAAAACTAGAAGAATGCTTCATTAGCTATGGCGATACCGGTAATGGACAAACCCGCAGTTATTTACATACCTTTGATGAAGCGGTGCCTTTTAACCAAATGCCAGGTACTTTCACGCAATGGCGTGACTTGCCAGAAAACACCGACATGCTGTATTACGAAGGCTTACATGGTGGAGTGGTAACCGATGATGCTGACGTGGCAAAACACGTCGATTTACTGATTGGTATGGTGCCCATTGTTAACTTAGAGTGGATTCAAAAAATCATTAGGGACACCACTGAACGTGGTCACAGCCGTGAAAAAGTCATGGGCTCTATTGTGCGCAGTATGGACGATTATATTAATCACATGACACCGCAGTTCTCACGCACTCATATCAACTTTCAACGAGTGCCTACCGTTGACACATCTAACCCATTTAGCGCTAAAGATATTCCCAGTCTTGACGAAAGCTTTGTAGTGATCCGCTTTCGCGGCATTAATAACGTCGACTTCCCTTATTACCTGAACATGATCCAGGGATCGTTCATGTCGCGAGTTAATACGCTAGTGGTACCGGGAGGTAAAATGTCCTTAGCCATGGAGCTTATCTTAACGCCACTGATTAAAGACTTAATCGACAAACGAATAGAGTTACAAAACATCAATGATATCAAGCCCGATTAAGCTTGATTTAAGTCAATAGCACTAAGATTGTTTTATCGTGATTTCAAGCGAAATAACGGCAGTTGATGTGCTTGGGGCGCTAATTCCCCCTTTTTTCTGTTAGCGTGTTAAGCACATCAACGATTACCTAGCACTCGCGCTTTTAATCATGCTCACCCATTCAGTTACTCGCAACTACACTCTCGGAGCCACATTCTCGGAACATCATTCTCGACACACCAACAAGACTGACTTATGGCAGAACAATTACATTAACGGGATAATTTCACGGTATGCTTGGTTATTCTGGTATTGCTTTAAGCGCTGTATAAACTCATCACTGTGCGCAAGTGCAGGGTTTTGTTTTAAAGCCTCGATGGCTTTCTTTTGTGCATCGATTGCAGAAGTAAAATCACCAATCTCTGCATAACCAGCGGCTAAATTGTCTAGCACGGTTGGATCATTTTGATTTTGCTCTAACAGTTTAAGTGACATAGACACTGCACGTGAACCGTCACGATACTCAGCTTCTGGGCAAGTTGCTAAAATCCACGCTACATTCCCCATAGATACGGTATCACCAGCAGTATTAAACTGCACCATAGCCTTGCCACAGTTACGAACTACGCCATCGCCACCAGCAGAATAGATAAAGCCTAAACGAAAATTAGCCCACTTATCGCCTTGTTCGGCCATCACTAAATACCATTTCTCCGCTAAGGCCAAATCACGAGGAAATAATTTACCTTCAAAGGCCAAATCTGCAACGGTTTGCTGGGCTTTAATATGGTTTTGTGCTGCAGCTTGTGTCACCCAGGTTAATCCTGCGTTGGTATCTTGGCTCACAAACCGACCCGATAAATACATCAAACCTAAAAGAAATTGTGCATCGGCATCGCCTTGTTTGGCTTTTATTTGTATATGCACCAGTTTACTGGCGGCTTGAGACTCAATGGTTGGCGGTACATAAAATGCTTGAGAGGGTAAACTTAATACGCTAAACGCCACTAAGCATGCAGCCGTTGTTATTTGACTCAATTTTTTCACGCACACCTCTACAACAATTTGTGGTATTAATAAATAACAGTAGCTAACTCGCCTAGCCAATTCAATAGACAGCCCGTGAAGCGAATAATTCAATAGACTTGACGGTTAAAACAATACGATAGAGTATGGCGTATAAAATAAAAAGCTGACGTTGATCACAAACAAAAGAAATTTAATCAACTATTTAACAAGTTAATATACACTACTGACACTTCTAAATACGATCTCTATCAAAGTTTTTACGATTGTAATAGCGTAGAATGCTTAATTAGACATTACTTACTTTCATTTTTAATCAATCGAGGAATATCGTATGGCTCTGATTGGTAAGCCAAAACCTGACCCAACATTAGAATGGTTTCTTTCACATTGTCACATTCACAAGTACCCAGCAAAGAGCACATTGATCCACGCGGGTGAAGATTCTGACACGTTATATTACATCGTAAAAGGTTCTGTTGCTGTATTGATCAAAGATGAAGAAGGTAAAGAAATGATCCTTTCTTATCTTAATCAAGGCGACTTCATCGGTGAACTTGGTTTATTTGAAGAACAAGCAGAACGTACTGCTTGGGTTCGCGCTAAACAAGCGTGTGAAATTGCCGAAATTTCGTATAAGAAATTTAAGCAATTGATTCAAGTTAACCCAGAAATCTTAATGAAGCTTTCTGCGCAAATGGCCTATCGCTTACAAAGCACAAGTCAAAAAGTCGGTGATTTAGCCTTCTTAGACGTTGCGGGACGCATTGCACAAACACTATTGCACCTAGCAAAACAACCCGATGCTATGACACATCCTGACGGAATGCAGATTAAAATAACCCGTCAAGAAATTGGTCAAATTGTAGGTTGTTCACGTGAAACTGTTGGCCGTATTTTGAAGATGCTTGAAGAGCAAAACTTAATCCAAGCACACGGTAAAACAATAGTGGTTTACGGTACACGCTAACCCTATAGGCGCGATTTAAGCGTCAATCATGCTCTACTTCAGCTTGATTTAAGCCTAGATTATTAAAGTGGTGTTCATACTCTGAACGCCACTTTTTTTATTTGGGAGCGAACATGAATAGCTTGTTCATCGCCACAATCAGCTTAATGGCCCTGTCCATTAATCAGCAAGATATTTCTGTTACCGAATTCCCGCTTGATCATGATAAAGTCCAAAAATTAGTGACTTCTGGTAATATACGTCCATTAGATGACTATTTAACTTGGGTGTCGCAATATTGTGATGGCCATTTAGTCGATGCTCAGCTTTACCAATATCAAGATAAGTGGCGTTATGATTTACAATTTAAACTCGCCCAAGGACATGTTATTAATCTGCAGTTAGATGCAGTTAATGGCATGCAAGACCCGTTGCCACAATTACCGAGCGAATGTACTAAACATGAAACTGTTACTCGTTGAAGATAACCCATTACTGGTCGCCGAGCTTGAAAAACAACTCAAGCAGGCAGGTTATATTACTGACGTTACCGATAAAGCGGTTGAAGCCGATTATCTAATGAAAGAAACGGAATACGATTGCGTTATTTTAGATATTGGCTTACCCGATGGTAATGGTTTATCGCTGGTAACCCAGTGGCGCGAACGTGGCGTAAGTACGCCAGTTATCATGCTCACGGCCCGCAGCCAGTGGCATGAGAAAGTAGAAGGGTTTAACGCTGGAGCTGATGATTACTTAGGCAAACCATTTCATGCACAAGAATTACTTGCCCGTATTCAGGCATTAATTCATCGAGCCCATGGTCGTGCAAACTCAGCGTCTAAACTGTTGTGCTATGGTGGTGTTAACTTAGATGAAAACGAACAGAAAGTGACCGTTGGTGAGCAAGAATATGAGCTAACATCGATGGAGTTTAGGCTATTAAAGATTTTTTTAATGTCGCCTAAAAAGCTACTGTCAAAGTCTCAACTTACCGATAAGCTGTATCAATTTGACGATGAGAAAGAAAGTAATGTAGTCGAAGTTTACGTTACCCATTTACGTAAAAAGCTGGGTAAAACCACCATTGAAACGCGTCGCGGACAAGGTTATATCTTTCACGGTTTAGTGGAATGATGTCGATTCGCTTTAAGCTCAGCCTGTGGCTGAGTGGCCTTATTATCATCGCAACCTTGATTGGTTTATTTCTGTTCGAATCAATGTTGCGTGATGCCTTTCATGACTCAATCATTAATCGTCTAGAAGAAGATTTAGAACACATCATTATTGCTACACGCTTAGAAGACGGCGAATTGGTAATAGACCAAAATCAATTATCCAGTTTTTATCGACCCGCTTACTCTGGTCGTTACTTCCAATTAAACCTGCCAAACCAAACCATTCGCTCGCGATCCTTGTGGGATGCTGAGCTACACATTGTTAATTTAGAGGCTCAGCAAAAGCGCGTTTGGCAAGCCAAAGGCCCGAAAAACAATGATATGCAATTATTATCGATTGGCATCGGTGCGCCAGATAGTGATAACACTGCAACGCTTACTGTAGCGCAAGATCTCAGTATTGGACGTCGTGTATTTAGTGAAATTTTTGGCACCAAACTGGCCATTAATATTGGCATGTTACTGGCAATGATTGCCGGGATTTTCATTATCTTGCGCCAATCGTTTAAACCTGTTAATCAAATCCAAGGAGCCCTAGCCAAGCTTCGTGAAGGTGATATAGCCTCACTTGAAATAGCTCAAATTCCAGCTGAAATTCGCCCATTAGCTGAAACCTACAACCAATTATTAGATTACACAGCCAAGCAAATAGAGCGCAGTCGTAATAACTTAGGCAACTTAAGCCATGGCTTAAAAACACCTCTAGCGGTGATGCAGCAACAAGTCGAAGCCTTAGGGTTATCTCACCCAGAAGCGGCAATGGCGATGCAGCAGCAATTAGACTTAGTGCACAAAATGATTGAACGTAAGTTAGCAGCGGCGCGCATTACTGGCGATATGTTGCCTGCCGCGCAATTGGCCGTGCCCAAAGATTTCGACAGTTTAATTAATACCCTGCATAAAGTGCATCGCCAGCGTGATATTCACTGTGTGGTCATTAATCCAGATAACATTAGCAGGCTCCCCATCCATCGTGAAGATGGAATGGAGCTATTTGGAAATTTGCTCGACAATGCCTTTAAATGGACAAATACCCAGGTTAATGTGCACATTAAGCAAATGCAGAATGGCGATATTTCGCTACAAATTGAAGACGACGGCAATGGAGTAGAACAAGATAAAATGGCATCGTTGACAGCCAGAGGCACCCGCTTAGATGAAGCGACAATGGGCCATGGCTTAGGGTTATCTATTGTTAAAGAGATTTGCGAACAATATGGTTTTAGTTTGCAATTTAGCCGAAGTGAGACGCTAAACGGACTGGGTGTCACCATTGTCATGGGGCAATAGCCATGTGGCAATAGCCATCAACCCATCGTCATGAAGCAATCGTCATGAAGCAATCGTCATGACCCCATCGTTATGAATCCATAAAAAAGACCTGCTTGATTGCTCAAGCAGGTCTTTTTTTGACGCTACTGACACTACATCATTGCGTTGGTACTTTCGAAAATTTTATCAGCAGATGCCGCAACGAAACCGGTATACAGCTTGCCGTTTTCCATTGGGTAACGACGAGCAAACTCGTAGAAACAACTTGGAATTTCAGCATCGCCATCCGTGAAGTTAACCACTACTTTATCGGCCATGGTAGATGACTGCTCTAACAACACCTCTGGTGTGCCTTTAATTTCGCCACCCGACCCATTAAGTACAAAACCGGCATCTTTAAGTGCCTGGTTAACATCTTCAATGCGTTCAAACTGCGGTAAATCGTTAATCGATACCGTAAAGTGATTAGCACGGTAACCTAAAGCGGCAACCCAAGCAGCATATTCACTCTCAGCCAACAACGCTTTGTAAGTTGATTTATCCAGGCTCCAGTGGCGACCAGAATAAATAAAATTATCTGCGGTTGTGGCGGCAACATCAACTTGCTCAATTAAACCATGAATGGTTTTTTGCAGTTCGGGGCTAAACTCTTCTACCAGCAACTCAGAGATAAATACCTTAGGCTGAGTTGGGTCTGGGTGCTCAAAATGTTTAGCGACTAGCTTTTTTTGCTCAAACTTGTAATCGCCACAGTCAACATAACCCATTGAAGTAAAATGCTCAGCCAATACACTGAGATTAACTTTGGCGATATTAAACGTGCGCAGTGCAATATGATCATTAATGATCGCGGCGCCGTGGCCAAGCAATTGATGAATTTTCGCCGCTGAAGGTGTCATCTTAATATAGTCTTGCCATAACTCGGCAAACAAAGCATTAACGTCAGTATGCATGGTTAAATCCTTATAATAAGGCTGGTGATATCATGTCAATATCACCAGCACCAATCATGCGATGGACTTATCAACTTAAATTGATAAACCAGGGCTTAAAGTGGCAGGTAGGCTGACAGAGTCAGCTTCCATTGAAGCAACAGGATAAGCACAGTAGTCAGCAGCATAAAATGCACTGGCACGGTGGTTACCCGATGCCCCAACACCACCAAACGGTGCAGCGCCTGATGCGCCAGTGATTTGCTTATTCCAGTTAACAATACCAGCACGAATGCGGGCTAAGAAATAATCATAATCTTCACGGCTGTCAGCTAATAAACCAGCAGATAAACCATAACGCGTTGCATTGGCTAAATGGATTGCTTGGTCAAAGTCGCGATAACGAACAAGTTGCAATAACGGACCAAAGTATTCTTCATCTGGTAAGTCGGCAATAGGCGTTACGTCAATCAAACCAGGTGTCACAATCCCTTTACCGGCTTCAACTTGTGTCAATTCAATTAACGATACACCGCCAAGCGATTGCAATGTGGCTTGCGCAGCAACCATGCCACGAGCGGCCGTTTCAGAGATCATCGATCCCATAAATGGTTGCGGCTGTACATTCCAAGCGCCCACTTTGATTTGCTTAATCGCAGTGACAAGTTCAGCAATTAGCGCATCACCCTGTGCACCTTCTTCTATGTATAAACGACGGGCACAGGTACAACGCTGACCAGACGAAATATAAGCAGATTGAATGATGTCATGTACTGCAGCCTTGGTGTCGGTAACGCCTTTAACGATAAGCGGGTTATTGCCGCCCATTTCTAAGGCTAAAATCTTACCAGGATGACCTGCATATTGTTGATGTAAAATGTGTCCAGTGCGCGAGCTACCAGTAAAGAATAAGCCATCAATTTGCGGGTGAGAAGCCAGTGCTTTACCGGTTTCGACTTCACCTTGAACAAGGTTAACAACACCTTGAGGCAAACCTGCTTTATCCCAGCATTTCAGCATTAACTCAGCGACTTTGGGTGTTAGCTCAGACGGCTTAAACACCACGGTGTTACCGGCAAGCAATGCTGGCACAATGTGGCCATTAGGCAAATGCCCTGGGAAGTTATAAGGGCCAAATACTGCCACGACACCATGCGGTTTATGACGTAATACAGCACGCCCTGCGGGTAAGTCGTTTGTTTCTGTTCCTGTACGTTTGTCATGCGCTTTAGCAGACAAACCAATTTTACCAATCATCGCGCCCACTTCTGTGGCCGTTTCCCATTGTGGCTTACCGGTTTCTTGGGCGATTGTTTCAGCGATTTCATCTTTATTTGCTTCTAGTTGTGCACGATACGCTTCGACAATGGCCAAGCGAGCTTCATAGCCCAACATAAACCAATCAAACTGGGCTGCACGGGCAGCATCAACCGCAGCATTAACCTGGCTTGGTGTGGCGGTTTTACCTTGCCAAATCACTTCACCGTTTGCTGGATTGCTTGAGTTAACATCATGACCTTCGCCAGCTAACCACTGACCTTGAATATATTGTGTCATTTCTTACTCCTACATTGCTAAAACACGAATTTGCTCGCCATCGCTAACCAGTAAACCAGCTGCAATTTCTGGGCTAAGAACAACATCGTCGTGTTCATCAGAGACCAACAGTTTGGCCGCTGATGCACGATAATCAGCCAGCGACGTGTTGGAAATAATAAAATGATGATCTGCGTGTGGCATTTTGCCAATCGACACCGTGAGTAAGCGGCTTTTTTTAACCGAGCGAATTTCGCTCAGAGCGCACTCAACCGTTGGACCACCATCAAAAATATCGACGTAATTACGGAATTTAAAGCCTTCGGCTTGTAATAATCGCAGTGCTGGCTTGGTATTTTTATGGACTTCGCCAATCACTTTTTGTGCCTTTTTAGGCAACATGCAAACATACACAGGATTGCGTGGCATCATTTCGGCCATAAACGCTTTTTTGCCTAAACCAGACAAATAGTCTGCTTCAACAAAATCGATGCCTAAAAAATGATGTTGTAGCCATTCGTAAAACGGAGACTCACCATGGTCATCACTTACGCCGCGCATTTCAGCAATGACAGTTTCGCCAAAACGCTGTGGATGCTGAGCTAATAATAGAAAACGCGAACGCGACAGCATGCGGCCATTATTGCCTTTTCGATATGCGTCTTTTAAAAACAGAGTGCACACTTCTGCAGCGCCAGTATAGTCATGGCATAACGTGAGGGTTTCAACTTCATTGCGCACAGAAATTTGCTGAGAGTGATAAACCTCAGTACCTAAACGGTAATGATAGAAAGCATCTTGCATGCCGACGGCAGCTTCAACACCACAAGTACCAACAACTTCATTGGTTTTGGTGTCTTCAAGCACCATTAAGTAGCCTTCGTCAAAAGGCTTATCAATTTGCTTAGTAAAAGATGCTTCTGCCCTAGCGATCTTTGAACGCAGTAACTCTTCGTTTACTGGTAAAGATGTGAAACCGTGGCCTGACTCAACTGCGATACTATAAAGTGCATCGTAATCACTAGCACGGATAGGACGTATGATTAACATCTTAATCTCCTCATTGCACCACTAGCTTGCAGCGCTGATAGTTTACCCACCAACGCAACAAACCATTATGGCGAACCCAAACAACTAGAGTGCAAGCCACGCTTGCACTCAGTTGTTCATTAACCAGCTACTACTTTTGCAACAGCACGTTCAAAACGCGCTAAGCCTTCAGCAATATCAGCTTCTGGGATCACTAATGATGGAGCAAAACGCACCACGTTTGCACCAGCAATTAAGCTCATTAATCCTTCGGCAACTGATGCAACTAAAAATTCGCGGCTACGGCCTTCGTATTTTTCGTTTAATACCGCACCAAGCAACAAACCTTTACCACGCACTTCACTAAATACGTTGTATTTAGCATTAATGGCCGCTAAACCATCACGGAATAACTGTTCACGATGCTTAACGCCATCAAGCACTTCTTTGGTGTTTACTACGTTCATTACTGCGTTACCCACGGCACACGCCAATGGATTACCACCATAAGTAGAACCATGCGTGCCAACCTTTAAGTGAGCAGCAATTTTAGCCGTTGTTAGCATGGCTGCGATTGGGAAACCGCCACCTAATGCTTTAGCACTGGTTAAAATATCAGGCACGATGTCGGTACCCATGTAAGCAAATAGCTCACCAGTACGGCCCACACCGGTTTGTACTTCATCAAAAATAACCAAAGCATCATGCTTATCCGCTAAACGGCGCACAGCTTTTAAGAACTCAGGGTCACCATTGATAATTCCGCCTTCGCCTTGTAATGGCTCGAGCATAATGGCGCAAGTTTTGTCTGAAATTACCGCTTCTAGTGCAGCAATATCATTAAATGGTACGTGAGTAATACTTTGTGGCTTAGGGCCGAAACCGTCTGAATAAGCAGCTTGTCCGCCAACGGTTACAGTAAAGAATGTACGGCCGTGGAATGCTTTGTCGAAAGCAATAATTTGGTCTTTGTCAGCACTATGGTTATCTAATGCATAACGACGGGCTAATTTAAGCGCGGCTTCGTTTGCTTCTGCGCCAGAGTTGGCAAAATAAACTCGTTCAGCAAAGGTTGAGTTAACCAATTTAGTGGCTAATTCAAGCGCTGGCTCGTTGGTCATGACGTTTGATAAGTGCCACAGCTTTTCGCCCTGCTCTTTTAATGCAGACACTAAAGCAGGGTGGCAATGACCTAAACAATTAACTGCAATACCACCAGCAAAATCGATGAATTCATTGCCTTCTTGATCCCATACACGGCTACCCGCTCCGCGAACAGGAATAACGGCTGCAGGCGCATAATTAGGCACCATGACTTCATCGAATTGGGCACGGGTTAGATTCATTTCTAGACTCATTGCATTTCATCCTTCAGGTTATAAGCAGCTTGAAAGCCGCTGTTTCCGCTGTTTGCTTTATATTCTGTAAGTGCATTGGCGGAAGCTTGTGTTATTTATGGGACATTATTAGCGAAAATGTGATCAAAATACCAGTTCTGTACAATTAACTTCTGCAGGCGACAGGTCTATTCTGCATAAAGATTGAAAAATATGACTAAATAAAGCGTTTATTGGGGGGCTAACAAGCATAAATAGTCATAAAAAAAGTTATTTCAACGTATTTTGTGTACCTATTCACCAAAAGTGAATAACTACACAAATTTAACATTTAGCAATATTGGATATTTGGTTCGCTTAAAGTAAATCAAGCTTACGAAAGTTTTGCGCTTTCAGTCGCAGCAGTTCTTGGGGAGAAAACTCGTAATAATCAAACATGATGCGTCTCTCTTGCGGGTCGATTAGCTGCTGCTCTTCTAATAATAGCACTTTGGCATAACAACTTGCTTTGGCCACAATGGCTGCATCGGCTGATAACTCAGAAAAATGATAATCATGATCAAGTTCTTTCAACACACAGGTCATTTTCGAATCTTCAAACTTCAATAAATTGAGCAACTGCCAATTTAACGTATGGCCATGTTGCATCACCTGTTCAAATACAGATTCTGCCGGAAAGTCGGTGGCCATAATCGCGTCATACACTTGTTTATCTCGACTTTGACTTGCCTCTCTTAGCCAAGTTCCCCATGTTTTATCGAAAATCTGGCCACTTTGACTCAAAATAATTGAGGTCGCAAATTGGTACATTAGCGCGCAAGTATATGTCAGACTTGGCTCTTTATTATGCAGCTCAGCTAAGGCTTGTGCCGCAATTGCGCTCATGATGCTGTAGCGCCATAACTTGCGGGTTATCCATAATAAGTTGGCATTCCCTGACGGTAACCAGTTACGTAAACAAAAATACGGGATCAATAAGCGAAGGTTTTCTAAACCAATGTAATTTATCACCAATTTGATATCGGTAACTTGTACATCTGAGTTTTTCGGGCGCCTGTGTCGTGAGGTTGGACTGTTGATCAAATTAATTAAATCGCGGCATAACCAGCTATTATCTTCAATAATCGGTCGCAAACGGTTTAAGTTTAGATCCGGGCTTAACAGTAAATCTAATAACAACACTTGGCTTTCGGTAATGCCCGCTGACTCAATAATAGACAGAGGGTTTATCATTTGATGTTCAACAGCATTATTGACGGTATGCGTTAAGTGACTAGAAACTTCGAAGTATATATGGCGTTCTTGCACTTGTTTTTCTATGCGCAGTTTTAACGCTTTACGTTCTATATCAAGTTTATTGGCACTTTCTTCTATTTCGGTATTCAGTTCATCTAACATTGAACCCACAACGTGTTTACCCACAATAAGCTGATTGTAGAGTCGACGTTCTATTTCGATGACTTTTCCGGGTCTTACGCCACCCGCGACTGATATTGCCACTCAACACTACCCTTGAATATGATGTTAGGAGTAATCATAAAAATTAAGGCTCTCCAAAGAAAGCCTTAATACGATTTTATTTACTAATTTGGAACTCAGTAGCTATTTTAGCTCTTGCTCAAATAATTTATAAATACGACGGTATTCATCTAACCAGCTAGACGGTTGCACAAACCCGTGCGGTTCAACCGGATAAATAGCGGTTTCAAACATCGGTTTTTCAAGTTCAATTAACCGTTGTACCATGCGCACGCTATCTTGGAAAAACACGTTGTCATCTAATACGCCACTCATAATTAACAATGGTTTTTGTAATCCGTGAGCATGCTCTATTGGTGAGCTACGCTCATAAGCAATAGGATCAACGTCAGGCGTATTTAAAATGTTAGCCGTATAAGGCGCATTATAATGAGCCCAATCGCTTACAGGGCGTAATGCGGCGCCTGCTTGGAATAGCTCAGGTTCATTAAATAAAGCCATAAAGGTTAAGAAACCACCGTAAGAACCGCCGTAAGTGCCCACACGTTTTGCATCCACATTGGCGTTACTCGCCAACCAAGCAACACCATCTTTTAAATCTTCAACTTCAGGATGGCCCATGTTGCGATAAACCGCAGTGCGCCAATCACGTCCATAACCTTTTGAACCGCGGTAATCCATGTCCATGACCACATAACCTTGTTGGGTTAATAAGTTATGGAACATAAACTCACGAAAATACCCAGAAAATCCATAATGCGCATTTTGTAAATAACCCGCGCCATGGTTAAACACTACCGCGGGATATTTATCGGCTTGCTTAGCATCATAACCTTGCGGCAAATACACTCGGGCGTAAACTTGCCCTGCTCCGTGGCTTGATGGTACGGCAACAACCTGTGGCGCTTGCCAAGGGTATTGTTTAAATGTGTCGCTGGTATAGTGAGTCAGCGGTTTAATTCCCCCCCCAATCGGTTGAATAAATAACTCATCGGGGCTTGTTGTCGCTGAGGCCGTTAACAATAATGCGCTACCGTCTGGGCTTAAGCTGTAATCTAATGTGCCAAACCATTGGGTTAATTGCTCACTTTTACCCGTAGCGACCGCTACTCGATAAACATTGTAGCTCCCTGGATGATCTTTGTTGGCACGATAATAAATGTGCTTACCATCAGGAGATAAGGTCACATTATCAACCACATATTTACCGCTTGTTAGCGCAGTAATCTTACCTGAGGCCGATTTAGTATATAAATGAGAAAAACCTGACTCCTCAGACAAATAATAAACAGAGTCTGTCCCGGTTATCCAACCAAACTGATTATAGTTATAGTTAACCCATGCATTATCGTGTAAACGATGTTCGGTAATGAGTTTGCCCTTTTGCAGGTCTACACGCGCAATCCAGCGATCTTTGTTATCAACAGCTTCAACCATCACCATCAACTGGTTATCGGTTTCACGCCACTGCATAGCGCTTTGACTCCACTCCCAATCTTGCATCAGTTGGATTAAACGTGGGGCTTTGACACTTTTATAGCTTTTGCCTTGGGCTTTAGCATTTTCGGCTTTAACACTGGCTAATACATCTTCATCAAACCCTGTTAAGCCTTCGATAGTGATGTCTTTTTTAGTGTGTTCAATAAGATCAAGTAACACTAAACGTTGGCCAGGAAAGGCATCTTCAGCGACACGCGCTCGTGCAGGAACGGCATCAACATAACCGTCTTTACCTAAATAATTAGGCATAATGTCGTGCTCTGCTCGCCAGGTATAATTTTTGTCGGTGAGAGCCAACATCACATAACGACCATCTGGCGATAGGCTCATTTCTGAGACCGTTTCAGAGTCACCTAAATACCATGGTTGAGCTGAAAATGTGGGATCTGCTTTAGCCAATGATTCACGATAATCTTCACGGGCCTTGTCATTGTTATGTTGCAGCGCAACATAACCCATTAAACGATGTTGTTGCTTGGCAATATAACTACTTGGCTCTTCTGTGCCTGTCGGCTCATTAACCATTTGAATCGCTGCAATTTGCTCAACCATGCCAGTGGTTTGATGCAGGCGGAAAATATTGTTGCCTTGCCAATAAGCAAGATCGCCATTATTCAAAAAACGCACGCCACTTATCGCATCATTTTGACGAGTTATTTGACTAATATCACCACTTTGAAGGTTTTTAACAAACACATTGCCTTGGTAAATATACGCCTTTTGAGATTTGGCTTGGTTAATCACACCATTACGTTGGTCAGCTAAATGCAGCTGAGAAAGTTCAAGCTGGTTGGCCGTTGTTGCTGTAATACTTTGCTGATAATAATCACGAACAGGTGACTGATGAGCTTGGCGACTAAAATACACTGACTGACTGTCGTCACTCCAATAAGCACCCTGGGCTAAAATGCCCATCCAATCTGGATTAGCCATTATTTGCTTGAGTGTTAGCGCCTGTTCAGCTTGAACAGGTGTAGCTAGTGCTACGGTAATTTGTGCAGGTATCGCAGTGGTTGTCACCGTTGTGGAGTCGACAGTGGCAGCACAGCCACCCATCATGGCCAATGAAACTGCACTAATGGCAAAGTGTCGCAAAAAGCTGTTCATGTTCGTCCCTTTTATTATTTTTAAGCGCTATTTATAGCATATTATACGTAAGATTGACCGGGGGTGAATGTCTGAAGTTGTAACATAAAATACGCTCAACATATCAAAAACTTGAAGTGTATGCTTATTGATATAACGATAGATTACGCACGTAAAAAGTTAGCCAGTAACTCATGGCCTTGCTGGGTTAAAATCGATTCTGGATGAAACTGTACGCTGTATATACCTAACGACTGATTACTCATGGCCATAATTTCACGACCGTGGATCGGATCATCATACCAAGCATCGAGTTCAAATCCCTTGGGAATACTGTCAATGAGCAGTGAATGGTAACGGGTAACTTGTAAAGGTAGTGCTAGCTCAGAAAATAAGCCTTGTTGATTATGTTGTATTAAACTGGTTTTACCATGCATCACACGCTTAGCACGGATCACATTAGCACCAAAGACTTGCGCTATCGCTTGATGACCTAAACACACCCCTAAAATTGGAATTTTCCCGGCAAAATGGGCGATTGCAGCAAGTGATATACCCGCTTCGTTTGGGGTGCAAGGGCCGGGTGAAATCACTAAATGGCTAGGCGCTAATGCTTCAATTTGTTCAAGAGTAATGTCGTCATTGCGTTTAACGATGATCGCTTGCTCCAGTGTTTGAAAATACTGAACCAGGTTAAACGTAAATGAATCATAATTATCAATCATCAATAACATTATCGATACTCGTCACTTTTTTTAGCTTAAAAAAAACCAGCCTTGCGACTGGTTTTATGTCCTAACATGGATAATTACTTAACCACGGTTAGGTGACTTCTGCGTTTCGCTTTATCGTCTGAACTGCTCGACTTAGTTGTTTTAGGCGCAGTTGTAGGCTCTTCAACAGACTTAATCGAAGATGGCACTGATAAAAGCTCATCATGCTCATCTTCAATCATGTAAGCATCTTCCATATCAAACACCGTACCTGCACCGTTTTCACGTGCATAAATGGCTACGATAGAGGCCATAGGTAAAAACACATTTTGTGGTACACCACCAAAACGTGCATTAAACTCTACGGCATCATTAGTCATATGAAGATTTGCCACAGCTCCAGTTGCAATGTTTAATACGATTTGACCGTCTTTAACAAATTGCTGCGGAACTTGAGTACCTTTAACAAAAGCGTCCACGACTACATGCGGTGTTAAATGGTTATCCATCAACCATTCATAATAAGCGCGCAATAAATACGGACGATTAGGTGTTATTGGTTTCATTACATTCCCATGCGCATTTCGCGCTCAGGCTCAGTTAATGACGCTTTAAACGATTCGCGCTCAAAAATACGAGTCATATAAGCATTGATTTCTTTTGCTGTACGAGGGTCTAAGTTAATCCCTAATACTGGTAAGCGCCATAATAATGGGCCTAAGTAGCAATCAGACAAACCAAATTCTTCGCTCATGAAATATGGCATTTCTGCAAATACCGGCGCTAAAGCAACTAAGCTTTCAGTTAACTCTTTACGCGCTGCATCAGCTTTTTCACCTTTACGGATACGCTCAACAAGCGCATACCAGTCGGTGTCGATTCTGTGCATCATCAAACGGCTTTGACCACGAGATACCGGGTAAACAGGCATTAATGGAGGATGCGGAAAACGCTCATCCAAGTATTCCATAATAATACGAGATTCATACAATACTAATTCGCGATCAACTAAGGTCGGTACTGAGTTGTATGGATTAACTTCAAGTAAATCTTCAGGCATTTCACTTGGGTCTACCTGCAAAACATCAACGGTAACCCCTTTTTCAGCCAATACGATACGTACTTGGTGACTATATAAATCATCGGCACCAGAAAAAAGTGTCATGATAGAGCGCTTGTTGGCAGCAACAGCCATTGATACTCTCCAGAATCTAAAAAAAACAAAACAAACGAGGGGCTAAGCCCCCCGTTTACAATATGCGGATAATGTATAATAACCGTTATTGCTAGCTAGTGTACATCTTTCCAGTACTCTTTCTTCAACAAATACGCAATGATGAAGAAAATAAACAAGAATCCAAGTACCCACATACCAAGAGCTTTACGCTCTAACTGTACAGGTTCAGCTGAGTAAACTAAGAAACCCGTGATATCACGAACTGCTTGGTCATACTCTTCTGCCGTCATTTTGCCACCAGTGGTAACAAAAGTGCCGTCTTCTTGTTTTACTGCAAGACCTTGTAAGTCTTGTAATACATGAGGCATACCCACTAATGGGAACACTGTGTTATTTACACCAAATGGACGAGTCTCATCAGCATAAAAACCTTTAAGGTATGAATATACCCAATCTTCACCACGTACACGAGCAACCAATGTTAAATCTGGAGGCGCAGCACCAAACCATTTAGCAGCATCGGCGGTAGGAATTGCGTTTTCCATTAAATCGCCAATTTTTGCATTGTTAAGAATGTACTTACTACGCATATCATCGGTAGAAATACCGAGATCTGTAGCAACACGTTCGTAACGCTGGTATTGAGTGCTATGACAACCAGAACAGTAGTGTTGAAATAAATCAACACCACGCACTAGCGACTCTTTATCATGCAAGTCAACGTTAGCACTTTCTAAGTGAACATTGTGTCCACTCGCTGCCATCGCCAAAGATGGCAACAATGTAACTAATGCAATTAATAACTTTTTCATTAGTGTGTCACCCTCGTTGGGACTTCTTTTGTTTTCTCATTTTTACTGTAAACCCATAAGGCTACGAAGAAAGCAAAGTAAGTGAAAGTGAAAATACGTGCCGCAATAGTTAACTCAGGCGTTGCAGGAACCACACCTAAATAACCAAGAATAATGAACGACACAGTAAACTGAGCAATGTTGATCTTGTGGATCGTGCTGCGATAGCGAATAGACTTCACTTTACAACGGTCAAGCCAAGGCAGAATAAATAACACTGCAATTGACAGACCCATACCAATAACACCCACTAACTTATCAGGGATAGCACGTAAAATGGCATAGAAAGGTGTGAAGTACCAAACTGGCGCAATGTGTTCTGGAGTTTTCATTGGGTTAGCCGCTTCAAAGTTTGGCTTTTCAAGGAAGTATCCACCGCCTTCAGGCATGAAGAACAACACATAACAGAACACAATTAAGAAGCCCGCTACACCCATAATATCTTTTACGGTGTAATAAGGGTGGAATGGAATAGCATCAACAGGCCAACCGTTCTCATCTTTGTTCTTTTTAATCTCAACACCATCAGGGTTATTTGAGCCAACTTCATGCAGTGCAATTAAGTGTAAGAACACTAATACAACTAACACAAGTGGCAGCGCAATAACGTGTAATGCAAAGAAACGGTTTAGCGTTGCACCCGAAATAACGTAGTCACCACGGATCCACAATGTTAGGTCATCACCAATGATAGGGATAGCGCCAAACAAAGAGATAATTACCTGTGCGCCCCAGTAAGACATTTGTCCCCAAGGTAGCAAGTAACCCATGAATGCTTCAGCCATTAGCACAAGGAAAATCAACATACCAAACAGCCATAACAGCTCTCTTGGTTTTTGATAGGAACCGTAGATTAATCCGCGGAACATGTGCATATAGATAACAAAGAAAAACGCCGATGCACCCGTTGAGTGCATATAACGTAATAACCAACCGTACTCAACATCACGCATGATGTACTCAACAGAAGCAAATGCGCCTTCTGCTGTTGGTACGTAATTCATGGTTAACCAAATACCCGTAAGTAACTGGTTAACTAAAACTAATAGCGCTAATGAACCAAAGAAATACCAAAAGTTGAAATTCTTTGGTGTCGCATATTGGCCCACGTGACGGTTATAAGTTGCCGTCATTGGGATGCGCGCATCAATCCAATCAATAATATTCTTAACCATTACGCCGCTCCTGTGTCTTCACCGATAATCACGGTAGCGTCATCGACATATTTGTGTGGCGGGATAACGAGGTTCAATGGTGCTGGAACACCCTGGAACACACGACCGGCCATGTCGAATTTAGAACCGTGACAAGGACAGAAGAAACCAGATGGTACACCTTCAACCTGCTCACCGAATGAATCGGGCAAATAAGTTGGTGAACAACCTAAGTGAGTACAGATACCGACTGCAATGAAGAATTCAGGCTTAATAGAACGTGCAGGGTTAGTTGCATATTCTGGTTGCTGCATTTCTTCAGAAGCAGGATCGCGTAATTGACCGTCTAAAGATTTAAGATTCTCTAATACAGCTTCTGTACGACGAACGACCCAAACCGGTTTTCCGCGCCATTCGACACGAATTAACTGACCTGGTTCTACTTTACTAATATTTACTTCGACCGGCGCACCTGCAGCTTTCGCCTTGGCGCTCGGATTCCATGACTTGATGAAAGGAACCGCTACAGCGACGGCACCAGCACCACCTACTACGGCGGTTGCGGCTGTCAGGAATCTGCGACGTCCGGTATCGACTGGCGCATTGCTCATCCACTTATCTCCCAGAGGGTGTTGGAATTTTTATATTTCAATACTTTAGCGACCATAATGGTAAAACGCTAAAATCATAGTTTGAGGCGGTGCTCATTATAGCGAAAAATTAGAACTAGATCATAGTGAAAACACGCATCTAAGTTGAGGATATTAACATTTTTTTCAAAATAGCATATAAATCAGCATCTTTTTAACAATCTTATCGATATTAACTTATAAAATAGTTTGATTTATTCCTATACCTAATCAACTGCTTATATACGTTTTAATCTAAAAACAGTAAAAAGTAGTCATCTGATACTAAAGAAAGGGATTTTTCGAAAAACTGAATTTGAATTGCAGATACAAAAAAGCTCAGTATTAACTGAGCTTTTTGTCTTTTTTGCACTAAAGCTAATTAACGATTATTTACCGCTAGACGATTTCATGTACTTAAAGAAATCACCTTCTGGCTCTAACACCATCACGTCGTTTTTACCTGCAAAACTTTCTTTATAGGCTTCTAAACTGCGTAAAAAGTTATAAAACTCAGCATCTTTGCTGTAAGTATCAGCGTAAATCTTGGCAGCAAGTGCATCACCTTCACCACGTACGGTAAGGGCTTTACGTTCAGCTTCAGCAATCTTCACTGTTACGTTAGCATCAATCGTTGCGCGAATAATTTCAGCTTGTTCTTTACCTTGTGCACGATGCTCTTTCGCCACAGCTTGACGTTCAGCACGCATACGTTGGTAAATACTGTTACTCACATTAGCAGGTAAGTTAATTTGCTTAACTCGTACGTCAACAACTTCAATACCTAAGTTTTCAGCGCTTTCAGATGCATTTTGTAGTGCATCGGTTTGCAACTCGTCACGCTTACCGGATACGATTTCTTTAATCGTACGGCGACCAAACTCAGTACGTAAATCGTTATTGATTTTGGCTTGTAATAAGCTTTCTGCATTGGCTTTAATACCGCCGTTGGTAGAAAGATAATACTTTTCAAAATCATGAATACGCCACTTAACATACGAATCAACCATTAAGTCTTTCTTTTCAGAAGTCACAAAACGATCGGCTGCGCCGTCTAATGTTTGAATACGCGCATCTAGGTATCGCACTTTATCAACAACGGGTAGCTTAAAGTGTAAACCTGGAGCAAACACTTTAGTCACGTCATCGTCTTTCAGGACTTTACCAAAGCGAGCAACGATTGCACGTTCGCCTTCGTTAACCACCATTAAAGATGAAAAACCAACGCCTAAGATGACAATCAAAATGATCAGAGCAAATCTACCCATGATTAGTTCCTCCCTTGGCGAAGACGCTCTTCGCGGCTGAGACGTCCATCAGACGACATGCTAGTGATCGGTGTATTTACGCCGGTGTTTGATACTGAGTTAACATGACGTTCAGCTTCTGGCTCAGCTTCTTGGCGCGAGCTTTTAGACGCATCCATTAACTTATCCAAAGGCAAGTACATCAAGTTGCCATTATTTTTAGCATCAATTAACACTTTGTTCGTATCAGACATGACCGCTTGCATCGCATCTAAATATAAACGATTACGTGTTACTGCAGGCGCAGCGTTGTACTCTGGTAATAGCTTTTCAAAACGAGCAACTTTACCTTGAGCTTCTAACACTTCACGTTGTTTATATGCATTAGCTTGTTGCGCCATACGTTCAACTTGACCACGAGCTTTTGGTTCAATTTCACGAGCATAAGCTTCAGCTTCACGGATAAAGCGCTGTTCATCTTCCTGAGCAGAAATTGCATCATCAAATGCATCTTTCACTTCTTCAGGTGGACGGGCAGGTAAAAAGTTAACGTCGCGGATCTGTAAACCTAGTTTATAAGGTTCAATGATACGCTCTAACTCTTTCCAGGTGTCACGACGAATCGCATCACGGCCAGTCGTTAGAATGTCATCCATGCGGTTATGACCAATCACGTAACGTAATGCACTGTCTGTCGCTTCACGTAAACTTTCGTTAGCTTCAACTGCACTAAATAAGTACGAATACGCGTCAGATACACTGTACTGAACCACTAATTCGACTTTTACTACGTTTTCATCGGACGTCAACATACTGCCAGAAGCAGGAATCGAACGGAACGTTTCTACGTCTACGGTATACACTTCATCAATAAAAGTGGCTTTCCAGTGTAAACCAGAGCTCACTTCACCAATGTGTTGACCAAAACGAAGTAACACGCCGCGCTCAGCTTCTTTGACTGTATATAATCCCGATAAGCCCCAAATAATTAAGGCAATAACAGCGATTACAATCAATATCGATGAGTTGAATGGTTGGCCAGATGCGGAGTTACCGCCTTTACCACCAAAACGTTTTGATAAGTTACGAAAAACTTCGTCGAGATCCGGTGGCCCTTTATCGTTACCACCTTTATTTCCCCAAGGGTCTTTATTACCCTTGTTACCGGGCTCATTCCAAGCCATTTAGCACTCCATAATTGGATGAAATAAATGAGATTAACAAGTGACGTCTATTTCTGAAGGTTCAAAAATAAATGCCTCTAATTCCCCCTGACTCTGTTTAGCTAATCGGCGCCAATTGGCATCCGATAAACGAACAGATAAAATACAGTTCCCCAGATCGTCATAGTCTTTCTGCTGTATTGCATCCAGTCGATAAAACTGGCCAAGATAATGTCCTGCTGATGCAGGTATTTTCAATGTAAGCTCGCGGATAACCTCACCGATTAACTCGGTAATGGCTTTCAGCAGCAAATCAAATCCAATGCGTTTTTGCGCAGAAACCCATACTCGCTCAGGTTTTCCGTCTTCACCGTAGTCAATACGAGGCGCAAAATCTTCAAGTAGGTCAATTTTATTACAAACCACTAATTGAGTGATTTCATCAGCATCAATTTCTTCCAGTACGCGTTGTACTTGGTCAAAATTTTCTGTCATGTTTTCATCAGCACAATCAACAACATGTAGCAATATTTCTGCTTGACGAGTTTCTTGCAATGTGGCCTTAAACGCCGCCACTAAGTCATGCGGTAGATGACGAATAAACCCCACGGTATCGGCTAAAATCACAGCTCCGTCAGGTAGCGCTAATTTACGCAATGTCGGATCTAATGTGGCAAACAACTGATCGGCTGCATACACATCCGAAGACGTCAGCGAATTAAACAACGTTGATTTACCCGCGTTGGTATATCCCACCAATGATACTGTGGCTAAGTCACTTCGCTTACGTGCACGACGACTTTGCTCGCGTTGTTTGTCTACTTTATCGAGACGACGATTAATGTTTTTAATTCGCCCACGAAGTAAACGACGGTCTGTTTCAAGCTGGGTTTCACCCGGCCCGCGCATCCCGATACCACCTTTTTGCCTTTCTAAGTGAGTCCAACCACGAATTAAGCGCGTTGACATGTGGCGCAATTGCGCTAGCTCCACTTGCATCTTACCTTCATGAGTTCTCGCTCGTTGAGCAAAAATATCAAGAATCAACGTAGTTCGATCTAAAACTCGGCACTGACACACAACTTCAAGATTACGTTCTTGAGCAGGGCTCAAAGCATGATTAAAAATCACTACATTGGCTTCAGTTGCAGCGACCATAGCAGCAAGTTCTTCTGCTTTACCGGAACCAATAAAAAACTTTCGGTCCGGAGAGCGTCTGCTGCCAGTAATCACTCCAACAGAGCGAGCACCAGCAGATTCAACTAACAACTGTAATTCAATTAGATCTTCTCGACGCTCTTCGTCAGAAAAGTCTATGTGAACTAATACAGCTGTTTCACCCGCTTCATAACGATCAAACAAAAATTATATTCCTTTTCAATTATTCAGCATCGCTTTCTTCACCATGGGCAGTACCCTGATGAGCAGAAACATTAAATGGGCGTGCTGGTACTACGGTAGAAATAGCGTGTTTGTAAACCATTTGGCTCACAGTATTTTTAAGTAAGATCACAAATTGATCGAAAGATTCAACCTGGCCTTGTAACTTAATACCATTCACTAAATAGATAGAGACTGGTACACGCTCTCGACGCAATGCGTTCAAAAATGGGTCTTGTAAAGATTGCCCCTTAGCCATTTTCAATTTCCTTTTTTATTTTATAAATATGTTGAATTAAGTTTTATTGTTTAGTTTTAGTATTATACAGCAACGGCTAATAAGCTAGCGGCTTTGTCGCATAAGCGTAACTAAATTCCCTTCTACACCACTTTCAAGCCACTGTAAATCAGGCCAACTCCTCAACCATGTTAATTGACGTTTGGCCAATTGCCTAGTGGCTGCGGTAGCTTTTTCGACCATAGTCGCATGATCAAATTCATTATCAAGGTATTGCCAACACTGTCTGTAACCGACACAGCGCATTGATGGCATCTCTAAATGCAAGTCTCCACGTGCTTTTAAACGCGTGACTTCATCGATAAAACCTTGTTCAAGCATGATATTAAACCGCTTAGCGATTAAATCATGTAATACTTTTCTGTCAGTCGGTGCAATAGCAAATTGTACTACATCATACGGCAAAGCAGCCGACTTAGTCTTCGTTAACTCTGTCATCGTTTTGCCGCTTATACGGTAAACTTCCAAAGCACGCGACAAACGTTGCGGATCATTTGGATGAATACGCTCCCCAGCTACAGGGTCAATACGACACAACTCTTGGTGTAATGCGTCCCAACCTTGGTTTTCTGCCTGCAACAAAATCTGTTGTCTGATAGCTTCATCGGCACTGGGTAAAGGCGATAATCCTTCTAACAATGCCTTAAAATACATCATGGTACCACCTACAAGTAACGGTGTTTTACCACGAGCAATAATATCTTCTATGGCCACAAGTGCATCGCGGCGGAAATCTGCGGCAGAATAGCTTTCGCTTGGATCGAGAATATCAATCAATCTGTGCGGCGCTAAGGCCAATTCTTGTGCTGAAGGCTTAGCAGAGCCAACATCCATACCACGATAAATTAACGCTGAATCAACTGAAATAATTTCACAGTCATGCTGTGTGGCCATGTCGATAGCCAATGCCGTTTTGCCTGACGCCGTAGGCCCCATCAAAAATATCACTTTCGGCCGGTTGATAGTGTTCACGTTAATTATCTTTCATCCAAGTTTGCCAAGGTAAATCAGTAGCCTGAGCATAAACTGTTTGTTTTATTGTATCGTCTAATGAACAAAACTGCTGCCAAACACTTTGCGCAGACTCAAATTGCACTAGGCTTTGTTTCGCTAACCAGTCCGCTATCGCGCTGTCGTTTGGCTGCTCTAGCGCTATCCATTGTAAAAACTCAGGGATAACAATTGCTAATTGGCTCTCCCTCAAATATGGGGGCACTTTTTTAATTATCAACTGCTGATAGCGAATACTTAGTTCAATACCCATTTGACGCAGTAATTGATCACGTGCTGATAATGTTTCACTCCAATCCGGGTCGACAGCAATCGCAATTGGCATCAGTAAGGGTTGTGACACTAAACCATTAGCTAATTTTGCAATGATTTCAGCTTTTCTCACCGCAAACAATACCACTTTAAATGGTAATAATGACAAGGTATCGTCTTGGCAAATAACCCAATGAGCACCTGAAAGTAAAGGTGGCATACTCGTTTGTAAACTGACTTCACTAACGTGTTTTTCATAATGGCCAGCAGGGGTTTGTAATAATTGCCCATAATTAGCAATGGCAGTTTTGGTTATCCCTGTTGAAGCGTTTGCTATAGGCTTTTTATCATAACTTGGCTTAACTGCAGCTGAAGAACCACCAAAAGACGCACCATTCTTACCCGGAACATGCATTGTACCAAAAGGGCTGGCACTATTTATCGGCCGCTGAGCAGCTGGTGTGAATAAATCTGCCTTTGTCTTTGTAAAAATATCATCTGTTGCCGATGTGATTGCCGGTTCATGCATTGCAGCATTGTGGACAGCTTCATGCGGTTCAGGCTCTGTTAGCGCCTCGGTTAACACCAATTGCGGCATTTGTAATAATGCCGACTGTATCGCTTGTAAAATAAAATCATGTACATAACGAGATTGATGAAACCGCACCTCATGTTTCGCGGGATGCACATTAACATCCACTTGATGTGGGTCAAGCGCTAACATCAGCACATAGCCGGGTTGATGATCGATACCATGCTCTGCGAATGCTTGTTTTACTGCATGATTAACCAAACGGTCTCTGACTAATCTGCCATTTACATAGAAAAAGCTGGTATCGGTTATCACGCTATCATGAGGTGATTGTAGGTAACCACTTAACGATAATCCATCATGTTCACACGCAATACTTAACGCTTGCTCGGCAAATGCGCGACCACAGATTTGAGCAAGGCGTTGTTGAGTCTGGATTTCGGTGTTTGCCGGACGATATTGGCGCACTAATTTACCATTGTGCGTGAGTGCAAAATGAATATCACTACGAGCAATGGCTATCCGCTTTAGCCATTCATCAATATGAGTAAACTCAGTTTTATCGCTTTTAAGAAATCGACGACGTGCGGGTGTATTAAAAAATAAATCCACTACTTCGATAGTAGAACCTTGTGGATGCGCAGCCGGCGTCACTTTGACATCCATTTGCGAACCTTCGGCATAGGCTTGCCAAGCTTCAGATTGCTCAGCGGTTTTTGACGTCAATGTTAATCGAGAAACGGAACTAATACTGGCTAATGCTTCACCACGAAATCCAAAACTAAGAATGGCTTCTAAGTCGTCCAGAGTATGCACTTTAGAGGTAGCATGTCGAGACAGCGCCAAGGCCAATTCGTCCTTGGCAATACCAGCGCCGTTGTCACGGATACGGATGAGCTTACTGCCGCCTTTATCAATATCTATATCAACACGGGTCGCTCCGGCATCTAAACTGTTCTCTACCAGTTCTTTAACCACAGACGCAGGCCGTTCAACTACTTCGCCAGCAGCTATTTGGTTAGCTAATTGTGGTGGGAGTAGTTGAATAGCCATGTTAAGCCCTAGGGATTACCAGTGTTTGGCCAATGCGCACCACATCAGATTTTAAATTATTGGCTCGTTTAAGGCTGCTCACAGACACCCTATAACGCTGTGCAATAATCGATAACGATTCACCACGCTTTACACTGTGCTTGGTATTAGACGAACTCGTCGTTTTGGCCATTAAGGTATCAGCAGGCGGGTTATTCTCAAAGTAACGCAACACGCCTTTATAAATGGCATTAGCAAGCTTCTCTTGGTGATTACCGTTAGACAATAAGCGTTCTTCACCAGGATTAGAAATAAAGCCAGTTTCGACCAAAATTGACGGAATGTCTGGCGACTTAAGCACTGCAAAACTGGCTGATTCAGGTTTTCTCTTATGCAAATGCGTAATTGAATCTAGGTCTCGTAAAATATCACCGGCAACAGAATGACTAATTGCCATTGAGCTGTTCATCGACATATCCAGTAACGTCATCGCAAGATACTGTTCGCTGTCAGAGTTTTGAATAATCTCACCAGCACCGCCCAATAACTCCGAGTGTTTTTCTTTTTGCTCTAACCATCGACCAATTTCGCTGTTTGCACGGCGCATAGATAACACCCACACCGACGCGCCACGAGGTTGCGGAGAAGTAAAGGCATCAGCATGGATTGAAATTAATAAGTCAGCTTTACTGTTGCGCGCAAGCTCAGAACGTTTGTTTAAATTCACAAAATAATCACCGCTGCGCGTCATGACAGCACGCATACCCGGTGTAGAGTCCACTTTACGAGCCAAGCGTTTAGCGATTTCGAGCACCACACGTTTTTCGTGCATGCCTGAGGGACCGATAGAACCAGGGTCTTCACCGCCATGACCAGCATCGATAGCAACAATAATATTTCGAGAAGACGGATTTGCAGAACGACTCACAGACGGTTGCGTATTCGATGAACTACCAGCAGCATCTTCTAAATCGACAACTAAACGATTGCCATAAGGTGCGGTAGGAGGAAGGGTAAACAAACTCGATTTAACCGGTTTGGTTAAATCCATCACTAAACGTAGCATGCCCTTTTTAGGCGGAGTGCTAAAACGTATCTTTTTAATAATACTGCTGTTATTGGCAATTTTATCTAAATTTATTTTTGAGCCAGCATCTTGGATATCAACCACTAAACGATGAGGGCCCGTTAAACTAAAGCTGTCATATTTGGGAGCTTGAGTTAAATCAAACACCACTCGTGTTGATTCAGGCGCAGCCCAAATACGCACGCTATCAAGTTGATTTGCTGCCCAACTGGTATTAGGCAACAAAAGCACTAGCGTGGTTACTACACAGGTAAAAAACGTATGTTTAAAATTCATTATTATTTTATTTAATTTTATTTAAAATGGCCTGCCCAGCAGGGGATAAGGCTTGTAATTCGATTTCTCTTTGAGATTCTTTATAACGTAAATGCAAATGGATGTCAGCCTTAGGTAACAAGCCGTGACCATTATCTGGCCACTCTACTAAGCACACACTTCTGTCAGTAAAGTAATCTCGAATACCCATAAACTCCAACTCTTCAGGATCGCTCAAACGATACAAGTCAAAATGGAATACATCCATATTTGCAAACTCGTAAGGCTCAACCAAGGTGTAGGTTGGACTTTTTACAGCGCCTTGATGACCTAAGCTTTGAATAATCCCTCGGCTAAACGTCGTTTTGCCTGCCCCTAAATCACCCGTAAGGTAAAGGGTTAATGGAGGCATCATCCACTGCGCAATTTGTTGCCCTAGCGCAACAGTAGCTTGTTCATTTTCAAGGGTTTTAAACAGGGATGTCATGTGTAAAGTCAGCTTCCGTAAAAAAGAGTTACAAGAATGCTAAATATACCAGAAGTTATGGGTTAACTCCCACTGTTATGGCGGTTATTTTTTGTTAATAAAAAAAACCAGCTATTGGGGATAGCTGGCGAATTCACACTTCAGGAAGTTATTTCAAATTATCAATGCGTCGATTAAATGTCATCCATACGAATTGTGCTATGAACAAGACGTTTTTGCTGCGTTTGTGCCACACGGACTAAATCCATTAATGTGCTCTTAATTTCTTCAGTTGGGCTACTATTTGCCGTTTTTTCAAGTAATGCAATCAAACGGTTTTCGAGATCAAGATGTAACTCGAGCACCTGGTCTTCATGCATATTGGCTGGCAGAGATGCTTCAGCACAACGTTTACTAAAGTCTTCAAAAGTAATGTCTTTATACCAGGTATTTAAAATTCTAGATGGCGCATCTTCTATGTAACTCTCTAGTGTCTCGTAGATATGTCTCTGATGTTGTTGAAAATATGTCAGCATCATTTTAACGCGAGATGAGTCAGCATTACGATCTAAGCGCTTATACAACTTCTCCATATCGAGATGACATTTGGCCACATAATCAAGTAGTTCGCTCAATTGTTGAATACGCATAGCACTTACCTCGTTTAAAGCTCTAACAGCTTAAAAAATTATCTTGAATTGATTATCAAAGATTTCGAGCACAAATTACTTGAGCAATGTCATGTTTTTCATTCTCCAAAGGCTTCTAATTTAGAGATTCATGAAGAAGTGAGCGATAGATCACGCGTTTTGTTGATTGCACAGTATTTTTCTTCACATCTGAAAGCAATAAATAACAACTGAAGAAATGTTGCAGACGAATATGCAGCAGAAATTTGGTATAACTCTTGGGTCTTGGAATATGGAGTAAATAGACATGTAAGCAGGCGTTTCTGAATTGAAGATTGATTTGGATCGACCTTTCTTTTACAAAAAGAGGTTCAAACTGATGACGCTGTTATCACTTCTAGCTTGGCAAACATAAAGGTATCGCATTTTTAAGGGCGCAACTGAGCTAATATTGCAAATCGCAAAATTGAATAGCTTTGAAGATAGAGATTTTAGAGGGTGGGATTTTAAAACAATAAGATTGATTTGGAGTAAGAAAAGTGATTTGGAGCGACATATCTTTTAACAAACAAAGAGAGGTTCGAACTGATGACCGCTTTATGACTTCTAGCTTGGCAAACAAAAAGGTATCGCATTTTCTAAGAGCGCAACTGAGCTAATATTGCAAATCGCAAAATTTGATAACTTTGAAGCTAGAGATTTTAGAGTATGGTATGTTGAAACAATAAGAGAGATTTGGAGTAAGAAAGGTGATTTGGAGCGACATATCAGGTTCGAACTGATGACCTATACCTTGGCAAGGTATCGCTCTACCAACTGAGCTAATGTCGCATATCTAAATCATATTGTAATTTGGAGCTATCTTCTCTAAATAAAGAGAAGTTCGAACTGATGACCTATACCTTAGCAAAAAAGATTGGTATCAACTCTTACAATTAACTCAACTGAGCTAATGTCGCAAATCAAAAAGCATTTGTAATTTGGAGCGACATATCAGGTTCGAACTGATGACCTATACCTTAGCAAAAAAGATTGGTATCAACTCTTACAATTAACTCAACTGAGTTAATGTCGCAAATCAAAAAGCATTTGTAATTTGGAGCGACATATCAGGTTCGAACTGATGACCTATACCTTGGCAAGGTATCGCTCTACCAACTGAGCTAATGTCGCATATCAAAATTATCTGAAATTTGGAGCGAACTTTCTTTTAAACAAAGAGAGGTTCGAACCGATGACGCTGTTATCTCTTTTAGCTTGGCAAGGTATCGCTCTACCAACTGAGTCTAGCTCGCATCATCTGAAATTTGGAGCGACATATCAGGTTCGAACTGATGACCTATACCTTGGCAAGGTATCGCTCTACCAACTGAGCTAATGTCGCGTACTGTGTGCTTCATTTGTAACAGTCAACAAGGTATCGTCTTTCAACCTATGCCAACTGAGCTAATGTCGCATTTCAAATTTTCAAATTTCATTTCAACTTTCTATTATTCAGAGTTTGGCGCTCTGTAGAAAGTTGAGGCCGCATTATAGGTAAATTTTACTATGCTGCAACCCCCTTTTTAAAAAAAATTGTTCGATTGGTTAAATTTTAAATACTTCTTTGCGATAAAACTGCAATTCTGCAATCGACTCTTTAATATCTTCGAGTGCTTGGTGGGTATTTTTCTTGCTAAAGCCATTCATGGTTTCAGGCTTCCAACGGCGCACGAGCTCTTTAACTGTGCTCACATCGATATTGCGATAATGGAAATACTCTTCTAGCTCTAACATGTATTTATTTAAAAAACGGCGATCTTGGCCAATGCTGTTACCACACATAGGCGATGCACCTTTAGGTACATAGTGGGCTAAGAACTCAATGGTTTGCTTAATCGCATCTTGTTCTGAACATTGACTGGCGCGTACACGGTCAATTAGACCAGACTCACCATGGTGTTTTTGATTCCAGTCGTCCATACCTGCTAGCACTGCATCAGTTTGATAAATTGCCAATACAGGGCCTTGGGCAATGATATTGAGTTCTTGATCAGTCACTAGGGTAGCAATTTCAATGACTCTATCGACATCAGGTTCTAAACCCGTCATTTCTAAATCAACCCAAATCAGGTTATTCGTATCAGCAGCCATTTATGTCGCCTTATGTTATCTATCGCCTTAATTCAGGCTTTTTTATAAAAGAGTGTGTATCATACTGTTTTTTTGAGACACAAAAAAACACCTATTTGATGAAGATAAGCCTGTGAGTAAAAAGAAACCCCTAAGCCAAGGTCAATTACGCCGTATGCGTGCGAATCAGACTAAGCGACTAAAACGAAGCGATAATAATGACGCGCCTGAATTACAGGACAATTTATTAGGCCCTGAACAATCGGGAGTAGTGATTTCGCGTTTTGGCCAACATGCCGACATTGAAACAACTGACGGTAAGGTATCTCGCTGTAACATTCGTCGTGCTGTAACCAGTTTAGTGACTGGCGACAATGTCATCGTAAGACTCGCTACCGAAGTACAAGCCAGTTCAAGTATCGGTGGTATTGTTGAAGCTGTCCATCCTCGTAAGTCATCACTCACTCGACCCGATCTTTATGATGGCGTTAAAATTATCGCCTCTAATATCGATCAAATTTTAATTGTGTCATCCGTTTTACCTAGTTTCACGACACAAATTATCGATCGCTATCTGGTTGCCAGTGAAGACACGGATATACCGCCTATCATTATTTTAAATAAAATCGATTTATTAAATGATGAAAACCGTGACGAAATAGAGCAAGCACTCGCCCGTTATGAAGCCATTGGTTATCCTGTTTACAGAGTCAGTAGCCATACCGGTGAAGGCGTTGAAGACATAAAAGCGCTGCTTAATGAAAAAGTCAGTGTATTTGCGGGTCAATCCGGTGTTGGTAAATCATCACTGATCAATGCGTTAATGCCTGAGGCAGAGTTATTAATAGGTGATGTATCTGGCAACTCAGGTTTAGGTCAACACACCACCACCACAGCCAAGTTACTGCACTTTAAAAGTGGCGGCGACTTAATTGACTCTCCTGGTGTGCGTGAGTTCGCGCTGTGGCATTTAGACGCGACACGTGTGGGTTGGTGCTTCATCGAATTTAGAGAGTTTTTGGGTACGTGTAAATTCCGAGACTGTAAACACGGTGACGATCCCGGCTGCGCACTGCGTGATGCACTAGAAGCAGGAAAGATTACCCAAGACAGATTTAGCAACTATCATCGTATTATTGCCAGTTTAGATGAACAACGTCATGCACGACATTTTCGTGCCATTGATGAATAATATATAATCGAAGATGACGAATATGAATCAACAAGAAAATAAAAAGGGAAACACATTGGACTCATTTAAAATTGCTTTGCAATACATGCTGCCAAAACATTTTCTGTCACGTTTAGTGGGTAAGTTTGCGGCTGCAAAAGCTGGGGCGATGACGACGGCGGCCATTAAATGGTTTATCAAACAATATAAAATTGATATGTCAGAAGCGAAGCAACCCGAGCCCGAAGCTTACAAAACTTTTAATGACTTTTTTACCCGCGCATTAAAACCAGAATTACGCCCAATTAACCAAGATGACCATATTATGGCTCATCCTGTTGACGGTGCGGTTAGCCAATGCGGCCCGATTGAAGCTGGCAATATATTTCAAGCAAAAGGCCACAGCTATACATCTGAAGCACTGCTTGGTGGCATTAAGGCTGATGCAGCGCGTTTTGATGGCGGCGACTTTGCTACCATTTATTTAGCGCCAAAAGACTACCACCGCATTCATATGCCAATCACTGGCACCTTGTCTAAAATGACCTACGTGCCAGGCGATCTGTTTTCGGTTAATCCATTAACCGCTCAGAATGTACCGGGATTATTTGCGCGTAACGAACGTGTAGTAGCTATTTTTGAAACCGAATCAGGTCCACTGGCGATGGTATTAGTTGGTGCAACAATTGTTGCCAGTATTGAAACCATTTGGGCAGGCACGGTCACCCCACCAGGCGGCAAACAAGTCTTCAGTTGGGATTACCCAACCACAGGTCCAGAGGCATTAACCTTAGAAAAAGGCGCTGAAATGGGTCGTTTTAAACTCGGCAGCACTGTGGTGATGTTGTTTGCACAAGATGCAATTGAAACCTTTGCCGACGGTGTTGAACCCGGTGAGACAACTCGCATGGGTCAACCATTTGCGAAATTGACTCAAGCATTAACAGACGCTGAATCGGATGAAGAATAAGTAGCGCTAAATAAGCCTTACCGAGCGACTGCTCATAAAGCCGTATTTTGTTAAAATACGGCTTTATTTTTTAGCCACTTGTTAAACATGACTTTATTTCATATCAATTCAAACAAAAGCCCTGTGTTATCGCCTACTGCAACACCAAAAAAATAGAATATAATTAAGTAAATTTGTTACCATTGCCAGACTCCAATTTGAGCCTAGTATTATGTTACGTTTAGCGTCTTTTTTACTGTGTTTTATTATTATCAACATCATGTCGGCATCGACTTATGCCAACACGCCTATCACCCTAGACAAACGTCTTGGTTTGAATACTCAAACTGATAATCAGCCACTTGATATTCAAACACAGATTGCTGAGCTCGAAAGCAGTATTAACGAGCTGCAAATTGAACAACAAACTTACAATAACGTTGAGCGTTCAAACAACGAAACTAAACTGTCGCTCAATCAACAATTACGCGACGCGCAAACTACGCTTAAACTCGACGCCGATATTGACCTTAATCAGCAAGCATCGATGGCGTATTTTCACCTGTCAGAATTAAAAGAAACCGAGTCGTACTTAAACCAACAGTTACGATTAATTACTCAGCGTCAAATTCAGTTACCCGACTTAATTGTTCAAGCCGAAAATGCATTAACCCAACACAATAAAACTCAGCAAGCACCAGCAGACACACCTCTTGGTAAACGTAATAAGTTACAAGCTGAGCTGCTGACTCAACATATTGCGACTCTGCAAGCTGAGCGTTTAGCCAACCCAAAGCAACTGGAAATAACCCAGCTTCAGCAACAAGTTAATCGACTGTCCTTAAGCCAACAAGAAAGCTTTATTGAATTAATTAATAAACACAATATTGAATATCGTCAGCAACAAACAGCCGACACCATTGCCAATAACTTAATTGATGAGCAAGAGTTAGCCGACCCGTTATCGCAAGAGTTAAGCAAAACAAATCAGCAATATGCGCAGCAATTGCAAAGTTTAACCAGCAATCACAATTCGGTCGTAGAACGTCAACAACGGATTGAAAAACGCTACCAATCTCAAAATGCTCAGCTGTCGAATGTGCTTGAGCAAATTACCTGGGTTAAAACCAACTCCGCTTTTGGTGATCGCTTTTTACAAATGTTGCAGTCGTTACCCAAACCACCAAGCTTAGATAAACTGCAAACAGAACTGGCCGATGCACGCCTTAAACGTTATCAGTTAGAACAGCAGCAAGCGTTAAATACCCAGCAACTTGATAACAGTACCCTGTTCAATGAAACACAAGTTAAGTTATTACAATCACAGCAAATATTAATAGAGCAGCTTCTTCAAGGTTACGATCAATACCTTGCTGAGTTTGCTAAATTACGTATTGGATATGAGCAATTAAACCAACTGCACAACACCTTAAAAAATACCCTTAACGAACATCTTTTTTGGGTGCCTAATGCGCCTAGTATTGGAGGCTTATGGTTAATTGACTTAAGCCAAAGCAGCGTATGGTTAGTGCAACCGAGTCAATATGAGGCTATTCAACAAGCTTGGTCTAATCAGGGCAATTTATGGGCTTGGTGGGGCATCTTATTATTGTGCTGTTTAATGGCGCAAGACATGCTAACACCTAAGTTTAACCAAGCAATTGGCCGTTACTCGGTATTTGTCGGTAACGTTACCCAAGACAAATTTAAATACACTATCAAAACACTGATCATCAGTATTGTTTATGCCTTAATTAAACCATTACCGATTATTATTGCCGGAGTCATTTTTATGCGCTCTGAGCACAATGTGGCTTATGCAGTAGGTTCTGGTGTGACAGCGATAGGAATAAGCTACCTTATTTATCGTTTTTTCTACTTACTAACTGTCGATAAAGGCATATTAATTAGCCATTTCAGACGCCCGAAAAAAATTGTCCAACAAGCTCAAAAAACGATGGCATCGTTTGTGATGATTTCAGCCCCGTTAATTGGCTTAATGGGCTTTACAGAAGCGCTCGAAACTTCACTTGTGCGTAACAGCCTGGGGCGTGGTGCGTTTATCGTATTTTGTGTGGTGCTGTTTGTGCTCTACAAAGATGTGATGTTATTGATTGGCCAATACCGTAAAAATAAACCCAATGCGAATAACCTTGAAGTGGTGCAAAAAGCTGTGTGGGCAATACTCATTGTCACCCCGGTATTAAGCGCTATATTGGCGTGTGTTGGTTATTATTTTACTGCGTTCCAACTGCTATTACAGTTACAAATATCGGTACTGTTAGGACTAGGATTTTTACTCACTTATCAGCTTATAAAGCGTTGGATGCTCATCGAGCGCCGCTTAATTGCTTTTGACCGCGCTAAAGCCAAACGTGCAGAGCGCCTAGCACAACGTGAACGGGGCGAACTCAACAATGAACCGATTGAAACTTACGAAGAACCTGTAGTTGATTTAGAAACGATCTCGAGTCAATCGCTAGGATTAGTCAGATCCATTTTGATTTTAGCCTTTTTTGCCAGTTTATTAGGTATTTTAGCGCAAACGCATACAGCGGTTTTTTCATTTTTAGACGGCATCACCTTGTGGACCACCAGCAGCACAGTTAATGGTATTGAACAACAAGTGCCCATCACCTTAAAGTCGATTTTATTTGGCATTATTTTAGTGGGGTTCTCTGCGGTTATCGCCAAAAACCTCCCCGGCTTACTCGAGTTAATGCTATTACAACGGCTCGACTTATCACCTGGCACCGGCTTTGCTATCACTACAATAAGCAGCTACTTAGTGGTGTTTTTTGGCATGTTGTTTGGCTTTTCAACCCTAGGGATGGAATGGTCTAAATTACAATGGCTAGTGGCAGCGCTTTCGGTAGGTTTAGGTTTTGGTTTACAAGAGATTTTTGCGAACTTTATCTCTGGTTTGATCATTTTATTCGAAAAACCGATCCGCATTGGCGATACCGTGACCATTCGCGATCTCACCGGCACAGTAAGTAAAATTCAAATTCGTGCCACCACGATTGTCGACTGGGATCGTAAAGAAATCATTGTGCCCAACAAAGCATTCATTACAGAGCAATTAGTTAACTGGTCTTTATCTGATCCTATTACTCGGGTCATTGTGACCGTATCGGTATCGCGTGATGCCGATCCCGCAAAAGTCGAAACCTTACTGCATCAAGCTGTGCGTGAATGTGAGTTATCCCTTTCGACTCCTGAACCCGAAGTCTGGTTTGCAGGTTTTGGCCAGCACACCCAAGATTATGAAGTGCGTTCGTACGCTAAAGACATGTCTGTTCGTTGGCCACTTCGTCATAGCTTGCATAAGCAAATTAGCCAAAAATTAAAAGAGAACAATATTGAACTTGCGTATCCACAAATGGAAGTTCATATCAAACACGGTTCAAAAGACTCATCAGAGCTCGTTAACAGTTAACATCAGCTCGGGATAAGAGATGAGGTTAATATAAGGAATATTATGCTTGTTTTTGCTCACCGTGGCGCCAGTGGCTACGCACCAGAAAATACATTAGCTGCAATGGATAAAGCTATCGAATTAGGCGCGAATGCTATCGAGTTAGACGTTCATTGTGTTGAAGGCGAATTAGTGGTTTTTCATGATCGTCGCTTAGAAGGCAAATCGACTGGGCACGGTCTTATTCATCTCAACACTAAAGCCGATTTAGCCCACATAACGGTTGGCGGACAACCCATTCCTAGCTTGTGGGATGTACTTGCGCGTATCGACACCGTCTCGCAGGGTAATTGTATTGTAAACATTGAAATCAAAGGCGTAGGCTGTGTAGCACCTTTTGTGGCTATGTACCCACGAGCGCTAGACGAGCTAGGTTTTAGTCCCCAACAACTGTTGATATCATCGTTTAATCACTTATATTTAGCCCAAATAAAACAACACCTGCCGCAGGCATTGATAGCACCGTTACTCGGGGGGATCCCATTAAACTTAGCGCAAGTTGTCACCGATTTACAGGCTTACTCGTTGCATCTTGACGTGGCATTTATTAGCCAGGCCATTGTTGATGATGCTCACCGTCGCGGCGCAAAGGTGTATGTTTACACGGTAGACAATAGTGATGATATCCAAGCATTAAAAGCACTGGGCGTTGATGGCATTTTTAGTAATTATCCAGATAAAGCCATTGCAGCAACGACTTTACCTTTAACCAACACTTCGCTAGTTTGGTTTGACTAACGCCAAGGCGACTGATTAACATCTATGACGAATACACTGTTATTACTCACTCAACATAATCAGCAATATCGTGAGTTATTGGCACAAAAACAACTGCCTAATTTAACCATTTTAGATCATAGCGATGACCGACAACAGTGTGTACAGCAAGCTAATATTTGGCTTGCTGAACCTCATTTAGCCGCACCTTATTTAACCCTCCACACGGCAAGTGCAGCAACTAACAAACTAACACTTAAATGGTTACAGTCTACCTTTGCTGGGGTTGACGCATTAATGTCACCACAAATTAGACAAGACTTTACCCTAACTAATATCCGTGGTGTATTTGGCCCACTAATGAGTGAATATGTGTTTGGTTATTTACTCAGTCATTATCGCCATCATTCGCAGTATCAACAGCAACAAACACAGCAACTGTGGCAACCTAACTCATTTTGCAGCTTACAAGGGCTGAATATGCTGATTTTGGGCACGGGCTCAATTGCCCAACATATTGCCAGTACCGCCCGTCATTTTGGAATGACGGTAACCGGCTTAAATAGGCGTGGTAGCGTTGTTGAGCCGTTTAATCAACTTGATAACATCGGCAATATGGCAACGCACTTGCCTGCTGCAGATGTGGTTGTTAGTGTCTTGCCCAATACTGTACAAACAACACATTTACTGAATAGCACAACCCTTGCACAGCTTAAGCCAACAGCAATGTTATTTAATATTGGCCGAGGTAATGCGATTGAGCTTGACGCTTTACAGCACGAATTAACCCAATTTCCACAACGCCATGCAATATTAGATGTGTTTGAGCAAGAACCGCTGCCGCCACAACACCCGCTGTGGCATTGTCCAAATGTGACTATCACGCCTCATATTTCTGCTCCAAGCTTTCCAACTCAAGTCGTCGATATTTTTTGTCAAAACTATGCATTATGGCATCAGTCTGAGCCGTTACAGTATGTGGTAGATCCGGTTCAAGGTTATTGATCTCGAGGTATGATCTAGGAGCCTTAGCCAGTGGCTGAACGAGGGATTTTGCCGCTAAAAATGAGAGTCTGATCAAATCGTCGTAAAAATGATCAATATAAAGATAAAAAAGTAATTGCCAATGATAACTGTTTTCATTTAGAATTAGATTACTTTCTTTAGCATTGAAACTTTTGAGCGAAGAGGCTTTCTTTATGTACGTTTGTCTTTGTCATGCCATTACTGATTCTCAAATCAAAGCCGCTGTTAGCTTAGGTGACAGTTCATTGGCTGATGTAAAAAAACGTCTTGGCGTTGCCGATCAATGTGGCAAATGCGCGCGTATGGCCAATCAAATTATTCAAACACAGCTTGAATACGAACCTAATTTTTATGAAGTCGCATAAGGATTGCTTAACTGTGATTAAGTGTTAAATTGCTTTACGTTTCATAAAAAAATGCTGCTCATTGAGCAGCATTTTTTATGTCAAAACTAAGAGCTAAGCTAAGGTCAAATTAAAGTCCAAACTTAGAACTAAACTAAGAGCTAAACTAAAAGATTAACTCTTAGTGTCGTGATTTAATCTTGAATCTCAATATTATCGTCTTGGATGCCATCATCGGCTAACGCGCCAATTTCCACATCAACGCTATCAACACGCTGTAATCCTCGTGGCAATTTAGCGCCACGTCGGCCACGCTCACCGCGGTAATGCTCTAAATCACTTGGTTTCAAGGTGAGCTTGCGCTTACCTGCCCATAAGGTTACAGCGGTATTGTGCGGCACAACATTAAGGTGCAACAGTAGTTCTTCACGATTTTTGGCTCGCTCTGTCGGAATACCAATAATCTTATTGCCCTTACCTTTTGATAGCTGCGGTAATGCGTCAACGCTAAACATCAGCATTCGCCCTTCCGAGGTAATCGCTAATAAAGACTGCTCACTGCCTTTGCTAATTAACTTAGGCGTTAATGCCAATGCGTTAGTCGGCAAGCTTAATAATGCTTTACCCGCTTTATTACGGCTAACCATGTCTGGGTAAGTACAAATAAAACCATAACCTGCATCTGTGGCTAACAAGAAGAACTGTTCGTCGTTCCCCATCAACACATGTTGCATGGTCGCACCTGGCGCCATATTAAAGCGCGTAGTGATAGGCTCACCTTGGCTTCGTGCAGACGGCAGCGTATGGCTGTCGGTGGCAAATGCACGCCCTGTAGAGTCTATAAATACCGCAGCTTGGTTACTCTTACCCATCGCGCTACACAAGTAACTGTCGCCCGATTTATAAGACAATCCCTCGACATCAATATCATGACCTTTGGCACAACGTACCCAGCCTTTATCAGATAACACCACGGTGACCGATTCTGTTGGGGTAAGCTCTTGCTCTGTTAGTGCTTTAGCATCAAAACGTTCAATGATAGGTGAACGACGATTATCGCCATAGGTTTCACCATCTTGAAGTAACTCTTTTTTCACTAACGTCTTTAAGCGACGATCAGAACTCAACAATAACTCTAATTTGTCGCGCTCAGCGGCTAACTCGTCTTGCTCTGCCTTAATCTTAAATTCTTCAAGCTTGGCTAAGTGTCGTAGCTTTAATTCTAAAATCGATTCAGCTTGCTTATCTGACAAGTTAAAGCGTGCCATTAGCTCCGCTTTAGGTTCGTCATGAAAACGAATAATTTCAATCACTTCATCAATGTTTAAAAACGCGACCATTAACGCTTCTAAAATATGTAACCGTGCTAACACCTTGTCTAAACGATACTGCAAACGACGAGTCACCGTACTGACCCGGTACTCTAACCATTCTGTTAATAAGGTTTTTAATCCTTTAACTTGTGGACGGCCGTCTAAACCTAGTACGTTTAAATTAACTCTAAAGCTTTTTTCTAAATCGGTGGTGGCGAACAAATGCGTCATTAACTGGTCACAGTCAATGCGGTTTGAACGCGGTACAATCACTAAACGAACAGGATTTTCATGGTCCGACTCATCACGTAAATCAGACACCATAGGCAGCTTTTTAGCCTGCATTTGGTTAGCAATTTGCTCTAAAATTTTTCCGCTACTGGCTTGGTGTGGCAACGAAGTGATAACGATTTCGCCCTGCTCTTCTCTGAACACCGCGCGCATTCTAATTGAGCCTTTACCGCTTTCGTAAATCTTTTCGATGTCAGCCTTTGGGGTAATAATCTCAGCTTCTGTTGGGTAATCAGGGCCTGGCACCAACTCCATCAAGCGGCCTAATTCGGTTTTCGGATTGTCTAACAGCTCAATACACGCCGACACTAATTCGCGCACGTTGTGCGGCGGAATATCGGTGGCCATGCCCACTGCAATACCGGTGATACCGTTGAGTAAAATGTGCGGTAATCTTGCAGGTAAGGTTTTAGGCTCTTTCATAGTGCCGTCAAAGTTGGCGCCCCACTCAACGGTGCCTTGGCCTAATTCAGACAGTAAAACTTCCGAAAATTTAGACAATCTTGCTTCGGTGTAACGCATCGCCGCAAACGATTTAGGGTCATCAGGAGCACCCCAGTTACCTTGGCCATCAACGAGCGGATAACGATAAGAGAATGGCTGCGCCATCAGCACCATCGCTTCATAACAGGCGCTGTCGCCGTGCGGGTGATATTTACCTAAAACGTCACCCACTGTACGAGCTGATTTTTTATGCTTAGATTGTGCCGATAAACCCAGCTCGCTCATGGCATAAATAATACGACGTTGAACCGGTTTTAAGCCATCACCAATATGCGGTAAGGCGCGGTCCATAATGACGTACATTGAATAATTTAAATAAGCCTCTTCGGTAAAGCGCCTCAGCGGCATTTGCTCTACGCCATCAAGGCTTAATTCAATCGAATCACTCATTTAGTTAGATTCCTGTGATAGTTCGGGTGCGTTATAAAACAAGCGGTAAACATTACCTTTTAAGTCATCTGATATGTACATTGCACCATCTGGGGCATTGATCACATCAAACGGACGAGCGACGGGAAATTCTCCGTCCAAAAAACTCACCACGGTTTCACGTTGATTAATTTTGTTGTTTTCAATGTCGAGCATCACGATTTGATAACCCACTTTACTCGAGCGATTCCATGAACCATTTTCAGCAACAAAAATCTTATGTTGGTAACGTTCTGGAAATTGCTGCCCTCGATAAAAACTAAGGCCTGTTGGAGCAACATGAGCTGGCAATTCAAACTCAGGCACTATGACATTCAAATTTTTAGGTTTGTCGTATGCGGGCTCAACCACGTCGGTTCCATGCAAATAAGGAAAACCAAAGTGGCTGCCTTTAATGTCAACACGATTAATTTCATCCGCGGGGATATTATCGCCCATCCAATTGCGGCCTAAGTCAGCAAACCATAATTTTTTATCACCTGGTGCCCAGTCAAAACCGGTAACACTGCGTAAACCAATCGCGACTTGCTCACTGGCGCCGGTGTCGACATTAATCGCGACAATACTGCCAAAAGGCGATGATGCTTCACACACGTTACATGGAGAGCCAATTGACACGTATAAGCGACCATCAGGGCCAAAACGCATTGAACGAGTATACTTTTTATCTAAATTGGGTAAGTTAGAATACACCTCGCGGGCACGGCTAGGACGACGTAAACGAGACTCAATTTCTTCAAAGCGAATAATGCGATCTTCTTCGGTGACATACAGTGCGCCATCATGAAACGCTAATGCTTCAGGGTATTCTAAGCCACGGGCAATTAAATAACGTTTGTCCACTTGACCATTTTGATCGCTATCAACAAGCGCATACACGGTGCCGCTTTTTTGCGAGCCCACAAATAGCGTGCCGTTGTCACCCACCGTCATTTGTTTAATATCACCTAAGTCGGAGGCATACAAACTGAGCCCAAAACCTTTAGTGACAGTAATCATTACCGACTGAGAGGCTAACGCTATCGAGGCTGGAAATAGCCCTAATAACATCATCCACGCAAATGTGAATTTATTGCCTATATGCAAATAAGATCGAAGGTTGAAATACTGCATGTTAATTCTCTTTTGCCTTATCTTAATATTGTTATTGGCATTTAACTGCTTGTCTTATTACTAATGTACTTAAAGTAATGCTAAATCACCTTTGCTTTCTAACCAAATTTTTCTGTCAGACGCACGTTTTTTTGCCAAAAGCATATCCATTAGCGACCATGTTTCGTCGGCATCATCGATTGTCAGTTGCACTAGACGGCGTGTATTAGGATCCATTGTGGTTTCACGTAATTGCAATGGGTTCATTTCGCCCAGACCTTTAAATCGCGTGACTTGTACTTTGCCTTTTTTATTCTCAGCGACAATGCGATCTAAAATAGCGTTTTTCTCTGCTTCATCTAACGCATAAAACACTTCTTTGCCAAGATCGATACGAAACAGTGGCGGCATGGCGATATACACATGACCTTTTTCAACTAACACGCGGTAATGCTTCAAAAATAATGCACATAACAGCGTCGCAATGTGTAATCCATCCGAGTCCGCATCGGCTAAAATACATATTTTGCCATATCGTAGTTCTGAAATATCTTCACTGTCGGGATCGCAACCAATCGCAATTGAAATATTATGCACTTCTTGCGAGCCAAGTACCTGCGAAGCATCAACTTCCCAGGTGTTTAAAATTTTGCCACGTAGCGGCATAATTGCCTGAAACTCACGGTCACGGGCTTGTTTTGCACTGCCACCAGCAGAGTCACCTTCTACGAGGAATAACTCTCCACGCATTGGGTCTTGGCCACTGCAATCGGTTAACTTACCCGGTAATGCTGGGCCGGATACCACTCTTTTACGAGCAATTTTCTTAGCGGCTTTTAAGCGACGTTGAGCATTATTAATGCATAGCTCAGCTAATTGTTCGGCTAGCTCGGTATTGGAGTTCAACCACAGAGAAAAAGCATCACGGACAATGCCTGACACAAAGGCGGAGCTTTGACGGCTAGAGAGCTTTTCTTTGGTTTGCCCGGCAAATTGTGGGTCTTGCATTTTAATCGATAAAATAAATGCGGCACGATCCCAAATGTCATCCGGCGATAATTTGATCCCGCGGGGGATCAAATTGCGGAACTCACAAAACTCACGCATAGACTCAAGTAAACCTTGTCTAAAGCCATTAACATGAGTACCACCAAGCGGTGTAGGGATTAAGTTTACATAACTTTCATTAAGGCTTTCACCGCCTTCTGGTAGCCAGGTAATCGCCCAATCCGCGGCTTCTAAGTCGCTTTTAAAGCTGCCGACAAAAGGGACTTCAGGCAACATTAACGAGTCTTTTATCGCTTCTTGAAGATAATCGGTTAACCCGCTTTCATAAAACCACTCATGAACTTCACTGGTGTGCTTATTGGTAAATTTAATCCGCAAACCGGGACACAACACGGCTTTAGCACGCAGTAAATAAATAAGCTTACTGACTGAAAAATTAGGTGAATCAAAGTAACTCACGTCTGGCCAAAAATGCACTCGCGTACCGGTATTACGGCGCCCGCACGTTCCGGTTACCACAAGTTCTTCAACTTTAAAGCCGTTTTCAAATGCCATATCGTACACTTGAGCATCGCGGCGTACGGTAATTTCAACACGCGTAGACAAGGCGTTTACAACTGAAATACCCACGCCGTGCAAACCACCAGAGAATTGGTAGTTTTTGTTTGAAAACTTACCACCAGCATGCAACTTGGTCAGAATAAGCTCGACCCCAGGAATACCTTCTTCTGGGTGGATATCCACTGGCATGCCGCGGCCGTCATCGGTCACTTCCAATGAGTTATCAGTATGTAGAATAACTTCGATTTTAGTTGCATGGCCTGCCAACGCCTCATCGACGCTGTTATCAATTACTTCTTGCCCAAGGTGATTTGGTCTGGTGGTATCGGTATACATACCAGGACGGCGCTTTACCGGGTCTAGTCCATTAAGGACCTCAATAGCATCTGAAGTATATTGGTTGGTCATAGTCCACACATTTGGAGTTAAATGGAGCCAAAGTTAGCTCAAATTGATCATTATTTATAACGTAAAACGCTACAGCTGAATAAAATTACAAATTTTGTCTAATTGTTGTTCATAGCCGACAAAACTGTGGTCGCCATTGGGTTCTAGATGTAATTCGCAGCTGTGGTACTTATGTAATGCTTGTCGATAATCTAACACTTCGTCACCAGTTTGCAACAGCACCAGAAAACGATCAGGGTGTTGAATCACGTTAGTATCAAACAGCGCTACATCATCTCGATGTTGAGGCAACACCTGATAATGTTCATTGGTATAGGGATTATATTGAGGCCCGATAAACTGTTCAAATAATTCGAAGGGTTTTACGGCAGGATTAACCAAAACAGCCTTACCACCATAGATTTCGGCTAAATAACTGGCAAAATAACCACCCAAAGATGAGCCAATAAAGCGTAATGCTTGCCCTTGTCGCTTAGCTTGCTCGGTTAATTCACATAACAGTGTCATCGCGGCATGCGGTGAAGAAGGCAGTTGCGGTTGATGAAATGCGACGTTTGGGTAATGTTGATTGATATACTGAGCGGTTTGAACGGCTTTGTCCGACTGCGGCGAGCTATTAAAACCATGTATATAAAGCAGCATATTTCCTCGCGAGTCGGTAAATTACATCTTAATTAGTACCCATTCGCTTCGTTATCAGGTGAAAAGCGATTTCCAGGCACGCGGTAAACGTTAGTGCGAATGCTACCATCGCCTGCCAACTCCAGCAAACGATAACCGGGTTGTACTTGGTCTAAAGCAAAATAAGGTGAAAGTGGTTTAAATTGAATACACGTAGACGGTGTTGCCATTAATGGGATATCACCATGTGGCCCAACATGGACTTTGTCGACTTGTTGATGAACATGGCCCCATAATACGCCTTTAACTTGCGGGTAGCGGCTGGTACGCGCTAAAAAGTCGGCACCATTCATCATACAATGCTGATCAAGCCAAGCACATTCCATCATAATGGGATTATGATGCATCACTAACAATACATGCTTGTTTGGGTGAGCTTTGATGGCGGCATCAATCAGTGCAAATTGTTGATCACCCATGTAACCACCGGGTTTGCCGCGTACTGTTGAATCGAGCATTAAAATAATCCATGCACCTATCACAATAAGCTGTTGGCCAAAGACCTTCTCACCTTGCATACGCAAGGCCATTAAGCGAGGGTCGTCATGGTTACCGGGTAAATAATGACAAGGAAGATTAAGCGCCTCAATTCTATCAACGAAGTGTTGATAAGACTCAGGCGAATAATCTTGGCTGATATCACCGGTAGCCAGTAACAGATCAGCGGGGTATTTGGTTGCCATGAACGTATTTAACACTGCTTGAAGACTATTTGTGGTGTTAACACCTAATAGCTGACCTTCAGGATCGGCAAAAAGATGCGGATCAGTCACTTGGACTAATCGCACAGGTTCATTTTCAGCAACAGAATAATGTACTGCGTCTTTAAGCACTAAAGATCCCTAACACAATAAAATAGTAAATAAACTATGACTGGCAAGCCACTCTCCGAGCGCCAATCTTCAATAAATCTTCAAGGAATGCATTCACTTGAAACTTCTCATCGCTATGATGCATATGTATATTAGGATAATCATACACTGGCTTTAAACGATAAATCTGTTGGCTAGTTAACACTTCTGCTAATTGAGCATCGTGATAGACGCGAACAAGTGCTTTTGGAGATTTAAAAAAATGTCCATTTGGTATAGGGCGCGAAATTTCAACTAACTGAGTGTATTTAGTGTTTTCAACAATATTGACTATCAAAGTGCCAAATTCACCCTCAACCGGCCAAGGCTCATTGAGGCTAAACTGTTCAGGTAACCATTTTAAAATATGCGCGTAATTACGACCGCACACTGCTAAAAATGCGCTGACATTCGGTTGATACTTTTGCTTTTTATTGTGGTTTGACACTGTCACTCAATCGTTCCTATCTGCAAATCTTTGTCTCTAATACGCTTAAAGTGTATTGCGGATCATTTGGTAGTTCAGCATTAACCACTGAATACCCAGTACTGTAGAGGCGTTGTCGATGCGGCCATCGTTCACCCAATCGTAGGCTTGCTGGCGACTCACAACGTGCACTCGGATATCTTCATCTTCATGCTCTAACCCATGTACTCCAGATGCTTTAGTGGCATCAACGTGCCCCCAAAACAAATAAAATCGTTCAGTGGTGCCGCCTGGACTCACTAAGTAGCTGTTTATTGGCGTTAAACTTTGTAATGTTAAGCCCGCTTCTTCTGCCAATTCACGCGTTGCTACTTGCTCTGGTGATTCGCCGGGCTCAATCATACCCGCCACTAACTCAAGAAGCCAGATTGATTTAGTAGTTGCTAATGCTGGCAGGCGAATTTGTTCAATTAACACGACTTCGTCACGAATTGGGTCATAGGGAAGCACTACAACCGCGTTACCTCGCTCAAAAACTTCACGCGTAACCTCGCCACTCCAGCCACCTTTAAATAATTTATGCTTAAAGGTGTACTCATCTAACTGAAAAAAACCTTTATAGAGGACTTTTTTAGCAATCAGCTCAAAATCGGAATCGGCATTAAAAGTCGATGTACTCAAATGGTCAGACATAATGTTCCTTGTGGCTTAAAAAATGCTCATATAAGTGTATTTTAGCAGGTTAAAATCACATAATTAATAACTAAACGGCACACTGATTACGAACACAAACGGATTTAAATAAAATAAAATCTGTTACACTTCAAATTTGACTTGAAAAACAAAAAATCAATACTATTTAGAGTGCATGGTAGATATAAAAATAGTGCACAATATAATTGCGTATTGTGAAGTATTTTTACCACATTGAGCACTGAAAAAATTGAGCACAATGCTCCGACAGATTGCCACGTTAAGTTTGCTTTGCTATCTACCTTAAGCTTAACTGTGCGGCATGACCAAATTAATCAGTTATTTAACACCTCAAATTGATGAGGCATTGTCTAAAAGGGCAGCAAATGAAATTCAAAATTGGTTCATTATACGCAGCATTAGCTTTTGCTATTGCCGCACCAGCAGCGCAGGCTGACGATTTATTGCAAATTTATCAGCAAGCGCTGACTAGCGACCCTATCGTTTTACAAGCCAAAGCACAACGTGATGCGTTATATGAAAGCATTGAAGAAAACCGCGCACCATTGCTACCAACAATTAGTGCCAATGTGGGTTATGCAAAAGCATGGAACGATCCAGCTGATGATACCGACGGACTCATTGGTGGTGTTAGCTTATCTCAAGTGATATACGACCATAGTGCATGGGTTGGTTTAGATTTGGCTGAAATGGCAGCATCACAAGCCGATTCTGCTTACGCCTCAACGCTTCAATCACTGATTACTCGTGTTACTAGCGCATACTTTGATGTATTAACCGCTAAAGACAACTATGAGTTCCAGGGTGCTGAAAAAGCGGCGATTGAACGCCAATTAGAGCAAACTAAACAACGCTTTGCCGTAGGGTTAACAGCCATTACTGACGTACATGAAGCTCAAGCGCAATATGACCTAGCTTCAGCGCTTGAAATTCTTGCACAAAATACGCTAGACAACAGCTATGAAGCATTACGTGAAATTACCGGTATCGACCACAAGTCAATCAACGTATTAGACACCAACCGCTTTTCAGCCGGCTCTCCAGCACCAACATCTTCAGCTGAATGGTTGAAAATGGCTGAGACCAACAGCATTGATTTAATGACTCAACGTATCGCTAAAGATATCGCTAATGAGACCATCAGCTTGTACAAAGCGGGTCACATGCCGTCTTTAAACTTTAATGCGGGTTATAACAAAGGTATGGATCAAACTCCTGGCCCTGATTATGACAACACCAATATTGGTGTGACATTAAGCATTCCATTATTTGAAGGCTTTAAGGTCACCTCGCAGGTTAAGCAAGCGCAATTTGCCTATGTTGAAGCGAGCGAGTTATTAGAACAAACGCACCGTAGTGTAACTAAAAATGTCCGTAACAACTTCAATAACGTGACGGCATCGATTAGCTCTATCAAAGCCTATGAGCAATCAGTTATTTCATCTGAAAGTGCATTAAAAGCCACTCAAGCGGGTTTTGAAGTCGGTACACGTACCATTGTTGATGTACTTAACCGTACTCGCGACTTATACGATTCAAAGCGTCAGTTGTCTGAAGCACGTTATGGCTACATTAACTCAATCCTAGCGCTAAAACAGGCTGCGGGGACGTTAAATGAAGATGATGTGATTGCCATTAACAACGGTTTGATTGCACAGTAATCTCCATTTGTTAACCATAAAAAAACCGCCAGTTGGCGGTTTTTTATTGGGCTGTACTTTAGTTAAAGACTTAGAAACGCAGTTCAACGCCCGCAAAAGCGCCTTTAAATTGAGTATTTTGTGACACATCAGAAAAATCACTGACATCAAAGTTAAAATCACGGTAACCCACGCGCACTAAAGTATCGACAGCTAAATTGTCAAATTGCCAACCTAAGCCTACGCCGTAGTCATAGACATTAGATTCATCAACGCCAAATAATACGTCAGCAAAACCAAATAAGCCTAAGCCAACCATACCAACTTGCGCGCTGGCATAACCCATAAAGATACCACTATCGATATCAATTTCCTCAGGATGACCTGCGTCAGCAACGCGTAACGAGCCATTCATTTTTTTATAGGCAGCACCTAAATCAACTGACACTAAATCATTGTCTAAAATTTCGTAATACAGCACAAAATCCGTGTTGTTTAGCTCGTTGGTTACCGACACTTCACCTTCAAATGCATGACCATTGAATGTAAAATCGACATTGTCTAAACCGGCACTTGATTCTAAGCGGTTTTCACGAATTTTGATATTAGGGATAAACGGGAAAGGATGCTCAACCGCAATCCAAACACTGCCCTGCGACGAGTCGTCAGAAAAACTGTGCGCGACACCATCGTCATCATTGAATGAGTTAGTCGTGTCAGCCAACCAATAATCCGCACCGACTTTAAAACCCACAACAGTTGCCGCATGTGCCGATGACATGCTTAATAACCCCACTACAGCGGTGGCAAGAAGAGTCTTTTTCATCATTATCCTTGAGAAATTAAGTTAGTTAAATCAATAACCGCAGCGTTAGCTCGCGAGATATAATTCGCCATCACTAACGAGTGATTAGCCACTAAACCAAAACCGTTTCCGTTGAGCACAATAGGGCTCCACACGGTCTGCTGGGTTGCTTCAAGTTCACGAATAATTTGACGTAAACTAACTTCAGCATTTTTCTTTTCTAATACATCAGCAAAATCAACTTCAATTGCACGCATGAAGTTTAGTAATGCCCAAGCAGAACCACGGCTTTCGTAAAATACGTCATCAATTTTCCACCAGCTGGTTTTAATTTCGCTGCTAGAGTCGCCTGGTGTTGATTGACGGGCAGAGCTATCACCGGCTAAATCAGTATTTAAACGTTCCTGACCAACACTTGCAGATAAACGTTGTGACATGCTGCCTAAACGCTTTTGCACTTCTTTTAGCCATTCATTTAGGTTATCGGCACGAGCATAAAACTGCGCGTTATTGTTATTCGGGTCACTAATCTTAGCGCGGTAAAGTTTCAGTAATTTGATCGCTTCACGGTATTCACCCTCTGCACTAGGAACAAGCCAGCTGGTGTTTTCGATGTTTAATTTAGAATGCGCGGCAAGTAAGTCGTTATCAGCCGTCGATTGAGACTGTGAGCGACTAAACTCTTTACGCATAATTAACGCTAAATCGCGCACCTGTTCTAACGCACCAAATTCAAATGCCGGCATGTTATCCATCATTAATGACGGTGGCATAACATCATTTGATAACCATCCACCTGGCTTATCAAGCAAGGTTTCCATGGTTAAAATCAATGAACTAGTAGTACTATAGCCGATGATCTTTTTCGAATTATCCGTTTGCGCCGAAATCGGTTTGATTGGATCTGGCTCAATACTCCACCAAACACTCACACCATAAAGCACTAAAGAAAGTACTCCAACTACGCCTAATATTTTATTCCTTGTAACTTGCATCAATATCACTCCTTAATGATGGTGATGATGGTCAGCTTGCTCACCTTCTTGAGTTGTAGCCTGTTTTAAGACAGGTAACTCAATCATAAGTTGCTGACCATCTTCAAAAATTAAATTTAGTGGCACTTTATCGTCAACCACTAACGGTGCTGTTAACGACAACAGCATGACATGGTCGCCAGTAGGTTGCAGTGTTAGCGAACCATGAGACGGTATTGAAAAACCGTTAACTTGGCGCATTTTTACCATGCCATTTTCTTCAATTATCGTATGTAACTGTGCTTCTTTAGCCGCGGGTGTATTGACCGCAACTAATGTCACTGCATTTGCTGTATGATTTTCTAGCGTAAAATAAGCTGCAGTATTTGGCACACTCGCAGGCATCGCTCTAACATGTCCATCAACAAGAACAATACTAGCCGACGCTGCGAATGACAATGATGATAACACTAAAAAGTTAAACAGGTGTTTGAATATTGCTTTCAATGTCTTAAACTCCATGTAAACCACACTCGCATTCACTATAGGAAATCACGAATGAGTTATATTCAGGTAAGAGATGATCAAGGCGTACGCATCATTGGGTTTAATCGTCCAGAAAAACGTAATGCCTTCAATCTAGAAATGTATCAACAACTAACAGAATACCTGATCCAAGGCGAAGCCGACAACGACATTCGCGCCTTTATGTTTCATGGCACTGACGACTGCTTTACTTCTGGTAATGATATCGTAGATTTCCTGCAAAGTGGTGCATTAGATGATAATCATCCAACGGTTAAATTCTTGTTTTGTTTACTGGATCTGAAAAAACCTGTCGTTGCTGCAGTGACTGGGGCTGCAGTCGGTATCGGTACCACTTTACTACTGCATTGTGATTTAGTATATGCCGACAATAAAGCCAAATTCCAAATGCCTTTTGTCAATTTAGCCTTAGTACCAGAAGCTGCTTCAAGTATATTGTTGCCATCGATTGTTGGCCAACATAAAGCCGCAGAGTTGATTTTATTAGGTGACGCGTTTGATGCACAAACCGCTGCGCAGTTAAATTTGATTAATCGTGTAGTTGCCGCAGATGAGCTAATGAGCTTCAGCCTTGCGCAAGCAAAAAAATTGGCGGCCCAGCCACCTTTATCTATGCAAGCTTCAAAACAACTGTTACGTCATAACCAGGCTCAAGTTAAAGCCCAAATGAAATTAGAACTGGTGCAGTTTGCCGAGCGTTTACAAAGTGATGAGGCTAAACAACGTTTTAAAGCCTTTTTAAACAAATAACGACCACTTCATTAGCCTTACACATTAGTTGCGGGGCTAATTACCCCGCTCAACCCAGACGACTTAACAAGGGTTGAGCATTAAAAGCGTGATGTTTTTTGACTCATAACAACAGCAACAATAAAGTACGCAGCGAGGCTAATACTCGGATTAGTCACCACTAAGCCAATGGTCACAACACGAGTCCATAATAACGACCAACCGTATTGCTTGGCTAAGTTAGCCGATACACCACACACAATCCGTGCTTCATCTTGTAATCGACTGATTAAACGATTCATATTTTATCTCCTGTAACATTGCCTACTGACACATCGATATTCTGTATTCATTTTTGCTGACCACTTTCATGATTCGCGTATTAGCAATGAACAACATCTCTTACTGCTATCTCTTAAGCTTGGTCATTAATGTCTGGCCATATCAGCCCGCTGACTCACGTAGCGCACTAACGTAGCAAACAATACAAAACTGATTACCGGCATTAATAGCAACAACATTAACGGCAGCACCAAGCCTATATTTAACACCCAATCCATTACTTGTTCTCTGCAGTTTTCGCTGCAATTGCCGTTTTGTTCAATTCAGGTTCAGCAAATGTCAATTCTGCAAAGCTTGATTTGATTTCAAATACTTGCTGTGCAATTTGAGTCTGTAAAGACAACATAAACTCATGCTTAGCGGTTGAAATCATTTCTTGGCTTGCTTGAGTCATATTTTGCTCAAGCGCATTAAGCGTGTGACTCACCGACATTTCATCAGCTTGCGCAGATACACTCGCAGTAGCCAGTACAACAGCAGCAATAGATAATTGAACAGTACGACGAACTAATTTATTTGGAGTTAATGTAAACATGGTGGCATCCTTTCTTGTGTTGGTTAATGGCAACTAAACACCCGTCTAGTTGATTACACTATGGGTATTACAAGCTGCGTGCCAACTTTCGCAATCCATTGCAAGAGACTAATAATAAACAGTTTTACTATTTATAACTGAATATAAAACATAAACTCATCGAGTTCAAAAAACCAACAGGTAGTAAAATTAACCACCAAGTTGGCGAAAATGACTAGTACATTAAATCAACAGAAAATATGGAAGGAATACGACAGGAAAAACCACATCCATTGTGGATAATCAAAAACAAAAAAGCGCCTAAATAAAGGCGCTTTTAAGGGAGAGTCGAGCGAATATCATATTATACCTATCCATATTAATAAGTGACGACTCACTTATTAAAGTTCAATGATATTAGGTATTAGGTATTAGGTAATCGAATTAAGCCTGTGATTCTGCTAATGCCTGGGCATCAACAAACTCTGCCGCTTTTAGTACCACATTAATATCGGCATTAGGTTTGTGGGCGTTTTCACTTAAATGACGACGCCAACCACGTGAGCCAGGTAACCCCTGGAACAAACCTATCATATGGCGAGTAATATGATTCAAGCGACCACCTTGAGCTAAATGGGCCTCAATGTAGGGGAGCATCTGCTCAATCACTTGCTCGCGAGTAATGACAGGGCTATCAAGGCCGCACAATTGCTGGTCTACCAACGCTAAAATATACGGATTTTGGTACGCTTCGCGGCCAACCATCACCCCGTCTAACTGCGCTAAATGTAACTGGGCTTCTTCCAGTGTTTTAATGCCGCCATTAATGCTGATATTCAGCTGCGGGTAATCACGCTTTAATTGATACACGCGCTCATAATCTAATGGCGGAATTTCACGGTTCTCTTTTGGGCTTAGCCCCTGTAACCACGCTTTGCGTGCATGGATAGTAAATGCAGTACACCCTTTAGCGTTGACCGTCTCAATAAAGTCGGTTAAAAATTGATAACTGTCTTGTTCATCAATGCCAATACGGGTTTTGACGGTAATTGGAATATCAGTAACCTGCTTCATTGCATCGACACACTCTGCCACCAAGGCGGGCTCAGCCATTAAACAAGCACCAAAACGACCATTTTGAACCCGATCTGACGGACACCCTACGTTGAGATTAACCTCATCATAACCACGATCTGCAGCCAATTTGGCACATGCGGCTAAATCAATGGGGTTAGAGCCACCAAGTTGCAGCGCTAATGGATGTTCTTCAGTGTTATAGGCTAAATAATCGCCCTTACCTTGCAATATTGCACCGGTTGTCACCATTTCAGTATAAAGCAGCGCCTTAGCCGACAATAGACGCGCAAAGTAACGATAGTGACGATCAGTCCAATCAAGCATAGGCGCGATTGAAAAAGTACGATCGAGGGTATCTGTTGAGGTCATGAACTTAGGCGTTGTATTCACTGAATTATTTTACTCATAATCTGGGTTAATCGTGCACGTGTAAAGTCATGTGAGAGGTTAAAACCGAGTTGAATACCGAAGTAAGGCTTTTATCAATACCACACGTAACTTCAATATCGTTGATATATCATCAACATCATTGAGCGGTTTGCACGCTTGAAATGTCTGCAAGAATCGCTGAGCATTATACAGTGAATCATTCGTTTATGGGAGGGGCTGAAAGTCCCTTCTAAATAAGTGAGTTATCTTATTGCCGTTAATAGCCTTAGGTTGAATAGTTGTTTTTAACATTTATGATTAATACAATTTCATTCAATAAAATATGGCTATTCAAAAAATTGCTTAGTTACTTAAGGACAATATAGGGTACTTTGATCGCTAATCAGGCCTAACACATCATTATCGATATTTATCACTTTGACTGGGCATCAACAAGGCACTTTATGAACCTTAACTCACAGAGTAATGATTTAGATGAAGCAATGACGCTTAACGTCATCCAGCATGGGATTGTCAGGCTAAACAAACAATTTTCCATTATCGCCATCGACTCTGAAATAGAATTACTATTCAAAAAATTTCTTGCTAAAAACGATGTTCAACCACTCCATAGCGCCAATAAGCTTACTGGTCAACAATGGCAACATATTGTCAACGGTATACAAGATTCATTGCACGATTGTCCATGGTTAGTTGCTTGCCAAACCCAAGTAGACCAGGCGGTAAAGCTCACTCTTCACAATAATGGCGCAGTATTATCATTATCGCTGCGCTACTCGCCGGTATTTGATCATAATGACAACTTATTAGAAGTCCTGGTGTTCATTGTTATATCAGACACCATCCAGCGAATAGAAAGAGATCTGCAAATAGAAAAGGCATTTTACCGCGCAATGGTCAAAGATATGCCTGCATTGATTTATCGTTACACGACTGACGGCATAGTGACATTAGCGAATGCTGAACTGTGCAGCTATTTTGGTGCTAGTGCAGACGATATTATCGGCATGAGTATTTATGATGTCATGGACGCTGAAAATGTTGAGGGGGCTAAAATTCATTTAGCGGGTATCACGCCCGAAAATCCAATCTGTTCGCATGAACATAGTGGTAAAGATATTGCTGGAAATGTGCGATGGTACCAATGGACTGACCGCTTAATTCTTTCCAATGATGGACAACCATTAGGTTATCAAGGCATAGGACTCGATCTCACAGAACGTAAAATACATGAAGAAGAGCTGCTACGCCTAGCAACAACAGATACCTTAACGGGGCTGTTAAACCGTCGCCAATGTTTTACGTTAGCCGAGCAAGAATTAGCTCGATGTCTTCAAAACAACCGTCCATTTTCGCTATTAATTGCTGATATCGATTTCTTTAAGCACGTTAATGACAGGTTTGGTCATATTGCTGGTGACAAAGTCCTTCAAAGATTTGCCGCTATATGTACTAAGGCTTTACGCGATATCGATATCATTGGACGCTTTGGAGGCGAAGAGTTCATCATAATTTTACCAGAGACCGATCTTCAAGGCGCCAGAATATCAGGTGAAAGGTTGCGCCAAAAAGTCGAAGAAATGAACATATCATTTAATGAAAATAATATACAAGTCACTGTCAGTATGGGTATTGCGACGAATTGCGGCCATCCCGAAATGTCGTTAGACAGCATGCTTGTTAAAGCTGATGAAGCACTCTACAAAGCTAAAACAACAGGGAGAAATAAGGTTGTGATTTGGCCAATAAAAGCAGCTGACTAAATCGAGTAAAACTGATTCAATACGTTTTGATATATCAATATTTGGCTTACTAAAACGGTATGTACTCGATAACGAAGCAACTTACACAATAAACAGTTACTGCCGGTCAGCTTATCTATCTACAACACCAAATCTCTGTATAAAAATTGTTTTTACGAGCAATGTCTCTTTCAATTTGTTTTTTGTGTTCTAAGCTTTAACTTGTATTTCACTTTACTGATATAGTGTGTATTCATAAGAATTAGCTTAAATATTAATCGGTGTATATTTAAGCTAACGTGCAGATATAATACTGGGGTAAACACCGATAATTTACATGAAACTGATTTAGCATTTTTAATCTAGAGGACATCTTTGCCTATGAACGTTGAATTCATTAACCCATTTCTTGTTTCTTTGATCAATGTAATCTCAACTATGGCGACAATGGATCTTAAGCCCGGTAAACCCCAACTCAAAAACCATGACCTTGCTAAAGGCGATGTTTCTGGCTTGATTGGTATGGTGGGGCCTAAAACTCGTGGCTCGCTGTCTATTACCTTTGAGCAAACCTTAATTCTTGAAATCATGAATAAAATGCTCGGTGAAAAACCTAACACTATTAATGATGAAGTGACTGACTTAGTCGGTGAAATCACCAATATGGTGACTGGCGGTGCAAAGAATTTGCTCAGCGAAAAAGGTTATGACTTTGATATGGCAACACCAGCGGTAGTGTCAGGCAAAAATCATACGATTTCTCACAAAGCACGCGGCAAAAAAATCATGATGCCTTTTACACATGAATACGGGAATGCTTTTATTGAAATTTGTTTCGAAGATGCAAAGTAACATAACACTGGCGAGCCTAAATTAGGGGTAATAATTATTAACGATGATTTTTATGTTAACGATTATTTTTAGCGCATTGACCTAAAGAACACATAAAAATGGCCAACTTACTGTGGTAAGTTGGCCATTTTTAGCACATGTTTATGCTATTTAAACAGCTAATCGAGCAACTCTACCAGCACCCTAGGAGTTAATTTGGTCACGAGTTCATAAGCAATCGTGCCGATATGTTCCGCGACTTCTTCAACCGCCAATGCTTTACCCCAAAGTTGTACGCTGTCGCCCACTTTATCCTGCGCATCGGCGCCAAGATCTACCGTTAACATGTCCATAGACACACGGCCCACAATGGGTACTCTACGGCCATTAATCCAAACGGGTGTGCCTTCTGGGGCATTGCGCGGGTAACCATCACCATATCCAATCGCGACGACACCCAATCGAGTATCTTGCTTGGCGGTCCAGAATGCACCGTAGCCAACACTGTCACCGGCCTTGTGCTCACGCACTGCAATAATGTTAGACACTAACTCCATGGCTGGAATAAGCCGATGATTAGTGCCTTTATCGCCGACAACAGGAGAGACACCATAAAGGGCGATTCCTGGTCTTATCCAATCAGCCTGGCTTGATGGCCAAAATAATGTACCTGCAGAATTTGCCAGAGTACGGTCGCCCTCTAAACCACTGATGAGCTCTTCAAACACATTCATTTGCGTTTGCGTCATCTTGTTATCTGGCTCATCTGCGCAGGCAAAATGAGTCATTAAATGGATAGGCTTAGCCACCTGTGGGCATTGCAATAAACGTTGATAAATACTGTCAAACTGATCTAGCGTAAAACCAATGCGATGCATGCCAGTATCAATTTTTATCCACACCGTTACCGGTTTATCAAGCTTAATGGTCTCAAGCATTTGCAATTGCGATTCATGATGAACCACAGTATCAATATTATGAGTGACCAGTATAGGTAAGTCAGACTGACGAAAAAAACCTTCTAATAATAAAAGCTTACCTTCGACACCGCCAGCGCGCAGCTGTAATGCTTCTTCAAGCCTTGCTAAACCAAACCCATCGGCACCACCATGATATTTGCCAACACTTTCGACAAAATTCAATATACCAACGCTTTCAGCCACATTTAACAAACCATGACCATAACCATTGGCTTTTACAACCGCCATGATTTTACTTTTAGGGGCGATAAGACGCAGCTGCGCCAAGTTACTTTGTAATGCGCAACGGCTGATTTCTGCACGAGGAAACGGTTTCAATAGAGAGCCTTATTTAAACAATAAAAACATGACGCATGTTACGAGTAAAACCAAGATATTCTATCGCTAACTGAAGATCATAAATAACCACGAAGTAAAATTAAATAATTGATAATCAATAATTAATCTTCTTCGAACTGTGGTCCAGCATAGTTATCAAATCGAGAGAATTGCCCTTGGAATACAAGGCGAATACGCCCAATAGGACCGTTACGCTGTTTACCTATAATGATCTCGGCGGTGCCTTTATCTTCAGAGTTGTCGTTATACACCTCATCACGATAAATAAACATAATTAAGTCGGCATCCTGCTCAATCGCACCCGATTCACGTAAGTCTGAGTTAATAGGACGTTTATCTGCTCGTTGCTCTAGTGAGCGGTTAAGCTGCGATAGTGCAATAACCGGAATTTCGAGCTCTTTTGCTAAGGCTTTTAACGAGCGCGAGATTTCTGAAATCTCTAAAGTACGGTTATCTTTTAACGATGGCACCTGCATTAACTGCAAATAATCGATCATAATCATCGACAAACCACCGTGTTCACGGGCAATACGTCTGGCGCGGCTGCGCACTTCCGTTGGGGTTAAGCCTGAACCATCATCAATGTACATTTTGCCTTGTTCAAGCATAATCCCCATCGTAGATGAAACACGTGCCCAATCCTCGTCATCCAATTGGCCGGTACGAATTTTAGTTTGATCGACGCGGCCAAGTGAGGCCAGCATACGCATCATAATCTGTTCTGACGGCATCTCGAGACTGAAAATAAGCACAGGCTTGTCTTCATTCATCGCGGCTTGTTCGCACAAGTTCATCGCAAAGGTGGTTTTACCCATCGATGGACGTGCCGCCACAATGATTAAGTCGCCCGCTTGGAAACCGGCCGTCATTTTGTCTAAATCGCCAAAACCACTCGATACGCCCGTCACACCATTATGTGGGTTGTTATAAAGTTGCTCGATTCTGTCGACGGTTTTTTCAAGAATACTTTTGATGTTCTCAGGGCCTTCATTGGCGTTTGTACGCATTTCGGCAATTTTGAACACCTTGCTTTCGGCTAAATCTAATAACGCACTTGAGTCGCGACCTTCTGGGTTATAACCCGCATCAGCAATTTCATGTGCTACCCCAATCATGTCGCGTACCACGGCACGTTCACGCACGATATCTGCGTAAGATAAAATGTTACCGGCACTGGGGGTATTTTTGGCAATTTCGCCTAAATAAGCAAAACCGCCAGCGTCGTCTAATTGATCTTCGATTTCGAGCTGTTCAGAGACGGTAATTAAGTCGAGCGGCTGCCCAGACTCCATTAACTTTTGCATCGCATTAAAAATCATTCGATGTGAGCGAGAATAAAAATCTTCAGGCACAACCGCTTCAGAAACACGGTCCCACGCTTCAGCATCGAGCATCAAGCCGCCCAAAACGGACTGTTCAGCCTCAATCGAATGTGGAGGCAGTTTTAATGCATTTACTTCTGCATCTTTTTGCCTATTTCTGGCTTTAAAAGCACCTTGTTGTGACATTAACGCTCCCAATTTACAACGACTTTATAAAATATGGTATAACACCGTGACTAAGCTTAAAATGCAGTCATTTAGAATGAAAACGACGCCTCAGTCAACGGTTAATAAATTATTCATTTAAGGAAAATACATGCGTATTGCACTTGTTGCAGCATTAGTGCTGACATCCTGTTTCGCTTATGCTGATGAAGGACAGTGGCAGCCTTACCAAATGCTGTCCATTGCCGACAAATTACAACAACGTGGCATTGATATTCCTGCATCTCAGCTTGCCGACTTAGGCCAATACCCAATGAACGCTGTCGTCAGCTTGGGCTATTGTACCGCCAGTTTTGTATCGCCCCAAGGCCTAGTTGTCACAAACCATCATTGTGCCTATCGCGGGATTCAATATAACAGCAAAAAAGAACATAATTATTTGGCAAATGGCTTTTTAGCACATTCCCAAGCAGAAGAACCGTCGGCGGGGCCTAATGAGCGCCTTTACATTACTGAAGAAGTGACCGACGTCACCAACAAAGTACTCACCAACTTAAGCGACGAGCCTTTAACCCGTTTCGAGCAGATCCAAACCAATAGCAAAGCATTAGTGAAAGAGTGTGAAATCGACAGTAATTACCGCTGCGAAGTCGATGACTTTCACCATGGCCTCGAGTATTACCTCACTAAAAAACTGATTATTCGCGATGTGCGCTTGGTTTATGCTCCCCCCGAAACGGTCGGTGGATTTGGTGGTGACATCGACAATTACGAATACCCACGTCATTCTGGTGATTTTACCTTTTTACGCGCTTATGTCGGTAAAGACGGCAAACCGGCGACGTTTAATCAAGACAATGTGCCCTACCAACCTAAAAGCTATCTAAAAATTAATGCTGACGGCGTTAAAGCCGGAGACGGTATTTTTGTCGCGGGATACCCAGGTTCAACCAGCCGTTATAACCTCACCAGCGAACTGCAATTTGCCAGTGATTGGATTTACCCTACTTACGCTAAACGCTATCAATTACAAATTGATACTGTGAACTTTATGGGCGCGATTGATAAAGAAATTGCCTTGAAATATGCCGGTACGATGGCATCGATGGCCAATCGCATGAAAAAGTTCAATGGCCTTCTCGATGGCTTTAATGCCACCGATATTGTCGGTATTAAACAGCAACGTGAAAATGACTTTTTAGCGTGGTTAAAAAAAGACCCTACTGCCAATCAAGATGTGATCAGTAATCTTGAAGCATTACTGACTGAGCAGCACGAGCAATCACAAACAAACTACTTCTTTAAAAATGCCCAATCGAGCGAAATGCTTAATACGGCCAGTAAACTGTATCGTTTAGCAAAAGAAAGAAAGAAACCCAACGACAAACGTGAACCAGGATATCAGCTTAGAGACATGAAAATGTTTAAAGCTGCACTAAGACGTATTGATAGCAGCTTTGACCCTGCGGTGGATAAAACGTTGTGGTTACAAGATTTACAAGCTTATGTGAGGCAGCCACTTAGAAATAAAGTGTTTGATAAAGCATTGAGTATTACCGGCAACTTTGAAGCCTTAGAAGTTAAAGTTGAAGCCTTATATGCATTAACAGAGCTCACAGACCAAACAAAGCGTCTTGCTTGGATGAAAAAGACAGCCATAGATTTTGAAACCAGTGAAGATCCCTTTATTCGTTTAGCTGTTGCGATACACGACACCAATATGGCGTTAGAGAAACGCGAAAAAATACTCGACGGTAAGTTGTCGTCAGCACGCCCTGAATACATGAAAGCTATTATTAACTATTACAAGTCTAATAACTGGCCCGTTTACCCAGACGCAAATCGCACCTTACGTATCACTTACGGCATGGTCGATGGTTATCTGTCTAAAGACGCCACCTACAAACAGCCTTTTACTCGCTTAGAAGGGTTGTTGGCAAAGCACACAGGTAAAGAACCTTATAATGTTCCGGCTAAATTGTTGGCCGCCATTAAGTCGGGTGACTTAGGTGATCACCGTGTCACCTCAGTATATAAACAGCAGAGCAGCTGCCAGTTTATGTCTTGTTTAGACAAACCTGCCGATTTCAATTCTGTACCGGTTAACTTTTTATCCAGCGCAGACACAACCGGTGGTAACTCAGGTTCGCCAGTATTTAATGGTAGAGGTGAACTTGTCGGACTTAACTTCGACTCAACCTACGAAGCTATCACTAAAGACTGGTTCTTTAACCCAACCATCACCCGCGCTGTCCACGTCGACATTCGCTACATACTATGGATGATGGATAAAGTTGACCACGCTGATAACTTAATTAAAGAATTATCACTGACCAGAAACTCTGACATACCAGAAGTGATCACGCCGACCACCACTATTATCGCAACAGAAATGATAACGGAAATGCCAATTGATGCTTCAGTAGAAACACAAGCAGAAGCGAATGCTGAAGTTGCTGGTGAGCTGACAACTGAAGCCGCAACCGACGCGTTAACGGAAATGCCGATTGATGCCTCAGTAGAAACACAAGCAGAAGCACTCGTTGAAGCGAATGCTGAAGTTGCTGGTGAGCTGACAACTGAAGCCGCAACCGACGCGTTAACGGAAGTATCAGCCGAAGCGACAACTGAAGCAGCAGCCGAAGCGACAACTGAAGCAGCAGCCGAAGCGACAACTGAAGCAGTAGCCGAAGCGACAACTGAAGCGGTAGCCGAAGCGATAACTGAAGCAGTAGCCGAAGCGACAACTGAAGCAGTAGCCGAAGCGACAACTGAAGCAGTAGCCGAAGCGACAACTGAAGTTGCTGTCGAAGCACCAAAGAAGGTCGTTATTCAAAAGGTCGTTAATACTAATGCTAAAACGTTAACGACAGCCGAAGGCAAAATACCAAAGGAAATCGTAGCTGAGGCATCAACGGAAACCGTAGCAGAAGAATCAGCCGAAACATCTACAGAAGCAGTAACCGAAGCGACGTCTGAAGTCATTACTGAAACAACCACTGGTATAAAAACTGAAGTAAAAGCTCAAACACAACTTAAAGCGTTAGCCGAAGTACCAACGGAAGTACTAACTTCAATAGAAACCGAAACGTCCACTGAAGTAACCGTTGAAGCCTTAACTGAGGAGGCTGCTGAAGCAACGGCTCAAACGGTAGAGCAAAAGAAAGCTGATACTGAAATATCTACAGGCAATGCAAAAGCGAAGCCTAAAGTACAGACTGATAATATATCGAGCCAAGCAGTGAGTGACACTGAAGAAAAACAATTATCAGAAGTCGAATAATCATTAAATAATCTGTATGAAATGAACATCGCAAGGTGTTCATTTCAATACGATAGATGTCTAACGCCATTCCAATCAATACAAATATATTGTCACAATTATAACATTTAGTTTCTTGAGACACTCAATATTGGCCATGATTAAAGAACAGCATTGTTAATTATTCTTCGCTCAACGTTCTAAACTAAAACTCAATAACAAAGCATTACCTGCGTTAAAATCTAAATCAAGTATTTCTTATATTGAGTGGTATAAATATCGCCCATAAAAAAACACCGCCCTGAGGCGGTGTTCTTTTATGGAGCTAAAGGTAATTAAGCTTCTGCAACAACAGAAACTTTAACTACTGCTTTAACTTCAGCGTGTACTTGTACTTCAACTTCGAAGTCACCAGTAGTGCGTAAAGCACCTAAAGGTAAACGGACTTCAGATTTAGCAAGTTCAACGCCAGCTGCAGTAACTGCATCAGCGATATCACGGTTGCCAACTGAACCGAACAATTTACCTTCATCACCTGCTTTAGAAGCAATAACAACTGATTCTAATGCAGTTAATTTTTCAGCACGTGCAGTCGCTGTAGCTAATTCAGCAGCTAATTTAGCTTCTAATTCAGCACGACGAGCTTCAAATACTTCAGTGTTTGCTGCGTTTGCTACAACCGCTTTACCATATGGTAAAAGGAAGTTACGAGCATAACCAGCTTTAACAGAAACTTGGTCGCCTAAGCTACCTAAGTTTGCAACTTTATCTAGCAGAATAACGTTCATTATCAAATCCTCTTTATTCGATTAGGAATTAATACTGCAATATTACTGATGTAAATCAGTATATGGCAGTAGAGAAAGATAACGAGCACGCTTGATAGCGCGAGCTAGTTGGCGTTGGTATTTAGCACTAGTACCAGTGATACGGCTAGGAACAATCTTGCCGCTTTCAGTGATGTAGTTCTTTAAAGTAACGATATCTTTGTAATCAATCTCTGCAACACCTTCAGCGGTGAAACGGCAGAACTTGCGACGACGGAAATAACGTGCCATTTTGACAGTCTCCTAAGTTTTCAATTCGACATTTTCAGCATGCAAAACTAAACGGTTTTGACCATTTCGTCCTTGTTGTAGTGAAAGAAACCCTTCTACTTCAACCTGCACACCTGCTTGTAATTTATCTGTTACGCTATTAAAGCGTGGACCACTTAATATCACCTGTATAATGCAGTATACGTTACGTAATAACTCTGCTTCATATCGCTGTGATTTATGCTCTACCGTAATAACCGTATGGTTTATCCCGCTAGGGCTATTTAATCGTTTAGTTCGGGTAACCGTACCAAACAAGGTTAAGTGGTTATTCACAGAATAAATTATTCAGCGTTTTCTTCAGCGCTTTCTTCTTCATTGCTACGGTCATCAGAAGGTGAACGACGTGAATCACGTTCGTCTCTTGCTTTTGCCATAGGAGAAGCTTCAGTAACGGCAACTTTAGTGCGCATTACCATGTTACGCAGAACAGCGTCGTTGAAACGGAAAGCTGTTTCTAACTCTTCCATAGACTCTGCAGATGCTTCTACGTTCATAAGAACATAGTGAGCTTTATGTAGGTCTTGAATTGGGTATGCCAATTGACGACGGCCCCAATCTTCTAAACGGTGAATTGTTCCGTTAGCAGCGGTGATAACACCGGTGTAACGCTCAATCATACCTGGGACTTGTTCACTTTGATCTGGGTGAACCATAAATACGATTTCGTAATGACGCATTTATTGCTCCTTACGGTTAAGTAGCCTCTTTTCTGGCTCAGTCGGACCAATGTGGAGGCAAGGAACGAATTAAAGTGACTGATTTGAGCGCGCGATAATACATAAACATAGAGTGAAACTCAAGTAATAACTCTCTTTTCAGCAAACTTGATTGCAGGTATGATGTCGGCAGTCAAAAACCTTGCGTTTACGCCATCACAGAATAAAGCAATTTAATGATGACCTTAAAAAATCTAGTTACTACATGCTTCCTCTTCTTATTGTCTGCTCCAGCATGGGCTTTAGTTCCACCCGATTATCAAGAACCGACGACGAGTTTTAATGCCGAAGTTGAAGCTGGTTTACAATTGAACAGCGGCAACAACGAAACTAAAAACTTCAACGGCCGTACTTATTTAACTTATGACACGTTAAAAACCAAGCAAGAAGCGACGGTCAAAGCTTATTATGCCGCCGATGGCAGTGAATCGACGGCAGAAAAGTATGAACTGTTTTTACAGTCAAACTATAAGTTAGACCGAGGTTATGTATTCGGCCGTGGTGAATTTACGTGGAACGAATTTGGCTCTTATACCCGCATAACCACTATCTCAAGCGGTTATGGTTTTGATTTAATTAAAAACAGCAGAACTAAACTCAGCCTTGAAGCCGGCCCAGGTTATCGTTACGACCAACCACAAGCCAGTACCGAAGACCCGTATCCAGATGAAAACCGTGATGTCATTCTGCGTTCTGCTGCCAAGTACAATGTAAAATTACAAGAATACACTAGCTTTAATGCCGACGTAACAGCCGAAACCGGTTTAGAGAACAATACGTTAACCCTTGATATGAGTTATAAAAATACCTTTATTCAAGATTGGGCATTTAAAATTGGCATGAACATCAAGTACACTGAAGTGGTCCCTGAAGACAGTAAAAATACCGATACAGTGACCACTTTCAACTTGTTATATACGTTTCAATAATGATTTAACCTGAAATCAGGATAAGGGATGAGTTAACGACATTAACAATTAATAGGTTAACGTAAACTCACTTTCAAGCTTGTCATTTGTGTTACTAACAAGGCGAATTGACGCGTCAATGGCTGCCTATTGTCAGTCTTCTTATGATAAAGAATAACGCAGTAAGCAGGACAGAGCGTTCTTGAAAGACCTTGATTATTCTATGTACAGGTTATTTAGCATAAGTGAAATGAAACGAAACAAGCCATTCATTCAGTAAAGTGTACCCGTTTTACTGAAACTATCGAGGCGCATTATGGACAGCCCGCTACGCAGTTTTGCATCATTATATAGCACCACTTTTTTGATGGTGCTCGCTGCAGGTTTACTCACCACTTATTTAGGCTTAAGCCTAACGAATATGCATGTGCCTCAAATATGGATAGGCGGCATGATGTCGGCCTACTATATTGGCCTTGTTTGTGGGTCTAAAGTGGGCCATAAACTGATAGCACAAGTGGGCCATATTCGTGCTTTCGTCGCCTGTGCAGGGATTGTTACGGCATCTGCATTAGGCCATGCACTGATTGACAACCTAACCGTGTGGTTAATATTACGTCTTGCTGTTGGCATGGGCATGATGTGTCAATATATGGTTTTAGAAAGCTGGCTAAACGAGCAAGCAGAAACCAATCAGCGCGGCACAGTCTTTGCCAGTTACATGATTGTCTCTTACCTCGGGCTTATGGCCGGTCAAGGTGCAATTAGCTTATACCCTGAACTTGGCATTGAACCACTACTATTGATCGCCATTTGTTTTGCACTGTGCATCGTGCCCATTTCCATCACTCGCAGAATCCACCCAGAACCACTTACTCCAGCGCCATTAAAAATGGGTCACTTTTGGCAACGTGCACCACAGGCATTATCAACTATTGCTTTGGGAAGTATGATAGTCGGTTGTTTTTATGGTCTTGCTCCCTCTTACGCCACCGCAAAGGGGATCGATCCTGAACATGTCGCGATGTATATGTCGTGTACCATTTTCGCAGGCCTATTGGCACAATGGCCAATGGGCAAATTGTCGGACATTATTTCGCGCAGCTTACTGATTAGAATTAATTGTGCGTTACTTGGTGTACTCGTATTAATTATCACCATAGTGCCGTTTCATTCCGTTTACTCGCTCATACTCACCAGCTTATTTGGCATACTAGCCTTTACGCTATACCCATTAGCGACAGCCTTAGCCAACTCACGAGTCGAACAACACGAGCGTGTCGGTTTGTCAGCCACCATCTTAGTCACCTTTGGTATTGGTGCCAGTATTGGCCCATTAGTCGCATCAGGGCTCATGCAAGTGCTCGGCGATCAAATGCTCTATGGCTTTATGGCAATATGCTCATTTACCTTATTAGCACGGTTAATGTGGATTAATCTTCGTCAGAAAGCAGAACAGTTCTCTACTGGCGATTATGTGATGGCCGGTGGTGACTTAGTCAGCTCACCATTAGCAGCATCGCTGGATCCAAGGGTGAATGTTGAAATGGTTAACGAACAGATGATTTATCCCGCTGATGATGCCTTTGATAGACTCGACGATATCATTGACGATGAGCAAGATGATGCAGAAGATCAACCGGACTATAACGCCGCTTATGCGAATGCCATTGATGAGGAAGATGAGCTTGATATTGAAAAAGAAGATATTGATGATGAAGACGTCGATAACGAGATGAGTCGGCGCTAACATTCAATAATATAAAGATTCAAATATAAAAAAACGGCGATGATTATCGCCGTTTTTTATTTGCACAAAACGCTTATGCGCCTAGACGTTGTCTTACCGCTTCAAATAAACAAATACCTGTAGCAACAGACACGTTAAGACTTGAAACACTGCCAGACATTGGGATAGACACTAATGAATCGCAACTTTCGCGTGACAAGCGACGTAAACCTTTATCTTCCGCGCCCATAGCAATCGCTAACGGGCCTTTTAAATCCGCTTGATAAACATTGCCATCAGCCTCACCTGCAGTGCCTACAATCCACACACCTTTCTCTTGAAGATGGCGCATAGTGCGGGCCAAATTGGTCACCTGAAATAATGGGATAGTTTCAGCCGCACCGCAAGCCACTTTGCTCACGGTAGAGGTTAAGCCTACTGAGTTGTCTTTCGGTACAATAACAGCATGTACACCTGCAGCATCGGCATTACGCAAACACGCACCTAAATTATGCGGATCAGTTACACCGTCTAATATCAGTAAAAATGGTACGTCTGTTTTATCTAATAACGCATCTAAATCATTTTCGGTTAATGGTTTAGTAGCTTTAACACGAGCCACAATGCCCTGGTGCTGCGAGCTACCGGCTTTTTCATCTAACACTTTACGTGCGGCACGCTGCAGCGTAGTACCAAACTCTGAAGCAGTTTGAATTAATGGCATTAAACGCTCATCGTCACGGCCTTGTAATAGCCACAATTCAATGACTCGCTCAGGGCTATTGGCTAATAAGGCTTGAACGGCATGAATGCCAAAAATGGTATCTTGTTTTTTCATTTAATTACTTTCTCTTGCTGCGCTTGGCAGGGGTTTTCTTAACGCTAGAATCTGGTTTTGCTGCATCTGTTTTTTGTGCAACTGCAGAAGGTTTCTTTACCGCCGCTGGTTTTGCCGCTGGAGATGAAGCTTTTCCGCTTGAACGACGCTTACTGCCTTTAGGCTTGTCAGATTTTGATTTTTCTGACTTAGGTTTGTCAGATTTAGGTATATCGGACTTCGCAGATGATTTACCTCGTGCTGACTTAGCACCTTCAGCATTAACACGTTGGCGAGCGGTTGTCGGCTTACTGCCTTTACGCGCGGTTTTACCTGTACCTTTGCTATTGTCACCCACCATCAATAAATCAATTTGACGGTCGTCTAAATTCACTGCGGCCACTTTAACAGTGACCTCATCACCCACTTGATAGACTTGGCGAGTATTCTCACCAATTAAACGCTGACGCATTTGATCAAATTGATAGTAATCACTGGCTAAGCTTGAAATATGCACCAAGCCATCAATAAATAATTCATTAAGGCGCACAAACAAACCAAAGCTGGTGACCGATGCGATGACCGCTTCAAAGGTATCGCCAACATGGTCTTGCATGTATTCGCACTTCAACCAGTCACTGACATCACGGGTTGCTTCATCGGCGCGGCGCTCAGTTGTTGAACATTCTTCACCCAATAAATCCAACTCTTCAATTTGGTAGAGATAACCACCATCTTGAGTCCATTTGTCACCCACTTGGCCTTGCTCTTTTGCGAGTAAATATTTAATGACTCGGTGCAAAATCAAATCAGGATAGCGACGAATTGGCGAAGTAAAATGCGAATAAGCTTCTAATGCTAAACCAAAGTGACCTTCATTATCAGGACTATAAATAGCTTGGCGCATTGATCGCAGTAACATCACTTGAATAAGCTCAAAATCTGGGCGATCAGCAATTTTCAACATGATGTTTTGGTAATCTGTTGGCGTAGGCTCTAAACCACCATCCATGCTTAACCCGCGTTCAGCCAGAAACTCTTTAAAGTTTGCTAACTTTTGTTCAGATGGCGCTTCATGAACACGATATAACACTTCGCCTTTATGCTTTTTAACAAACTTTGCAGACGCTACGTTGGCTAAAATCATGCACTCTTCGATAATCTTATGCGCCTGATTACGACCTCTTGGTACAATTTTATCAATTTTACGATCTTCATTGAAAATGAACTGCGTTTCCAATGTTTCGAACGCAATTGCACCACGCTCAGCTCTGCGCTCATCCAGGGTTAGATACAGCGACTGCAAACACAATAAATGCGGGAATAATGCTTCGTGTTCTGGTGCAATCGAGCCGCCTTCAAGCATGTCGGCAACTTGCGTATAAGTAAAACGTGCATGTGAATGCATCACAGCGGGATAAAACTTAGTGCCCGATAGCTTGCCCGCTGCAGAAATGGTCATCTCGGCAACCATACATAAACGGTCAACATGCGGTTTTAATGAACATAAACCGTTAGAGATTTTCTCTGGCAGCATAGGAATAACTTGCGACGGGAAATAAACGGAATTACCACGTGCACGCGCTTCTACATCGAGTGCTGAATCGGTTCTAACATAATGACTGACATCAGCAATCGCGACCCATAAACGCCAGCCACCACTTGGTTTAGCTTCTGCATATACCGCATCGTCAAAATCTCGTGCATCTTCACCGTCAATAGTGACAAGCGGTAAATGACGTAAATCAACACGACCGAGTTTATCTTCTTCGGTGACTTCGTCTGGAATACGTTTTAGTTTTTTCTCGATAATCGCCGACCAGGTATGCGGTAAATCGTAATTACGCAATGCAATTTCGATCTCCATACCTGGCGCCATGGTTTTACCCAGCACTTCAGTTACTTTGGCGGCAGCTTTAACAAAACGGCCTGGACGACGGGTTAATTCAACCACGACAACGTCGCCAGCTCTAGCGCCATTACGATCGTTGTTATCGATTAAAATTTCTTGAGTAATACGGCGGTCATCAGCAACCACAAAGCCCATACCACCATCTACGTGGTAGCGGCCAACGAGTGCTGCGGTGCGCTCTTGCACCAAGCGCACAATCCGTGCTTCGCGACGTCCACGGCGATCAGTACCCGCTTTTTGAGCCAATACTTTATCACCATGAAAATACATCAGCATGTCACGGTTATTGATGAATAAGTCATCGCCACCTTCGTCTGGCTTAAAAAAGCCAAAACCATCACGGTGCCCAATGACACTACCTGACAACAAATCCATGCGCTCAGGTAAACCGTAACTTTGGCCACGAGTAAATACCAATTGGCCGTCTCGTTCCATCGCACGTAAACGACGACGAAGTGCTTCTAATGGCTCTTCTTCGGTTATTTTTAGTGCTTCGGCTATTTTGTCGCGGGTAACAGGAGACTTTTGTGCGCGCAAGTACTCTAAAATATACTCGCGGCTAGGAATAGGATTGTCGTACTTGTCTTGCTCTCTATCAAAATGAGGATCGTTGATCATTCAATTTCCAAATAATTTGCTCCATACTGTGGAGCCTTAACGTTTGTACAGCTGAGGCTGCTGAGCCCTGGCCACTACACTGGCGGGCATTTTTGCAGCTAACACCTGCAATAAAGACGAGGCCTTTTTCTGTTCGGCATCGTTATCAAATATACTGTTATACAACCAGTGATAACCCATTTCATAATCGGTCGGGCTACCGTAACCTTCGCCAAATAAGCGAACTAACATCATTTTAGCGGCTAAATTGCCATTAGCAGCTGCAGGCAATATATATTGCACTGCGCGATTAGGATCTTTCACCACTAGTTTACCGCGATAATAGTAATCCGCCAATTTTACCATGGCTTCAGAGCTACCTTGCTCCGCTGATGTTTGTAATAACATCATACCGCGAGACGGATGCGCTTTTACGCAAACGCCATTAATTAACATTTCACCCCATAAAAATTGATATAAGGGTTGTTGTAAAACTTCTGCACGCGCCTCAACATCTTGCACTAATTGGCAATCATCGGCTTTAACGCGCTGTAAATACTGGTTCGATTGGATAAGTGATATCAGTTGTTGATCGCTATAAATATCGACAGCCTCATCTAATGCAAATGCATTGGCCGAGATTAGGCTAAAAAGGACTAAAGATATACGCAACATAAGGATTCTCAATAACACGATGATGACTTATCCATCGGCAGTATAGCGCATTTCTTGAGTGTTACCCTCAGAGAAAAGACGCGGCATGCTCAATACTATTTTAGCGGTACTCATAAAAAAGGCCGCTTATCGCGGCCTCTTAATCTTTACTTGAACGGATTAACCAAAATCATGGTTTCATTTCGGTCCGGACCAGTAGAGATAATATCAATAGGCGTTTCTAAAAGCTCTTCGATACGCTTGATATAATTGATTGCCGCTTCTGGCAATTGCTCAATTGAAGTTGCGCCGTAAGTCACTTCGCTCCAACCAGGCATCGTTTCATAAATCGGTGTCACTAGCTCATAACCTTCAGCAGCTAAAGGGGTAACCTTTGACACTGTTCCATCAGGATATTCATAGCCAACACAAATTTTAACTTCTTTTAGGCCGTCTAAAACGTCTAATTTAGTTAAACAGAAACCGCTGACACTGTTGATTTGAACTGCACGGCGCATTGCCACTGCATCTAACCAACCTGGACGACGCTTACGACCGGTAGTGGCACCAAACTCTTGGCCTTTTTCACCGATATAATCACCGATTTCATTAGCAAGTTCTGTTGGGAACGGACCAGCACCTACACGAGTAGTGTACGCTTTCATAATACCAAGTACGTAATCTAAGTGACGAGGACCAAAACCTGAACCTGTCGCTACACCACCTGCTGTAGTATTTGATGAAGTTACAAATGGATATGTACCGTGGTCGATATCCAATAATGTACCTTGTGCGCCTTCAAATAAGATTGGCTCACCCGCTTTACGCGCAACATCTAACATTTCAGTGACGTCAGTACACATGCTCTTCAGATAATCAGCAATCGCTAATGCATCATCAAGTGTTTGCTGGTAATCAACTGCTTCAGCTTGGTAGTACTCAGTTAACATGAAGTTATGATATTTCATGACTTCTTGTAACTTCGTCGCAAAAAGCTCTGCATTAAACAAATCACCGATGCGTAGACCGCGACGAGAGACTTTGTCTTCATATGCAGGACCAATACCGCGACCTGTTGTACCAATGGCTTTATTACCACGCGCTTTTTCGCGAGCGATATCAAGTGCACAATGGAATGGAAGAATAAGCGGACACGCTTCAGAAATAAGTAAACGCTCTTCTACAGGTACACCGCGGCCTTTCAGCATGTTGATTTCTTTCATCAACGCATCAGGAGCGACAACCACACCATTACCGATAATGCATTTTACGTTATCACGTAAAATCCCTGACGGAATAAGATGAAGAACGGTTTTTTCACCATCAATTACCAAAGTATGACCGGCATTGTGGCCGCCTTGGTAACGAACTACGTATTTTGCCTGTTCTGTTAAAAGGTCGACAATCTTACCTTTGCCTTCGTCACCCCATTGAGTGCCGAGTACGACTACATTTTTGCCCATTATTAGCTGCAACGTCTTGTGGTATAAAATAGAATTTTAACAGATTTTAGGGGGTTATAGGCAAGTGTTTTATTAAAAAATAATCAATAAAACAATTCCAGCGGTAACAAGGCTTCCACCTAAGCGTCTGAGAACATTTTGCTTTTGTGTAGAAAGCTCAAATAAATATTTTTGCCATTTGTGAGGAAAAAGCAACGGCCCTAGGCCTTCAATAATTAAAACTAGGCCAAAAGCGGTCATTAGTAATTGTAAACTCATGCTAAAAGCCTCAAATAAAGTAGTATTGCCATTAAGTAAGTTAATCTATTGATCTCGATTATGCGCTAAACGGTACAATTTATTATGTTTATTTTAGGCAATAAAAAACCCAGCATATGCTGGGTTTTTTGAATCCAAAAAACGAATTAACGCTTAGAGAACTGTGGCTTACGACGTGCTTTACGTAGACCAACTTTCTTACGTTCAACTTTACGAGCATCACGGGTAACAAAACCAGCGCTACGTAGAGTAGGACGTAAAGCTTCATCTAGTTGCATAAGTGCACGAGTAATACCGTGACGAATTGCACCAGCTTGGCCAGTAGTACCACCGCCCTTAACAGTTACATAGATGTCTAACTTATCAGTCATTTCAACTAACTCTAATGGTTGACGAACAACCATACGAGCTGTTTCACGACCAAAATATACATCTAAAGGACGTTGGTTTACGATGATATTGCCACTACCTGCTTTAGCGAAAACGCGAGCTGTAGATGTTTTGCGACGGCCAGTGCCGTAGTACTGAGTTGCAGACATTTGCTTACTCCTCCCGTTTAGATATCAAGAACTTGTGGTTGTTGTGCAGCATGGTTATGTTCTGTGCCAGCGTAAACTTTAAGTTTACGGAACATAGCACGGCCCAAAGGACCTTTTGGTAACATACCCTTAACTGCTTTCTCGATGATCATTTCAGGCTTATGAGCTTGAAGCTTCTCAAAGCTGATTTGCTTAATGCCACCAATGAAGCCTGAATGAGAGTAGTAAATCTTACCAGCAGCTTTATTACCAGTTACAGTCACTTTTTCAGCATTGATAACGATGATGTAATCACCAGTGTCAACGTGTGGAGTGTATTCTGGCTTATGCTTGCCACGTAAGCGAGTTGCGATTTCAGTTGCGATACGACCCAAAGTTTTGCCTTCAGCGTCAACAACAAACCAGTCACGAGTTACAGTTTCTGGTGTAGCAGTAAAAGTCTTCATTATTACAAAAACCCAAAGTTAATTTTCTGTCTCACATGCCGATTGCAGGTTGCAATCAACACAAAATTACCGATTCTTGCCCCTTCGAACATGAATATTGGCTTACAACTTCCGCCCAAATTGGCGGATTAACGCGGGCAGGTCGCAGATTATACGCAAAGAGAAACCAAAGATCACCTGCTTTTTAAGATATTTCAAAATAAATTACTCTATTCAAATTCACGATGAAATCTCCAGCGCTTAAATGCAGAGAACACCTTTAAGGTAAATGCTCTAAGGCCAAATAATCCCTCGATTGCATTTCGATTAAACGTGAACGACAACGCCTAAACTCAAAAGTCAGCTGCCCATCGGTATAAATGTCTTCAAGCTCAATTTGAGCAGATACAATCAGTTTGACATTACGTTCATAGAACTCATCTACCATGGCTAAAAATCGTCTGGCTATATCATCGCCCGTTTGCTGCGCACCCATTTGTTCTATGCCACTGAGCAACACAGTATGATACTGGCAAGCTATTTCCATATAGTCACGCTGTGAACGCGGCCCATCACACATGTCTCTAAAATTAATTAGCAGTACACCTTGTGATTGCTGACGAATCGTAATCGCTCGGCCATCGATATCAATCGCAGCGGTTTGCACTTCAGATTCTGGCGCTAATTGGGCAAAATAATGCAGTAAGTTAATGTCAGCTTGCTCATCTAACGGATAGTGATAAATCTCGGCTTGCTCTAATGTACGTAGGCGGTAATCAATGCCAGAATCAACATTGAGAATTTCACAGTGTTGATTAATTAATGCGATAGCAGGTAAAAATCGTGCACGCTGTAAGCCATTTTTATACAGCTCATCAGGAATAATATTTGAGGTTGCGACTAGCGCGACGCCTTGTTTAAACAATTCTTGAAATAATGTGCCCAGCAACATGGCATCGGTAATGTCAGAGACAAAAAATTCATCAAAACAAATCACCTGATACTGGCCAGCCATTTTTTTTGCAATGCTGATCAGCGGATCTTGCACACCTTTTAAGTCAGTAAGATCGTGATGAATTTGATGCATAAAACGATGAAAGTGAGCTCGCAATTTACGATCGCCAGGCAAGGCATCGTAAAACGTATCCATTAGGTAGGTTTTTCCGCGTCCGACGCCGCCCCACAAATACAGGCCTTTAACCGGAATAGGTTTGCCTTTTACACCCACAGCCGAAAAAAACTTAGATAATCCCGACGCCGGTTTATTTGCGTTAATCAGTTCATCGTAAACTCGTTGTAATGATTTTACTGCCTGTTCTTGTGCGGCATCATGTGAAAAATCATCTCGGGTAAGGTCTTGCTGATAATGCTGCCAAGGAGTTAGCTGCGACACGATTACGACTCTCTTACATCAAATAATTGCTGCGGATAATAACATTAAATATTCAATACGAGTAACCGCTATAAACGATCAAATTAAGCTTTGTTAATCAATATGGAACTAACGTTTAGTGCTTTACTCTGAATAAATAACTCAGCATAACCGAATTTATTTGCCGCTATTTAAGCATCACTATTGATTAAACAGCCAGCACAAACAACCGAATGAACAACAACCAAATTGATTAACGATATTTAACTTTGAAATCATGCTTTCAAACCACATATTTTAAGTATCAAACTGAAGGCATCTAGGAGCTACCAATACATGAAAACCAAATTAAGCTTACTTTCTGCAGCATTATTGACCGCATCGCTAACGATGTTTCCAGCAGTGTCTCAAGCCGCGATTCCACAATCGGTTGATGGCCAGGCAATGCCAAGTCTTGCACCTATGTTAGAACGCACTACTCCTGCTGTGGTATCTGTTGCGGTTTCAGGTACTCAAGTATCAAAACAACGCGTACCTGATGTATTTCGTTACTTTTTTGGGCCTAACGCTCCGCAGGAACAAGTGCAAGAGCGCCCTTTTAGAGGGTTAGGTTCTGGTGTCATCATCGATGCAGCGAAAGGATACATTATCACCAATAATCACGTCATTAATGGCGCGGATGATATTCAAATTGGTTTACATGATGGCCGTGAAGTGAAAGCAAAGCTGATTGGCGCAGATAAAGAGTCTGACATTGCATTGCTGCAAATCGAAGCCAAAAATCTGACCGCCATTAGTCAAACTGACTCAGACAATATCCGCGTGGGTGATTTTGCCGTGGCCATTGGTAATCCCTTTGGTTTAGGGCAAACCGTGACCTCTGGTATTGTCAGTGCATTAGGTCGCAGCGGTTTAGGCATTGAAATGCTCGAAAACTTTATTCAAACAGATGCGGCCATTAACAGTGGCAACTCTGGCGGCGCATTAGTGAACTTAAAAGGTGAACTCATTGGGATTAACACTGCCATTGTTGCACCTAATGGCGGTAATGTCGGCATTGGTTTTGCGATACCTGCAAACATGGTTAACAACCTCGTTGAGCAAATCATCGAACATGGCGAAGTGCGCCGCGGAGTATTAGGCGTCTCAGGGCGAGATCTTGATAATGAACTGGCTAAAGCGTTTGGCTTAGACACTCAACATGGTGGCTTTGTTAATGAAGTCATTCCCAAGAGTGCAGCAGACAAAGCCGGATTAAAAGCAGGTGATATTATTGTTAGCCTTAATGGCCGCAGTATTAAAACCTTCCAAGAACTTCGCGCCAAAGTTGCCACCATGGGCGCTGGAGCACAAGTCGAATTTGGTATTATCCGTGATGGCGATAATAAAACGATTAAAGCGACTCTAGGTGAAGCTGATAAAGTAGAAGCTGAAGCGGGCAATGTGCACCCTATGCTACAAGGTGCAACTTTAGAAGACAGTAAGAAAGGTATTGAGATCACAGATATTGCCCAAGGCTCACCCGCAGCATTGAGTGGATTACAAAAAGGAGATTTAATTGTCGGCTTAAATCGCAGTAAAATTTCTAGCTTAAAAGTATTAAAAGAAGCGCTGAAAGAAAACCAAAGCTCAGTGGCATTAAAGATACTTCGCGACAATAACTTACTCTACCTAGTGTTACGTTAGTCTTAATCAACTGACACAAATGTAACGAGCACGTTTCTGTCTACAGTCATTAACTATCAAGGTGTTAATGACTGTGATGTGACTTGAATAATTAAGCATCAGCCCCAGTTTGGTCAATGCTTAATTTTTTGAGTTATGTTAATATAAAGTTCATTTTCTTCAACAAATCTCAGGCCATGAATTTTAAAGACACATGCATCTATATAGTTAAAGCTGCGGTATTTGGCCTGATCATGGCAGCTGTTTTTTTAGTTATTACCTCAGTGTTACCCAATAACGCCCTCAATAGTGGTTTATCAACGGTACATAGTGGCGGTTCAGAACTGTCATTTGCCAAAGCGGTTCGCCGTGCGGCACCCGCAGTCGCTAATATTTATAGCCTAAGCATTGATCAGCGTAACCCATTAAATTCAAGTTCACTGCAGGGCTTAGGCTCTGGGGTGATTATGAGTAAAGATGGTTATGTGCTAACCAATTATCACGTGATAAAAAAAGCAGATGAGATTGTGATTGCGCTGCAAGACGGCCGTAAATTTACCGCCGAAGTCGTTGGTTCAGATCCCGTAACAGACTTAGCAGTGCTTAAAATCGAAGGTGACAATTTACCTGTCGTACCCTTTAATCTTTATAACCCCGCTCAAGTTGGTGACGTGGTATTGGCCATTGGCAATCCATACAATATTGGCCAAACCATTACTCAAGGCATTATTAGCGCGACAGGTCGTAACGGCTTAAGCTCAGGTTATTTAGACTTTTTACAAACAGATGCCGCGATTAACGCTGGTAACTCTGGCGGTGCATTAATTGATACTAGCGGTGAGTTAATCGGTATCAATACCGCTGCATTTCAGGTTGGCGGTGACAACGGCGGTAATGGGATTAGTTTTGCTATTCCGATAAAGTTAGCTCACAGCATTATGGATAAATTAATTAAACATGGACGCGTTATCCGTGGTGCCCTTGGGATTTCTGGCGAACCATTAAACCCTGTGGTGGCGCAAATTCTTAACTTGCCTGATTTAAAAGGTGTATTAGTGACTGGTATTGACCCCGATGGTCCTGCCGCTCGCGCACGTTTAGCACCACGAGATGTGATCACTCAATATAATGAAGAAGATGTACCCGGTGTAGAAATGCTACTGGACCGTATTGCAGAGACCACTCCAGGTACAAAAGTGAACATGACGATTATTCGTGAAGGAAAAAAGCAGACTTTACCGGTGATAATTGCCGAGAAAGCTGACGAACCGGAATAATTTCAACCATTGCCCTAGCAATAAAAAAGCCATTCAACTTTTCAGTGAATGGCTTTTTTGTGGCAGTTTTTTAGTCGCGTTTTAGTACAGCAATAGAACCTGTTACTTCACACGAACGACTTCAGCACCAAGGCCTTGGAACTTAGCTTCAATATGTTCATAACCGCGGTCGAGATGATAAATACGATCTACCGTTGTCATGCCGTCGGCCATTAACCCTGCAATCACTAAACTGGCTGAAGCACGTAAATCGGTCGCCATTACTTGAGCACCGTTTAAACGTTCAATACCATGAATAATACAAGTATTGCCTTCAAGCTCGATATTGGCACCCATACGGCTCATTTCTGGAACATGCATAAAACGATTTTCAAAAATCGTCTCAGTGACTCTACCCGTCCCTTCTGCCAGAGCATTTAATACACAAAACTGTGCTTGCATGTCTGTCGGAAAAGCAGGATAAGGTGCCGTTTTAATATTCACAGCTTTTGGACGCTTACCGTGCATATCAAGCTCAATCCAATCTTCACCTGTTGTAATCGTCGCGCCGGCATCCTCAAGCTTAGAAAGCACAGCCTCTAATGCACTTGGGTCTGCAGATACACAACGAATTTTACCGCGAGTTACCGCTGCGGCAACAAGGAAAGAACCGGTTTCAATCCGGTCTGGCATTACGCGGTATTCACAACCCGATAAACGCTCAACACCTTCAATTTTTAACGTTGCTGTGCCTATGCCAGTTATTTTAGCGCCCATTGCAATTAAGCAATTGGCTAAATCTGTCACTTCAGGTTCGCGGGCAGCATTTTCAATCACGGTAGTGCCGTCTGCTAATGCAGCAGCCATTAATAAGTTTTCAGTAGCGCCAACGCTCACCATATCCATAAAGATATGAGCACCTTTGAGGCGACCATCAACACGCGCTTTTATGTAGCCTTCTTTGACTTCAATTTTAGCGCCCATAAGCTCTAAACCGTGTAAATGTAGGTTAACCGGGCGAGCACCAATAGCACAACCGCCAGGTAAAGAGACGTCAGCAGTACCATAACGGGCCAATAATGGCCCTAAAATAAGGATTGAAGCACGCATGGTTTTGACTAGATCATACGGTGCGCAATACTCATTTAAGTTAGTCGTTGAAATACGAACACGACTCCCCTCGAGTTGCTCAACCTCTGCACCAAGACAGCGTAAAAGCTCACAACTGGTGTTGACGTCACGTAAATTAGGCACGTTTGAAACAATAAAATCTGTTTCAGCTAATACGCCAGCCATCAAAATAGGCAAGGCAGCATTTTTTGCACCAGAGATCACGACTTCACCAGCAAGCGGTTTGCTGGCTATAATTGTTAATTTATCCACAGTGAATCTCAGTACTTACATGTTAAAAAGTTTTTCACGCTTCCACTGGGTCGGCGTAAACGTTTTGATAGTGAGTGCGTGTAATTCGCCACTGGAAATTTGCTCTGATAATGGAGCATAAATCGCTTGCTGCTGCTTAACTCGGCTCTGGCCATCAAAGCACTCTCCTACTGCTACCACTTTATAATGGCTTCCGTCTGACGTTACATGAGCTTCTGTCAAAGACAGTGCTTCTGTCAAAATTTGTTCAATAACTTTGCAATCCATGAAATCTATTACCTTTACTTATAAAACTCTTGTTTATAAGACTCGTGCTTATAAACCTAATATTTATCAGACTATTACTTATCAAACGAATACAGATAAAACTGGCCAGTTGTATAACTGATTATTCAGCAATGGGAGTGATGCAACAATCAGTGCTGACTCACTAAGCCTTGCCAAAAAAAGCGTCTAAGTCATATAGCTCTATCATTTTGATGAGCTGTTCACTGGGATTAACCAGTTGGCGAGATGCGCTTTGTTCGTTATTACCAGAGTGATGTAATCTAACAAATGCCAGCAGTAATGCTACCCCAGCACTGTCGACGTATTCTAAAGCAGCCAAGTCTATCACTTGGGTTGAAGCAGTAAACAACTCTTGGCGTTTTGGCCATAATTGTTTTACTTCAACCTGCGTTAAGCGGCCGCTAACAAAGCACTGCTGCTCTTGTTGATTAAAGGTAATCACGCTGCAACGGCTTCTTTAGCTGGTTGACGGTCAATTTGTTGTTTAGTTTTGTCATTTAACATTGAAATTACAGCTTCAATACCCTGTTGACGGATCAAATTAGAGATCTCAGATTGCTTAGACGCAAGCAAACTTATGCCTTCGGCCACGAGGTCAAATGCCTTCCAGGTGTTGTCTTTTAAACGACGTGCTTTAAATTGAATTTTGATCGGAGGGCGACCTTTTTCAATAATTTGCACATTAATTTCAACAATTTTTTCTTCGCTGAAATCGCTGGCAGGATCGAACTCAACAGCTTGGTTGGTATATTCAGTCAACGCTTGCGCGTAGGTTGCCACAAGATAGCCTTCAAATGCTTCAACAAAGCGATCACGCTGATCTGGCGTGGTGTCACGTAAATACTGTCCCATCACTTTGTATGCAGCATATTTATAATCAACATATGGCATTAATTCTTCGTTAACAATCACCTTCAGGTGACTTAAATCAGTGTCAATGATTGCTCTGTCTGTTTTAAAACGATCAAAGGTTTTATTGGCAACTTGCTTGATCATCACATATGGATTTGTGGTATCTATCTCGTCATTGGCCGCTATCGCTGCAGAGCTTATTACCGCACTGCCCACCAAACATAACGCAATTACACGACTAAAAAGTGCTTTCATTATAGAGCTCCTATTTATCTTTAGACGACATACTGTACAAAAGCTGACCGATTAAATCTTCTAAAATCAATGCACCACGCGTGTCGTGAACTTTATCGCCATTCGCAAGCATAACAATGTCATCATCCATAAAGCCTGGGGTTAGGCCAATAAATTGCTCGCCCAATAACCCTGATGTTAAAATAGCTAAGCTACTGGTTTCAGGAAACTGATCAAAGCGCTTATCCATAGTCAATGTGACCACAGGGATCAATTTACGGGTATCAAGGGTAATGTCTGTCACTCGACCGACCACCACACCACCGACTTTCACAGGAGAGCGTACTTTTAACCCGCCGATGTTATTAAACTCGGCAACTAATGTGTAAGTTTGGTCATTTGACTTTACTTCGACATTGGCAACGTTAAATACCAACCCACAAAAAGCCAACAGACCAGACAATAAAAACACGCCTACTAGTAACTCAATTTTCCGTGTCAACATACTCTTAAACCACTTCAATTAAACTAAACAATGAAAAAACCTTAATTTCCGAACATGATTGCGGTTAGCAAAAAGTCCAGCGCTAAAACAGCTAAACTGGCCTGTACAACGGTAGATGTTGTTGCACGGCTAATGCCTTCTGGATTCGGTTGTACTTCATAACCTCTGTATAAGGCTATCCAAGTGACAACTACGCCAAAAATCACACTTTTAATCAAGCTATTAACAATATCTTGCTCCCACTCTACCGATGCTTGAAGAATAGACCAAAACGCACCGCTATCGATACCTTTCCATTCGACACCCACCAGGTGACCGCCAAAAATGCCCACTAGACTGAACATTAATGCAAGCAAAGGCATACTGATGACCCCAGCCCAAAATCGCGGTGCGATAATTTGCCTCAGTGGATCGATGGCCATCATTTCTAAACTCGATAGCTGTTCAGTGGATTTCATTAGACCAATTTCTGCTGTGAGTGCAGAACCGGCACGACCAGCAAACAACAGTGCAGCAACCACCGGACCCAATTCACGTAGTAAACTCAGCGCGACCATTGGGCCTAAGCTTTCTTCAGTGCCAAAACCAACAAGAATGTTATATCCCTGCAATGCCAGCACCATACCAATAAATAAACCTGATACCAGTATGATCACCATTGAACGAACACCAAGCACATAAATTTGCTTGATTAATAATGGTAAACCTTTCTTGATATTAGGCACTCGTACAATAGCGCCCCACAGCATTAAGCCCGCACGGCCAAGGCCTGACACCATTTTTAGTGCGTATTTGCCGATGTCGGCAATGTAATCAATTACGCCCACGCAATAACTCCTCTTGATAATCCTCGGCAGGATAATGAAATGGCACCGGACCATCTGGCGCGCCTTGGATAAACTGAATTAATTGCGGGTTATCAGACAAACGAAGTTGCTCTGGTGTTCCGTGTGCAATGACTTTTTTCTCTGCGATGACGTAAACGTAATCAGCAATACCCAACACTTCATCTACATCGTGCGATACCACAACAGAGGTGAGCTTTAACGTATCTGAAAGCTCACGAATTAATTTCACCAGCATCCCCATAGAAATAGGGTCTTGCCCAGCAAAAGGCTCATCATACAAAATCATTTCGGGCTCAAGCGCAATGGCACGCGCCAATGCAGCTCGGCGTTGCATACCACCAGACAATTCATTTGGCATTAAATATGCTGCGCCGCGTAAACCTACCGCTTGCAGTTTCATCAATACAATAGAGCGAATGATGTCTTCAGGTAATCCCGAATGCTCTCGCAATGCAAATGCGACGTTATCGAACACGTTAAGGTCGGTAAACATAGCACCACTTTGAAACAACATACTCATACGCTTGCGCAGCTCAAAGAGTTCTTCGCGCTTTAACTTATGAACATCATGGCCATCAAATAAAATTTGGCCGCTGTCAGGTCTGAGTTGCCCACCAATCAATTTTAATAAGGTAGTTTTACCTATCCCACTTGGGCCCATAATGGCCGTCACTTTACCTTTAGGTATCGTTAGCGAAATATCTTTATAGATCACTCGCGAACCATGGCTAAACGCCAAATGGTTTATTTCGACCAAAGGGGAATTATTTGATTTACTCATATCAGGCATCGGTGTTGAGGAGATAACAACCTTCCTTAGAAAAAGATGAAGCGCAAATTGTACTGTAATTGTCCACTAAGCGACAACTATATCCATATAACCAATGCTCATTGTTAATACAATTAGTGTGCAATGCTTTCAATTTAGTGAAAATCCAGCGAAAATGCCCGCTAATTATTTATCATCATAGGAATCTCATGTTAGTTAATATCCTAATGTTAATTGCAGGCCTTGCTGTTTTAGTGTGGAGCGCGGATAGATTTGTTTACGGAGCAGCAGCATTTGCACGTAATTTAGGCTTGCCACCCATGTTGATTGGACTGACTATCGTCGCGATGGGCAGCTCTGCCCCGGAAATGTTCGTGGCAGCAACAGCCTCAATGGACGGCATGCGCGATACCGCTGTCGGTAACGTTTTGGGCTCAAACATTGCCAACATTACCTTAATTTTAGGATTAACCGCATTACTGGGCGCGATTAGCGTCGGTTCCAAAACGCTTAAACGTGAAATCCCATTAATGTTAGCCGCCACCGTCTTTGCCGGTTACACCTTACATGATGGCTTGTTAACTCGTGCAGAAGGCATCATGCTCACGATATTGTTTTTTGCATTAATGGGCTATTTCATTTGGCAAGCCACTCACAATAAAACCCCAGATGCTTTAGATGACGATATCGAATCTGAGATCCCTAAAAACGTCCCCACCTTTCGTGCTATCATTTGGCTTATAGTTGGTATTATATTACTCCCACTATCAGCAGGTTGGATGGTAGATGGTGCAGTCGGGATTGCCAAATTTTACGGGCTCTCTGATTTGGTCATTGGCTTAACCATTATTGCTGTGGGAACTAGTTTGCCAGAACTTGCCGCCTGTATTGCTGGGGTATTAAAAAAAGAAGATGATTTAGCAATAGGCAATATCGTTGGATCTAACTTATTTAATATATTAGCGGTACTCGCGATACCAGGGCTTATCGCCCCTGGCGTGATAGATGCACAAGCCAGTGGGAGAGATTTCTACATGGTATTAGGCACAAGCGCAGCGTTAGCCGTTTTAGTCTTATCCAGTGGCGCCAAAAAACAACTGACTCGTTGGCATGGCGTCCTATTATTAATCACCTTTATTGCGTACCAAATTGTTGTATTTCAATCCCATTAAGTTGGAGCATAAAGGTTAGGTATTAAGCCAAAAGAGAGACAAGCATGGTAGATCAAACTCAGTTTCGCCAATGGGGCCGCAAAGTCATCGATATTGAAAAAGCGGCATTAGATAATTTATATCAATATGTTGACTCGGTAGAGTTTGGCCAGGCTTGCGAACTCATTATGCAATGCAAGGGCAAAGTTATTGTCATGGGCATGGGTAAATCAGGCCATATTGGTAATAAAATATCGGCGACATTTGCCAGCACAGGCACACCAGCCTTTTTTGTACACCCTGGCGAAGCAAGTCATGGCGATTTAGGCGCATTAGATAAAAATGACATCGTATTGGCCATCTCAAACTCTGGTGAATCAAGCGAAATCCTGACCTTATTGCCTGTAATTCAACGCATGGGCGTTCCGGTCATCGCGATTACTGGTAAACCAGAATCCAATATGGCAAGGCTCTCAAAAATCCATCTTTGTATTCAAGTCCAAGAAGAAGCATGCCCACTTGGATTAGCGCCAACGTCAAGTACCACCGCGACCTTGGCGATGGGTGATGCACTCGCCATTGCATTACTGCAAGCAAAAGGATTTACTCGAGATGATTTTGCCCTATCGCATCCGGGTGGTTCATTAGGCCGTAAATTATTATTAAAAGTTGAAGATGTGATGCATCAGGGTGAAAGCTTACCGAGCGTAAACGATGACATCTGCATTACTGAAGCACTGTACGAAATATCTAAAAAAGGCCTTGGCATGACCGCCATAGTCGATAAAACGAATACCCTAGTCGGTATTTTTACTGATGGTGATTTGCGCCGCATTATCGATGCCGAAGTTAACTTACGCACCACACCTATTTCGCAGGTAATGACCAAAAATTGTGTCACTAGCCCTAGCGGTATTTTAGCGGCACAAGCACTGCAAATCATGGAAGAACGAAATATTAACGGACTGATTGTCGTTAACCCACAACATCAACCGATCGGCGCGCTAAATATGCTCGATATGGTTAAAGCAGGAGTTATTTAACCATGTCAGACACAACCACTCACTCAGGTTTTTACGGACCAATCAGCGATGATATTTGGCAACGAGCTAAAAAAATCAAATTGTTAATATGCGATGTTGATGGCGTGTTTTCTGACGGCCGAATTTACCTTAGTAATGCCGGCGAAGAGTTAAAAGCTTTCCACACTCGCGATGGTTATGGCGTGCGATCTGCCCTCACTAGCGGCATTCATGTCGCCGTGATAACAGGCCGTAAATCCAAAATTGTTGAAACCCGTATGACTGCACTGGGGGTTAAACACATTTATCAAGGCATCGATAATAAGTTTGAACCATTTGAAGCGTTATTGTCTTTATATAATGTCACTCCAGACGAAGTGGCTTACATTGGTGATGACATGGTCGATTTGCCTGTGATGAAAGCCGTGGGTCTTGCGGTTTGTGTGGCCGACGGTCACCCATTTGTTAAACAACATTGCCATATGACAACTAGCCTCAATGGTGGCCATGGTGCATTGCGTGAACTCACAGATTTACTATTATTAAGCCAAGACAAATTCACCAGTGCCCACGGTATGAGTATATGAATAGAGTTACCATCGCGATAGCGGCATTTTTCGGCCTTGCCCTTGTGTTGTACTGGCAAACGCAAGTAAAACGCAGTGAAATGGATGCCGTAAAAGTGATAGGTATTGAGCGTCCGGACTTTGTCGCCAACGACTTACGCACAACCGAATACAATGAACAAGGTTTGATTGCCAGTAAAGTCACCGCGAAGCATATGGAGCATTATGCTTCCAGCGATATCACCCACTTTACTGATCCCGTTTATTTAATTTACCCAGAAAATGGTAAAGCACAGTGGCTACTCAGCGCTGACAAAGGACAATTAAATAAACAGAGCAATAAAGTCAGCTTAGAAAATAATGTTATTATCGATGCAATTGATATTGAAGAACCGTTACAGTCAGTGACCACACAAGCAGTCACCCTAGATTTAACGACCATGATAAGCAGCTCACAAGAGATGGTGTATATCAAAGGTAAAGGGTTTATGATCCAAGGCTTAGGCCTACATGCTGACTTGAATACGCAAAAATTATCGCTACTAAGCAAAGTAGAAGGAACATATGAGTCACAATAATCGACATCCTCGCGCCAATGCCGCATTACTATTAAGTGGCTTACTTTGCATGCTGAGCATTCCAGCTATGGCAAAACAAGGTGATCTCAAACAAGAATTGAAAATTGCTGCAGTGAGCCAATCTGCCGACATTAAAAACAATCAAATTGTCTTTAATGGCCCCGTGACGATTGTGCAAGGCACGATTAATATTAATGCCGACGAATTACGCGCATTTACCCCCAAAAACGGTGTATCAAAACGCTTAATCGCGACGGGTAAACCCGCGACATTTTCTCAAGAACTCGACGACGGTAACATCGGTACCGCCAGTGCCAACGAAATCAGTTACGATCTCGCCACAACAACTCTGACGTTAACCGGTAATGCCAAGCTAGACCAAGCAGGCAGTCAGGTCACGGGCAACCTAATTAAATACAACATTAAAGCCCAAGAGTTAATTGCTGAGAGTACCGGTAAAGGCCAAGATCGCGTCATCACGATTATTCAACCAGAAAATTTCCAAGACGAGTCAGCGCCAAAACAAAAGCTGCCTGAGATCCCTGTCAACAAGCAGATAAAACCATGAGCCAAATTACCTTAACAGCTGAAAACCTAGCCAAAAGTTATAAAGCGCGTCAAGTCGTAAAAGACGTCAGCTTAACAGTAAAAACGGGGCAGATTGTCGGTTTACTTGGCCCTAATGGTGCCGGTAAAACAACCACGTTTTACATGGTTGTAGGGTTAGTTAAAAGTGATAAAGGCCGTATATTAATTGATAATGACGACCTCACCGCTGACCCAATGCACCTTAGAGCCCGTAAAGGGATTGGCTATTTACCACAAGAAGCCAGTATTTTTCGAAAACTCACCGTGCACGACAATATCATGGCGGTGTTACAAACCCGCAAAGAACTCAGTAATGAAGAACGTATTGAACAGCTCCAGCATTTATTGGAAGAGTTTCACATTACTCACATTCGCGACAGCCAAGGCATGTCATTGTCTGGCGGTGAACGCCGTCGAGTCGAAATTGCCCGAGCACTCGCTGCTAACCCTAAATTCATTTTGCTTGATGAACCTTTTGCGGGTGTTGATCCGATTTCGGTTATCGACATTAAAAAAATTATCCAACAGCTAAAAAGTCGTGGATTAGGCGTACTGATTACCGACCATAATGTTCGCGAAACACTCGATGTATGTGAAAGAGCTTACATCGTAAGCCAAGGTAATTTAATTGCCGAAGGTACGCCTGAAGAGATCTTGAGCAATCAACAAGTTCGAGCTGTGTACTTAGGTGAACAATTCAAGCTATAGTTAGGTTATATACCCAAACAACCTGAAGATACTCGATTTCAGCAAGAATTTACACGCGTTTAGGCAAGGCATTGATTGCGGTTAATGGTCGTTCCCTTTCCAAAATCAATAACACAGCATGAACGCGTGTAAAACTTGCCCCTTGGGAGTTTCACCGTGTTCCCACTACGTTGTTGCGTTAATTTATAAGGTGCCTACATTACCGCATTAACGCGCCTAGTATTGAAAACACGGTGAAGCTCTGAAACACGTATCTTCAAGTTGATTGGGTATCCGCCTTTTAGCCTATCTAATTCATTCCATTGAACGATACCTAAATTGCGTGAAATGTCATTGACGTACGTGACACCCCATTACAGTTTTTCGAGATTGTTATTTTTATGGAAATCATCTAGGGATAAGCGGTAAATGAAAGCGTCACTCCAACTTAAAATGGGTCAGCATCTCACTATGACCCCTCAATTGCAGCAAGCCATCCGCTTGCTGCAATTATCTTCATTGGAGCTACAGCAAGAAATCCAACAGGCGCTGGACTCAAATCCATTGCTTGAAATAGAAGATGAATTTTCTCAAGCTAAAGATCCCTTAAAAGAAAGTCGCGATCAATCAGACACAGACTTCAGTGACAACAGTAATGTGAGTGTCGAAAAAGATACTTCAACCATCGATACCACAGAATCCATCAGTAAAGAAACCATGGACGACATGCCCATGGACACAACCTGGGATGAAGTCTATACCGCCTCACCGATGTCAGGGTCTGGTAGTGCCAGCATGCGTGACGATGATATGCCTTTTCAAGGGGAAACCACCGAAGGCTTATATGAACATTTAGAGTGGCAAAAAAACTTAACGCCATTTTCAGACACCGACCTTGCCATCGCAACAGCCATCATTGACGCAATAGATGAACGCGGCTATCTAACCCAAAGCACTGAAGAAATACTAGAAGCTATGGGCGATGAAAATGTTGAGCTTGATGAGGTTCAAGCGGTGTTAAAGCGAATTCAACATTTTGACCCCGTAGGTGTTGCTGCACGTGACCTTAGTGAATGTTTACTCATTCAACTGTCACAATATGCAGACTCAACTCCGCACATTGAAAATGCGCGAATGCTCATCAAAGATTATTTGGATTTAATCGCTGGGCGTGACTTTAGATTATTAATGCGTAAAACGCGTTTAAAAGAAGATGAGTTACGTGATGCCATTACCTTAATTCAATCTCTTAATCCGCGTCCTGGCTTATTGATTACTGCCGTCGATGACGAATACGTAATCCCTGATGTCACAGTATTTAAAAAGAATGGCCGTTGGGTTGTTGAACTCAATCCAGATAACATGCCTAAAATAGGTGTTAATCAGCAATATGCTGCAATGGCTCGCAGCAGTAAAAACCCATCTGATACTCAGTTTATACGAGGTCATTTGCAAGAAGCTAAATGGTTTATCAAAAGCATTGAAAGCCGTAACGATACCCTGTTAAAAGTAGCCAATTGCATTGTGCAATTCCAACAAGGTTTTTTCGAATATGGCGAAGAAGCCATGAAACCTATGGTATTAAATGACATTGCTGAAGCCGTAGAAATGCATGAATCGACCATTTCGCGCGTGACCACTCAAAAATACATGCACACCCCACGAGGGTTGTTTGAATTAAAATACTTTTTCTCTAGCCATGTCAGCACTGATGATGGCGGAGAGTGCTCATCGACAGCAATCCGCGCATTTATTAAAAAGTTGGTTGCTGCAGAAAACCAGAAAAAGCCGCTTAGCGACAGCAAAATGGCTCAACTATTGGCCGAACAGGGCATAAACGTTGCTCGTCGTACGATTGCAAAATACCGTGAGGCAATGATGATACCGCCCTCAAACCAACGTAAGAGTTTATAAATCACTCAACAATGGAGAAGTGTAATGCAGATCAATTTATCAGGGCATCATGTTGAAATAACCGAATCTTTACGTGAATACGTTCAGGAAAAGTTTTCAAAGCTTGAACGACACTTCGATCAGATCAATAATGTTCACGTTGTACTCAACGTAGAAAAATTACAACAAAAAGCAGAAGCTAAAGTCAGCCTAAAGGGCGGAGAAATTTTTGCAATGTCAGAACATACAGACATGTATGCAGCAATAGACGCCCTGATAGATAAGCTCGATCGTCAGGTAATTAAACACAAAGAGAAGTATACAAAACACTAACGATGGAACTTTGTACCATCCTGCAGCCGGAATGCACCACCTGTGCCACACCGGGCAGTAAGAAAAAGGTACTGGAACTTATCAGCGATTTAGTCGCTGCCCAGTACCCGACCCTGTCTTCGCAAGAGGTGTTTGAAAGCCTTATCGCAAGAGAAAAAATGGGTAGCACAGGTATAGGTAATGGTATTGCAATACCTCATGGCCGATTAACGACAATCGATCACCCTATTGCGATCTTTGTAAAATGCGAAGAACCCATTTCGTTCGATGCCATCGATAAACAACCTGTCGATATCTTATTTGCATTATTAGTTCCTGCAGATCAGTGCCAACAACACTTAAGCACCTTATCTTCGATGGCCCAAAAACTCAGCGACAAACAAGTACTAAAACAGCTGCGTAAAATCCACGATTCTACAGAACTCTATCAGGTAATTACGGCATGAAACTTGTTATCGTATCAGGACGGTCAGGCTCAGGTAAATCAGTAGCATTAAGAGTACTAGAAGACCTAGGCTATTACTGTGTTGATAACCTGCCATTGCCGCTAATTGGCACCTTATTGGCTCAGTTAAAAGGCAGTAATGACCTCGTAGCGATTAGTGTTGATGTGCGCAATATTGCCGAACAAGGCAAAGTGCTTCAAGAACAACTTGAAATACTGCAACCTGATACCGAAATTACCAGTTTTTTCTTAAACTCTAGCGACAAAGTTTTACTTAAACGCTACAGCGAAACCCGCAGATTACACCCGCTATCTAAAAACCATATTTCATTACAAGAAGCGATTAAATTAGAAGGCCGCTTACTCGAACCTATCGCCAAAATGGTTGATCACTATGTCGATACATCGGCACTCAATATTTACGAGCTAAGCGATCAAGTAAGACAAATATTGCTTGGCAGTGTTGATAAAGAGTTAGTGATTAATTTTGAATCGTTTGGCTTTAAACACGGTATGCCGACCGAAGCAGACTTTATGTTCGACGTGCGCTTTTTACCTAACCCGCACTGGGAAATAGAATTAAGACCATTAACAGGTCTTGATGAGCCTGTGCAAGAGTTTCTTGGCCGTCAGCCTCTGGTGAATAAGTTTATTTGGCAAATCGAAAATCTATTCGAAACCTGGATGCCACATTTAGAGCGTAATAATCGCAGTTATTTAACCATCGCCATCGGCTGTACAGGCGGACAACATCGCTCAGTTTATATCACCGACCAACTCGCTAAGCGATTTAGACAAGGCAGTAAACACACAGTCAACGCCCGCCACAGAGAGCTAAATATCAGTGAAGATCAGCTTTAGTCCTATCTGGAGTGCTAGCCATGCTTGAGCGCCAAGTCACCATCTCAAATAAATTAGGTTTACATGCACGAGCAGCCACAAAGCTAGCAATACTGGCTGCTGACTTTGATGCTGAAATCACCCTAATTCAAGCAGACAAACAAGCCAGTGCCGCTAGCGTATTAGGACTGCTCATGTTGGAAAGTGGCATCGGAAAAATGATCACTGTAACAGCAACAGGTCCAGACGCAGCAGTGGCATTAGATGCGGTGTGTAATTTGATTAACGATAAATTCGATGAAGGCGGCTAACGCGTCACGCTGATGATCTAACAGCACTTAACAAACGTAAGTTGTACTCTCTCGTGGTATTTTTTGACAATGATATTCAAGTTAAACTGAATTTATTTAACCGCTTACAGCCCACTATTCATCAATTACCATTCATCAATTACGACTCACATTTCACGGTAAATTATTTATCGTGAAATGTGAATATAATGCCTTATATATCATTATGCCTTAATCAAAAACCACTGGACACATTCAGTGTGGTCACTTGTTATACCATTTCCATTAATTATGTGACCAATCAGAGTCACTCAGACTGTTCTGTTTGAGGCGCATTGTTGTAATAATGGTTATTCCCTTTTAAGACGATGCAACAAAGAAATGAACGGTCTGAGTGCCTCCTGCAAGGCGGATTTCTGTGCCTTCTATGCTGCTTAATAGCATTTTGACGTAGAGCAACTATGCCTTCAATTCTATTACTTGCCTAGAAGACACAGAATTCCCGCTGAATGACCAGATAATTAGTGGAATTGCTATTAATGCGGATTGGTATTCCCCCTCTTCAGTCGTGCGCTGACTAAAGTACACTTATTCTTTAACGTTGAGAATGACGCTCTTAAGCAGTTTTTAAGCGCGTCTTCAAGGAACCTTGGCGCACTATTATTTATCCTCATATGAATGACAAACGTAATGTCCTCATTTTGTCATTTACATAACCTTTTACTGCCATGAATTACCGCCATAATGCCTCTCAATAAACAGCCATCACCCAAAGGCTAGTTCACCAAATTAGTGCAATTGCACCAATTAAAACAAACGAGCCAATATTACAAAACACAATAACAACTGCAAGCAACTGTTTTTAAACGGTTTAAATTAATTTAAAAAGTTGGCATACAGTTTTCATATAGAGAGAAGATACCTACTAAGTAGTAGTTTAATTTTTAAGCAGTCCATTGTCATTTGTAGGAGATAGCGATGAGTAAAATGAATCTAGGTCAGAACATCAAATCAGTTAATGGCATGGTCGCTAAGCTGATTGGACAATGCCGGCAAAACATTTTTTTCTTAGCGCATCTTGGTTGCAGCCAGTGGGATGAAGTTGAATCCCGTTCAAGCAAATACAAATAAAGCATTAAGGAATAAATAAGATGAGTATTTCAACTGCGAGACACTATCCAATGGACTTTCAACATCAAGTGATTAGCGAAGTTAAGGTACATAACCGCCTATTATCTGATGTCGCCAAACAATATGGTGTGTCATCAAAAACTGTATATAAATGGGTCAAGCATAGCGAAAGCCATAAAACTGAAAAACGCGGTGCAATAGTGTCAGAGATCGCTCTTTTACAGGAAAAAATTACTCAGTTAAGTCAACAATTACAAACAATGGCAAGTTAAGCCAAAACCGTTTTGGCAAGGATGTATGAGTGTGTTGTCGGTTGGTCCCCCAGCGAACTGATAATACAAAGCAAATAGCAACAACATCATACTAATAATAAGCGCACAATATCTTGCATCCTTGCCGCTTTATTTTTTTACCGTTAACGCCGTGTGTTGCTGTAACGAACACGAGTCATTAACGCGACAGTTCAGGCGTTATTGGGTCCCCAGACTCTATATCCAATAACGTCATTTTTATTCGAGTAGATGCTGTGCGATTCATTTAACGCCGCTCTACCCATGTTATGGCAAGGATGTTTGACCGTATTATCACTCGCCCCCAGCATGTCGATAACACAGCAAACAAACTAATAATAAGCGCACAACATCTTGCATCCTTGCCGCTTTATTTTTTACCGTTAATGCCGTGTGTTGCTGTAACGAACACAGTCATTAACGCGACAGTTCAGGCGTTATTGGGTCCCCAGACTCTATATCCAATAACGTCATTTTTATTCGAGTAGATGCAGTGCGATTCATTTAACGCCGCTCTACCCATGTTATGGCAAGGATGTTTGACCGTATTATCACTCGCCCCCAGCATGTCGATAACACAGCAAACAAACTAATAATAAGCGCACAACATCTTGCATCCT